>JBMNNY010000001.1:0-46207 GCA_050942765.1 Bacillota bacterium | reverse complement strand
ATAATGGTGATATATTCCTTCAACCAAAACTGTGGGAGGATTGATGCTATTGGCTATGATTCGCATGAGTTTTACGCCCGCCGAGTTCCAGCAGTTGGTTGATTATTACGGGTTTGCCTGTCCGGTTACTCCGGAGCAGTTGAAAGTTTATCTTTTATCGCTGAAACGCCGGACAACCTCTCAAGTCAGTACCGCCGCCGTCACGGCTGCCGGGGATGGCTGCGCCATAGCCGGGACTGAAGCTGATGCCGGAGCCAAAACGTCCACCCTGCCGGATCTTACTAATCGTGAAACTATATTACAGGAGCTTATGAAAGCGGAAACCGAATTAGCATCGATTACTCAGAAATACCGCGAATCTTATGAAAAGGCAACTTTGCTTGAAAGAGCGCGCGGTGCTATTCTGGAGGAAAACGCGCTTCTCAAAAGTGAATTACGCCGCCTTTCCTGGGAAAATGAGCAGTTGCGCAAAGGAATTACTGATCCGCAGGCGCCGCCCGAGATCGAGACTCTCGACACTCAGGAGATCATTAAGGGCTGGGGAGATACCCGCCACCGCCATCCCAAAACGAAATCTTTATGGGATCGGATTACCGGGAAATAAATTAAAGCCACCACCTTGCGGTGATGGCTTTTTGGTCGCCATTAGTTTGCTTCCTTTTTAACTGCAGTTATCGCGGTTGTTGCGGTTATTGAAGTTGTCGCGGTTGTTGCGGCTATCGAGGTTATTGCGGTTTTTGCGGTTATTACCGATTGTCGCGTTTATTATCGATTATCGCGATTATTGCCGATTGCCGCGCTTATCGCTATTGCGATTAATACGGTTTTCAAAGTCGTCCTCAATGTCCTTTTTCCAGTCATCAGGAATGCCGTTACTCACTTGCATACAGGTCACGACATTCGAAAGTGTTTTGAAGTTTTGCATTGTACCTTGACTGTCAGCATGGTAATTGACAGCTCTGTTCGCCCCTATACCAATCTTCGCCGCCTCAGAAATGGCGTCAATATTGGCCCCCAGAAAAAGGAACTCCCAGTCATGTGCTTTCTTCTGAGTCTCAATCATTCCCTTTATCTTGTCGTAACTAAATTCGCGGCTGGAGTTTTCCATCCCGTCCGTAATTATCACGAACAGAACTTTGTTAGCACGCTGCTCATCACAAATATGTTTCTGAGCGTTGCTGATTTTGTTGATCGTCTTCCCAATCGCGTCGAGCAGGGCGGTGTTTCCGCCGACAAAATACTCTTTTTCAGTAATAGGCCGAACACCCTTAATATCGGTTCTGTCATGCAGAAGCTCGTAACGATCATTAAATAACACAGTAGTTACGATAGCCTCGCCCGATTCTTCCTTCTGTTTGGCCAGCATAGAGTTAAAACCGCCGATTGTGTCGCCCTCAAGTCCAGACATCGATCCGCTTCTGTCCAGGATAAACACTAACTCGGTAATTTTGGCTCTCATCGTTATCCCCCTTGTTCTTGATTGATCAATTAGAGGATAACAAATCCAACCAGCCCGAAGGTCGCTTTCGAAGCGACAAATAGTTTTTTAAGCCCCCAGCAGCGCCTGATCATGTTCAAATAAATACAGATTGATCTGATGGATATCATAGATGCCTTTATCGATAAAGAACCGAATAATCACATCCGAGCGCAAGCTGGGCGACAAAGTATAACCGGCTTTGCCAAGCAAATCGAGCGTTTCATCAAGATTTAGCCGGAGGGCAATGGCAAAAGCTATGGCCGTCGGCTTACTCGGGTTGTACTCTTTGTTGCTGCGTATCTTGGAAAACAGTTTGCGGTCGATATTTGCTCTCTTGTAGGTCTCGACATCAGTCATACCCTTGGCATCAATCAGGCGCAAAAGCTTTTCCGAAAAAGTCTCATCGAGCTCCAATTCGCCGATGCGCTTTTCTGCCTGGCTCTTGCTCTGAGAAGGAATTGGCGCGCCAAAAACTTCACCTACCGTAAGGGCTTGATACCTTTCTTCTGCCTCTTCTGTTTCTGCGGCAGGTACGTTCCTGACAATATTATAATCTCTGGAATGATCCGGAGCGAGATTCTCTGCCAGATAGCTGTTAACTGCCGCACCTAGTCTGGTGTCCGGCAAGAAATCTTCCTTATCATAGATTACCAGATAAATGTCAATATCATGATCTGCCAGAAAGTCTCTGATTGCGGCCACTGCAACCTGCAAAGCCTGATCTTTGGGATAACCAAAAATCCCGGCCGATATTAATGGAAAAGCGACAGATTCACAATCATGCTGCACGGCCAGCGTCAATGAATTGATATAGCATTTGCGCAGCAGAACAGCTTCGCCTTCGCCACCGCCCCGCCACACTGGCCCTACCGTATGAATAATGTACTTAGCCGGAAGATTAAACCCATTGGTAATGACAGCCTCTCCGACCGCGCATCCGCCAATGCGATCACATGCCGCCTGCAGCTGCTCAACTCCTGCGGCAGCAAAAATGGCACCACAGACACCCCCGCCTCTTTGTAGAGCCATATTGGCAGCATTGACAATCGCATCCACTTTCATATTGACGATGTTATTCTGAACAATATTCAGCGGCATGTCGAACCATCCTTTCTGACACTATTCACATCAGGCGCGGCCCCGCATCTGGTATGAATCACACGAATAATGCTGCCGCGCCATAAATTCCAACATCCGCACCTAGTTCGGCGCGTCGAATTTGCACATCGTTTTGAAGTCCCGGAATGCGCCCTGAAATGAGCTCTCTTTGGATATGAGGCAGCATCAGATCCCAAAGAGCCGAAACACCGCCGCCAATGATAATCAGTTCCAGATCAAGCAAATTCGCCGCTGTCGCCAGACCCTGGCCCAAATATGTAAAAGCTGTTTCTAAAATCTTGCAGGCGGCATGATCTCCTTGTCGCGCGGCAATACCAACTGCGGTCGCGTCAAGACGTATAGGTTTAAGTTCCTGAGTGGTCACCATGGTTTCAGAGGGGGCTTTTCCATCAACTGCTCCAGCGGCGGCGATATTTACGGCCGCCATCTTCGCCAGCAGTCCCCCGCCACCCGACTCAACATGTTCCCGCGCCATGCGGGCAATCGCTGTCCCGGACGAAACCGCTTCCAGACAGCCATACCTCCCGCAACCGCAACGCGGCCCACCTTCCCGCTGCACAGTCATATGACCAATTTCGCCAGCTCCGCCGGTGGCGCCGGTGTAGAGCTTCCCGTCCAGAATAAAGCCGCCCCCCACTCCGGTGCTGACAGTTACATAAGCCATATGACGCACGCCGCGGCCGGCCCCAAAGCGATACTCTCCTAATGCTGCCGCGTTCGCATCATTTTCAAGCTTTACCGGGATACCCGGGAAGCTTTGGGTAAAGTACGGGCCGGCTGCGACATTCTCCCATCCCAGATTCGGCGCGAAATGGATCACTCCCGTGGCAGAATTTAGCGGACCAGGCGCTCCCACTCCAATACCGTCTATGACGGCGCGATCAATGCCACCGTCGCGTATGGCTTGTTCCACTAACTGCACAATCGCGGCTAAAGACTCTTCCGGCGGGACGCCCTTCAATGTGCGGGATTGGTGGCGCCCCACCAGATGCCCGGTACTGGACACCGCCGCCACAGCAACTTTTGTGCCTCCCAGATCCACTCCAATTGCCCATCGCTCTTTCTTACGCCTGTTGTGATCTTCATTGCGCGGCGCATCAAGCGGCTGCCCGCGATCTCCCGCGCGCGCCACATCCAGAGTTGTCATATCAAAGGTCACCCCCAGCCCGCCAGTTCCCAGCCTATCCAGGCCTATCCAGGCCTATCCAAGCCTATCCCAGCCCTTCTCCGGCTCAGCCCAGCTTCGCCAACTCGGCCTTAAGCTTATCAATCACCCGCACTGGCGATGGATCAATGCCATTCAGAGCGCTCAGGTAATAGCTTACGAAATCACCGACATATACCAGTGAAAACATTCTCGCCAACGCGGACGTCCCTTCAGCCCTGATCTCCGTAAAGCCCGCCACTGCAGAGGACATCAGCTCGCGCGTGACTTCCACGCGCTTGGCCAGACGTGGCGGCTCCTCGCGATCTCGTAAAATGATGACATGCGCCAAAACATTAACTTCTGCTGGCGCTTCCCACCCGACCGTCTCATTATGATTAAGTTCCGGGAATGCGTTCCAGTATGCTATGTTCTTGGCGTTCTCATTGAACTGACCCTTCCAGCGGGCCGCCACTGTAGTGCGCCAACCACCGGCCCCATAAATCACCGGCAGCTTGCCAAATACTTTGCGCGCCAGCTGTTTGGCGAAATTCTCAGTCTCGGGCACTGCCACATCCATACGCACCTGAATCTGCTCCACCACGGTCAGCATCTCATCAAACTCGCGATCCTTGGGCGACAGGAACCCCAGCTTTTCCAGGACTGCCATAATTGGATGAAACGAGTATCCCAGCGCCGCCCGCGGGGAAAGCCCTCCTGGGATCAAAACCAACGGATAGCCGTCGGCCTCGGCAAGCTCCTTCAACTTACCACCCGTGCAAAACGCGATAATCTTGGCTCCCTTACGCCGGGCTTCCGCATATCCCGAAAGCGTTTCCTCAGTATTGCCAGAATAGCTGCAAGCCGCCACCAGTGTCTGCGGCCCCACAAACGCCGGTATATCATAATCTCTGTTGACTTGGAAAGGCTTGGTGAGTTCCCCTTCAAACAGCGATCGGATTAAGTCCCCTCCGATTGCGGAACCTCCCATACCCAGCACGACAATATTATCTACATCCCGATAATTATCCGGTATTTCAGCTGCTTTCCCAATTTGGCGAGCCTTCCGGCATTGATCGGCAAACGCGGAAATGGCTTTTCCCATGCCACCTGGATCCAGTGCTGTAATGGCATTTTGATCATCCAAATTTATCACCATATTAACCCCCATTACAATTTGATTATTTTCACTCTCGTCATTCTTTCAATTTTAGTTTTCTACCTGTGGCTTTTTCTTCCTTCTTTGATAAGGAGCTGTCATTGGCAGAGTGCTGTCACCGTTGCCGCTGCAAATACCTTCGCCGTCGCAAATATCATTGCCATCGCCGATAAGGAGCTGTCGCTGACAAAGCGCCGCTTCTATATTATCCTGCGATTTATCAAATCTAAACCTGCACCGGCGCTTGCACGCGTCGCGCACCGCACGCCGTACACCGCGTATCGCACACCGCGCACGGTGCGTCGCGCACCACTCGCAACGCACCGCTCGCCGCAACCGCTCCCGCAACCACCCGCTGCAACCGCTCCCGCAACCTCCCGCCGCAACCGCTCGCCGCAACCGCTCCCGCAACCACCCGCCGCAACCACTCCCGCAACCACCCGCCGCAACCGCTCCCAAAACACCGTTACGCAAAACACCGCCTGCAAAACACCGCGACAAAACAGGCCGACTCTTTTATTGAGCCGGCCTGTTCCTGAAGCTATTCTGATTCAGATTCGATTAGATACCCTTGGTTCAGTTGAGCTCCTTCTGGGCGGGGCTCACACAGAACCCACTGAACTCTAAGCTAGGCTTAGAATTCCACTTCCATCGCAGCGTTTACGAACGGTTTGATGTCTTCCAGATCGGTAATGTCGACGCCACCGGTGATAGTGAGGCTGTTCGGGGCTTCGTAACCGAGTGAAAGTACATGCTCAGTGATACCGATTTCGCCTTCGTCGGCCTTGCTCAGGGTCAGAGCATAAGACGGAGTGAAGTTCATACCAGCAACTGAGAACGGACGCTCAAGGGTCATCTCACCAGTGTAGACGACTTCGTCCATCTCACCGACTACTTCGATTGCCTTAGCGTAGTCGACGTTGGTATCCAGGGTTGCGCCGAAAGCAGAAACGGTTACACCACCGTTGAAGCCGATTTCATTGTTGGAGAGCTTGGAGTACATATAACGCGGAGCGTAGTTGGTATCGATTTTACGAGCGCCAGCGTGCACACCGAGGTACGGGAGCACCTGATACTCAGCGCCACCTGCGAATGCAAATGCCGGATCATCAGCATCATGCATATAACCCATAGCAGCGTTGATTGTCAGCGGCTCGATCGGCTGCACAGCGGCCTCGAGAGCAGCGGAAAGCTGCTGGGTATCATCGGCGCCGGCGTGAATTACGTTAGCGGCAACGCTCAGTCCTTCGAGCGGATTGACGCTAATCTGACCACCACGAACCTGCTCAGCAGGATTCCAGGACTGGAATCCGGCGAGGGCTACGGGGCCAATTGCAAGGTCTCTAATACCGATACCTTCGCCTTTGATGTTGTAGGCATTGAAAATCGAGTAACCGATTTCCTGAGTACCAAGACGGGTGGTCATGCTGGGCAGACCGGTTACCAAAGCGCCGCTGGTTTCAATATACGCTTTGTCAACCATCGCTGCGAAATCCGACCATGACATACCGTTCTGGATGGTGTCAGTCAGACCATTGCTGAAGTTGAAGCCGATACCGGCTTTGATGTTATCAGTGATCTGAGCTTCAGCGCCTATCGTAGCGCCACCCTCGTAGAACAGTCCGCCTTCATACCCTGTAATACCTGAAACGGAACCAGTGACTTTGACTTCGGCCGCAAAGACCGGAGAAGCCAACATCAGGATCAATGCTGCAACGAGAACAGGGATTAGTTTTTTCATTGTTGTTCCTCCTTGGTAGATCTAGTAGTGTGTTTAGAGTGCATTTGCCTGAAGTTTGCTGCTGTGTCTGGAGGAGGAATAAAGTCTCCAAGTTACCTCTATTTCTTCCTCCGGCTGTCATAATTGCCGTGATTATTGCTGCGTAGTTTGCTGCGTCTAAGCTTGATTTGTGCTGCGTCTTTTAATTACCCTTCCGGTGGCTGACAAACGGTTTACCAAGGTTCACCTCCTTTCTGCCGTAAGCCCGCCTGTGCGGAACGGTAAACTTAATCATAAAGTTGCGTGGATAAATTGCATTGATAAATTGCGTTGATGATTTGCGCTGTTGTTATGCGCTGCTATTATGCAATAATGTGTTGCGATGAATCTGATCGCCGATGTTATGTTAACTAATTCTGCCCCTAAACTTTATTTCCTTCTGTCAAGTTCCCGGTATCTTATACCATGTGAATCACTATTTTCCACTACATCACGATGGTATCGAATTGACAGATCGGCGGTCATAATTCTCGATTATAGTTAACATAATATCGTTTACATAACTCGGGATACTAAATTCGAAATCGCTTTTGCGATTCCTGCTGCGAACTACCGCCATTTTTTCCATATTGCACCGCCCAGCAAATAAAAAAACCGCTGATTGCCTCAGCGGCGCTGCTTCCATCCATCTAGTATTCCAACCCATTACCCATTACTCAGTGCGGGGCTATGGGTATGCCGCCCCGTGCTTCATTTCCCGCACGCGCCACTCGCCCCACTCGCCCCACTCGCCCCTCACGCCTCTCAGACCCTCAGCGCTTCATCAGATCCTGCTCACCTGTACCTGCTCCCATAATGCTTCCACGTCCAGCAATCTAAGTCGTCCGGGCTTGGGAGCGATCTCATTGGCGATCACTGCGGCCATGGCCGTGCGGATGGTTTCCTGAGCACCCCAGCGCCGGGCCAGCCCTACGGCAAAACCGGCCGTCAGAGTATCTTCGCATCCTTCATAATTAGCGGCATTAACATTCGGCGGCTGTGCCAGATATACGTCCTTGCCCCAGGCCACCACAGCCCCATCAGTCCCTAAAGACAGCGCTACTATTTCACTGCCAGCCAGCGATAATTGAATGACACCTTCCAGCAGCTGATCCAAAGCGCAATTCTGCATGCCAAGCCAGGCTTCCAATTTCGCACGCGAGACTACGAGCAGATAAGGACGCGCTGACTGCATTTCCCGAAGGTTCACGCCCTCGGTATTAAGCACCGTAGTCGCCCTATGCTGGGCTACCTTTCGTATTAAGCCGCTGTATAAATCAGTAGTCAAACCGGAAGGCAGCGCTCCGGAAAAGATTGTCACTCCACCTGTTTCTGATAAGCTCCTGATCTTATCTGATACTCCGTCAACCACTGCACTCGCAACGCCCGGATCTAAATTCAGCCCATGCTGATTGATCCGGTAAGAACACTGCGTTTCTTGATCAACAATAATCAGGTTTTGGGGCGTATTTTCATCAATCTGCCAAAAGTCATGTGTAATGCGATCCTTGGTCAGTATCTCACAAAGCCACTTGCCAGTCATTCCGCCAGCTATTCCGGTGACAATAGTCTCTTCCCCCAACTCAACAGCCACACGGGTTGCTGCAATTGCGCCACCAAAAGCGCCATGTTCTGTTGCCAAAGCTGGAATGGGACCGCCAGCGCCCGCACTCCGCCCGAGGCTTTCAACAGTGTACTTGCTTTCGATTCCTAAGTTAAATCCAACAGTGACAATCACGGCTTGGTCACCCTCTCTGAATATATCGCTCAATCACCCAGGCTACACCTTCCTCATCATTGGAAGGAGCTATAAGATCAGCTTCTGCTTTCACCTGTTCAAAAGAGTTGCCGACCGCGACCCCCATGCCAGCATACTTGATCATATCCAGATCATTTGGGGCATCTCCGATAGCGACAACTCGCTCGCGAGCGATCCCCAGCAGTTCTGCAAGCTCTTTAAGGGCTGTTCCTTTGTTGATACCTGAAACCGTGAATTCCAGAAAATGAGGCCGTGATTTGGTAACATGCAATTCCGGATAGCCTGCGCGATATTCTTCTGCCATAACATCGAGCTCTTCCGGCTTTCCGATAATAAGAATTTTCGTGGGATTCGCTGCTCTGCGGTTGAGCAGTTCATCGAAGTTGGCTATGGAAGGTTCAACAGCTGTATTTCTACAATAATTACGGGCTGCTTCATTAAGCTCTTCAATATAGAGGGTGTCATTAAGATAAACATTGATATGCACGCCGCTCTTTTTCAAATCCGTCACTAGACGGCGCGCCAAGATGCCGGGAATTGGTGTCTCGCGCACAATACTTCTGGAGGGCCATTCCGCAATCAACGCGCCATTATAGGCAATGACTCCTGACAAATATGATGCCTGATCAGCGACTTTGGCAATTGAGCCGAGCATTCTGCCCGAAGCAAAGACAACTTTGACCCCGGAGTCCGCACAGTCCTGCAAAGCTTTCCGGGTGCGCGGAGTTATTTTGGTGTCACTTGTCAATAAAGTTCCGTCCAGATCCATTGCCACGAGTTGATAGAACGGCATACTGCCCCTCCGTTGCGTGTCTTGCTTTAATTCGTTCTACGTGTGCCACGTTGTGCGCCACGTCCTGTTTCGTCTATGCGCATCACGATCTGTTTCGTCTATGCGTGCCACATACTGCTATTTTCTACCCTATAGGTACTATTTCGATCTCATAAGTAATTCTCCTCCAGAAATAATAACCCTCCCCCCTTACGGCCCAGTAAGAGGGGAGGAATTAAGCAGGAGCCCGGTATTAGCTGACTTCGATCTTTTCCAACCGGAACAAGGACCGAACAATACGACTGATCAGCAAGATCAGCAGGGAGGCCAGCAGCGCACCCCAGAAACTCGAAATTTCGAATCCGGGCAATAAGCCGGCGCTGAGCATCAGCATCCATGCATTAATGCAAATCGAAAAGACTCCCATGGTAATCAGGCTAAAAGGTAGTGCAATCAGATATAGTAACGGCTTAAGCGTAACATCGACTAGCATCATAATCAGTGCCGCCGGTACTACCAAACTGGGTTCCGCAAAACGCACCACCTCCGGGGCTACATTGGCAACAACTAGTAAGCCAAGCAAATAGCCCACCCAGCGTATGATCCATCTTCTTAACACCATTTCGCGGCCCCCCTTTCTAACAATAATATTTTAGCGTCCAAATAGGTCCGCAATTCCTAGTACGATTAAAATGATCGGCCAGAGTTTCTTGAGGTCCCACGGAATCACATTAAAATTGATCAGCAAGAAAAAGACGCCCAGCGAAATCAGCACCAATGCCCCGCCAAATCGCTTCCGTAAAGCCATGTCAACAACCTCCCAATAATAGTACGTAATTAGGCTAAAATTGATTCAAATAAATTCTGATTGTATTTCCAATTGCGATTGTAATTACGATTGTTGTCGCGATTCAAATGTGATCAAATTAGCCGAATGCGAACACCTGCGCCATTCGCATCCTGCACCTCAACCAGCATAAAACTGCCACATTCACGAATTTCTTCTATGGCTGCAAAGGCCGCTCCCACCAGATTGGGGATTTCCAGCCCATGTATGTTCAGCAGCTTTTTCATTTTGTGCGGCAAAAACAGGCTCAGCAAATTAATCAGATCATCGGCTGCTTCAAGGGCATTCCCCAATACAAAAATGGGAATCGGCATTTTGAACCCCTTCTGCGAATCTGAGTCTCTGATGTCAATGATCATAAATAGATTGCGACGCATTGCCATCACTCCGTCAGTGCATGATTACGTGATTAGTCGATGTAAATTGAAACCTTGTTGCCTTCCGCTTCACTAATATCGACCAGATGTCCGTCACTGACACCGCTGCTTATGGCCTCCAGGATTGCGTCAATATCAAGATTCGCCAGATCAATCCCCTGATCAATGAGCTTTTCATTGACATTATTCGGTACCAGACTGGTGAGTTTGCCTAGACTCCTCAGCAGGCCAAGCGGAACATTCACGTTAACTTTGGAGCCATCCACTTCCTCAATCCGTATCCGCAGCATGCGTCCAGCCCTGCCGGAGCCGCCTGCTGGCCGGGTGTTATCGGAATTCGTATTGTAAGCATTAAGTGCTCTGCTCGTTGACTTTCCGGCTTCGGCTTCCTGAGCGCTGTCCAAAGCTTCCAAAAGCCGCATTCCTTCTTCACTGGAAATCTGGCCGGCGCTAACCATTTCCAAAATTTTCAGTCGCTCTTCATTCATGTGATACACCACGCTTCCTAATTTTGATCGAGCCATTCGAAGTTAGCAGCCTTAGTTCGGAAGCATTCCCCTGACCGGTGCGGCTGGCTCTGATGCGCTTATTTCCTCCGGCGGAAGATGTCGTCCGTTCATGATATGTCAAGTTGTCGAGGTCGATATCAATTGAACCCCAGTTGCTTCTGGCTTCGATCATACATGGCCATGCACTGGGAACACCAAGCTCGATACGGCCGTTTGTCGTTCTGAGCTGATAATTGCCTCCTGGCGTACCGTCAAGCTCGATTTCAATGCGACCATTGACGGTAGTAGCCTCGCAGCCTTCTGCACTCAAATCACCGCTAATCCGGCCATTGGTCGAGTGGAAACGCAAAGTCTCACCTTTGAAATCCCCAAACAGAATTTTTCCGTTCGTTGTCACGATGTCGCCTGTCAGAGCCTCAATGTCGTTAATGCGAATGTTACCATTGGTTGTTCTGATTACCAGCTTATACTGCCGATTCTTTGGCACATGTAACTTGATGCTGGCCGAGGCGTTGTGCTGATCGCGAGCCACCAAACAGCAACGCTGGGGAGTGATCTCGGATATAATCATTTTTTTGCTGTGTTCGATGGCCTCTTCCTCACTGCCAGCTCGCAACGACTTGCGTATTTCAGCCAGCATCCCGGTTCCATCCCAGGTGGAGATGGTAAGGTTGCCATTAACGCCCCTCAATTCCACTTCCAGGCAACCTTCCTGAGTGCCGAACGTATCGGAGGAAATGGTATCATCAAATCGGTAGTTCGCACCAAACAGCCAGTTCCCAAAAGAAAAGCCATAGGCACGCTCTCCTAATTCTTCGCCCAACCGCGAAAATTTGTCGCTTAGTCTTTCGCTCAATTCTTCGGCAGCTTTGCCAACTCTTTCGCCGAAATCCTCCATGCGGCGGCTGAATTCATCCCAGGCGTCTTCTGCGTCGCATTCGCAACACTCGCCACTGTTCTCGTCATCGGTGTGCACATGTACCTGAGGAGGAATGATTGTGACTACTCTTTCTGCATGATCATCCAAAGCATCAAATAAAGCAGCAGCCTCTTCGCTGGTAATTTTGCCTTCTTCCAGCATCTTTAGGATCATAAGGCGTTCTTCTTCCACGCCGTTCCCTCCTTCGATAAGTATTGGACTAATCGCACGTTATTTCAGTCATGCGCTTTGCGCGCTATGCGCTATGCGGTGTGCGTTGTGCGTTATGCGCTATTTGCTATGACTTATGCGCTATGCGGTACGCCTTGCGCACTATGCCATATGCGCATCGCATGCTATTCCCGGTTTTTAAGCAATTGAATGGCTTCTTCCGGCGTCATCTCGCCTTTGGACAAGGAGTCCAGAACTTGTCTGCGTTTCTTAGCCACTTCATCATCATCAACTACATGTTCGACTTTATAGCCCAATGCTTCGATCAGGTTATCGAGCCGCCCACGCACCGTAGGATAAGAGATCCCCAGTTCTTTTTCTACATCTTTAATACTGCCGCGGCATTTAATAAACACTTCAGCAAATGTCCGCTGCTCGCTGCTCAGTTGGCAGAAGCGGCACCCGGTAAACTGGCCCTCCAGGGTGATCCCGCATCTATCGCAGCCCAGCTTGGTGATTTTCAAAGGATTGTTACAAATCGGGCAGCGTCCCACCATTTTGGTTTGCATCCAAAAACCTCCTTCCTTTGCTGCATACCCCGCAGATGGAAATTAAGGTTCCATGGCTTCATTATAAAAAAGATGTTATTACATGTCAACATTATAATTAATAAATTTAATATGCGCATTAATTTTTTTGATGCAGAGCTTCTTCCTAATCCAGACACGACATTACATGGACCCGACAATATCTTTAATGGCCTCTGCCAGTTCACGGCTAATGCCCGGAACTTCCTGCAGCTCCTCAATGGTTGCCAGCCGCACTCCTCGCAAAGAGCCGAATTTCTTAATAAGCGCCTTTTTGCGGGTCGGCCCGATACCAGGCACTGAATCCAGCAGCGACTGGGTGGTACGTTTGTCACGCAACTTTCGGTGATAAGTAATCGCAAAACGGTGCGCTTCGTCACGCACTTGCTGCAGCAGATGCAGTGCCGCCGAATCGCGCGGCAGAATAAATGGAGTTGGGTTCCCGGGACGAAATACTTCTTCTTCTCTTTTAGCCAGGCCAATAGTTTCCAGGTGACCCAGTCCCAGTTCCTCCATCACTTCGCGGGCTGCATTCAGCTGACCCACGCCGCCGTCAATCAAGACCAGGCTCGGAAAGCGGGCAAACTTGCCCTCCCGCGCCAGCACGGCATCATTTCTTTCTTCAAGGCCGCGTTTGAAACGACGCCGGATCACTTCCTGCATGGATGCAAAATCATTTGGTCCTTCCACCGTACGAATCCGGAATTTCCGATACTGGTCGGGGCGCGCGATGCCATCCTCAAAGACAACCATTGAAGCCACTGTCTCGTTCCCCTGGAAGTTGGAGATATCGTAGGCTTCAATACGATCCGGCAGTACTCCCAGGCCCAGCATTTGCTGCAAATCACTGAGAGCTGTTCCTTTTTCACGTTCCTGCTGTTCACGCTGGATGCGCGCCTGTCGGAGCAGCTCGGTGGCATTTTCCTCTGCCAGATGCATCAATTCTTTTTTCTCGCCGCGCTGCGGGACACTCAAATTGACTGCTCCTTTTCTGAGCGTCCGTAGCCACTCTGTAACTGTCTCCTCACCATCAATATGGCAAGGAGTCAGAATAGTTTTGGGAATGAGGGCTACTTCGGAATAATACTGGCTAATAAAGGCCTGGATCAACTCTTCCTGGGTTGTCTCTGTCCCTTCCGTCATTAAGAAATGCTCCCGCCCGATCAGTTTTCCGCCCCTGATTTGGAACACCTGGACGATACTGAATGTCCTTTCCGAGGCGGATGCGATTACATCCATGTCTTCCATTACGGTTGAGACGATTTTTTGCTTCTCAATGACTTTACGCACTGCCTGCAGCCTGTCGCGATAGGCGGCAGCGCGCTCAAACGCAAGCTCTTCCGACGCCTCGTTCATCGCTTTCTCCAGTTTTTGCTCCACTTCTTCCTGGCGACCTTCCAGGAACATGATAATCTGATGAATCATGTCGCGGTAAGCTTCCTTCGTTACAGCACCGATACAGGGTGCCAGACAGCGGTTGATGTGGTAATTCAGGCAGGCACGTTCCTCCGCTCCGGGATTAATATCTCTGCCGCAATTTCGAATCGGGAAAATGCGGCGAATCAGCGCAATGGTATCTCTGACAGCTTGCGAATCGGTGTAGGGTCCGAAATAGCGCGAACCATCCTTTTTGGCCCGACGGACAATCATAATCCTGGGATACTCTTCCTCCATCGAGATCCGGATAAACGGATACTGCTTATCATCACGCAAACGAACATTATAGCGCGGACGATGCTTCTTAATGAGGTTATTCTCAAGAATTAGGGCTTCGACTTCGCTGTCCGTAACGATGTATTCCAACGATTCAATCTGCGCAATCATCGACTCAATGCGCTTTCCAGGGTTACGCGACGCCTGAAAATACTGCCGCACACGGTTGCGCAAAGAGACCGCCTTGCCAACGTAAATGATGCGGCCTTCCGCATTCTTCATCAGGTAGACCCCCGGCTTCGCCGGAATCTTACTAAGCTCTTCTTGTGTAACCATCGCCTCAACCTCCACCGATCGATCCATTGGGGACAGTCGATCCATTGGGGACATCCATTGGGGACAGGTTTATTTGGACCGATTTGACCCGATTGGGGACAGTCCCCAAATGGATCATTTTGAACGATTGGGGACTGTCCCCAATCAGCTTATTTTGATCCGTTTGGGGACAGACTTGCTTTTATCACTCATTCTTTTTTAGCGTTCCCATTCCTTTTTAGGCGCACAAAAAACGAGCGCATTGCTATGCGCTCGCACGTTCACGTTCATAAATATCGAATATCAAGGGGCTATTTAGCCGCTCCCGTCGCGGCACCTGCTGTTGCGCTCGTCTTCGTTGTCTTGGTCGTTTTTGTTGCCTTTTCTTTCTTGGTCGCTTTTGTCGTCTTCGCGGCAGCCGTCTCCTTCGCTGTCGCCGCCGCTTTTGTCGCAGTTGTTGTCGCCTTTGTCTTCGCCACCGCCGGCACAGCCGCTGTCCCCTTCGCTGCCGCCCTCTCCCAGTCGGGCAGCACCTTACGCAAAAAGCGTCCGGTATGCGAAGCTTCCACCTGCGCCACTTCCTCCGGAGTCCCGCAGGCAATCACCGTACCGCCCCGCTCGCCGCCCTCCGGGCCGAGATCGATGATATAGTCGGCTTGCTTAATGACGTCGAGATTGTGCTCAATAATCACCATTGTTGAGCCGGCGTCCACCAAAGCCTGCAAAACATCCAGCAACTTATGGACATCTGCGAAATGCAATCCCGTAGTGGGTTCATCGAGAATATAAATCGTGCCGCCATTGCTGCGTCGCGACAACTCAGTAGCCAGTTTGACACGCTGCGCCTCGCCACCCGAAAGCGTCGTAGCAGGCTGACCCAGCTGCACATAGCCCAGACCTACATCAAAAAGGGTCTGAATCTTCCGATGAATTTTCGGCACGTTCTGAAAAAACTCCAGAGCCTCTTCCACTCTCATTTCCAAAACGTCCGCAATGTTTTTCCCCTTATACTTGACTTCCAGTGTTTCGCGGTTATACCGCTTGCCTTTGCATACATCACAGGGAACATATACGTCCGGCAGGAAATGCATCTCAATCTTATTGATGCCGTCTCCATGACAGGCCTCACAGCGTCCGCCCTTGACATTAAAGCTGAAACGGCTGGCCGTATACCCGCGCGCCTTTGCCTCTACCGTCTGGGCGAAAACTTCGCGAATGTTATCAAACACCCCGGTATAAGTGGCCGGATTGGAACGCGGTGTCCTGCCAATCGGTGACTGATCAATTTCAATCACCTTGTCAAGATTCTTCCAGCCGATCAAATCATCGTGGTCGCCGGGTTTAGTATTCGCGCGGTTCAAATCTCGCGCCAGCCTCTGATAAAGAATCCCGTTAATCAAGGTACTCTTGCCGGAACCTGAAACTCCGGTCACACAAGTCATAACACCGAGTGGAATCTTGACGTCAATATTCTTCAGGTTATGCTCACGCGCACCCTTGATCTCCAAATAGCCCTTTTCCACGGCCCGGCGCTGCGAAGGCACCGGAATACTGCGCTTTCCGGACAAGTACTGCCCCGTAATGGAAGCTTCACAGGCTTTAATCTCGTCGATTGTCCCGGCCACCACCACTTCACCGCCATGGGTACCGGCTCCCGGCCCAATATCGATGATATAGTCCGAATACTCCATTGTCTCCTGATCATGTTCGACCACGATTACGGTATTGCCCAAATCTCGCAAGCCATGTAATGCATTGATCAGGCGGATATTGTCGCGCTGATGCAGTCCGATGCTTGGCTCATCCAGAATATATAACACACCGACCAGACTGGAACCGATCTGCGTTGCCAGCCTGATACGCTGCGCCTCGCCACCCGACAATGTGCCTGCCATGCGGTCCAGTGTCAGATAATCAAGTCCCACATTGATAAGGAAGCCCAGTCGCTCATTGATTTCCTTCAAAATCTGGCGGGCAATGAAACGTTCGCGTTCGCTCAGCTCCAGCCCTGCGAAAAATTCCTTACACTTTATAATCGATAACGTGCTGACATCCCGGATTGACAAACCGCCAATCTTTACCGCCAGGCTCTCCGGACGCAACCGCGCGCCACCGCATTCCTGACAGGGCTTGGTGGACATATACTTCTCGATTTCGGCTTTCATCCACTCCGACTGTGTCTGGTGATAACGACGCTCCAGATTTGGAATGACCCCTTCAAACCGGTTGTTCTGCTCCCATCTGCGCCCGTCATTCTCGTAAACCACATGCACCTTATCTTTCCCGGTGCCATAGAGAATCGGCTGCAGTTGCTCCATGGTATACTCGCCAAGCGGTTTCGACGAATCGATGCCACAGTGAACGCAAACTGCCTGCAGAATTTGTAGCGAAAAGGAACCCGGATCCGAACTCCACGGCAGAATACCGCCGTCTTCAATGGAGCGTTCGGGATTGATCACGCGTTCCGGGTCGATTTCCATTTTGAAGCCCAGACCTGCGCAGGAAGGACAAGCGCCATACGGGCTATTAAATGAAAACATGCGTGGTGTGATTTCCTCGAAACTCACGCCGCAATCTGGACAGGCAAAGTTTTCCGAGAAAATAATTTGCGAACCGCCCTTGCCTTCTTTATCACCAAGGACATCAATCACTACAATACCCTTGGCCAGGCGTAGCGCTGTTTCCAGAGAATCCGCCAAACGCGAGGCAATATCCGGTCTGACAACCAGGCGATCGATTACAACATCGATCTCATGTTTCTTTTGCTTTTCCAGCTTGATCTCATCAGTCAACTCATGCATTTCGCCATTGACGATGGCACGCACATAGCCATCTTTGCGCAAATCTTCAAATAGCTTTTGATATTCACCCTTGCGACCACGTACTACCGGTGCCAGCACCTGTATTCTGGTGCCTTCCGGCATGGTGATAACCTGATCCACCATCTGCTCTACTGTCTGCGAACGTATTTCCTTCCCGCATTCCGGACAATGCGGAATCCCGATCCGTGCATATAACAGCCTTAGATAGTCATAGATTTCGGTCACCGTTCCGACAGTGGAGCGCGGGTTGTTGCTGGTCGTCTTCTGATTAATGGCAATCGATGGCGAAAGACCGGAGATGTAATCCACATCCGGCTTGTCCATCTGTCCTAAAAATTGCCGTGCATATGATGACAAGGATTCAATATAGCGCCGCTGACCTTCGGCATAGATTGTGTCAAATGCCAAAGATGATTTTCCAGACCCGGAAAGGCCTGTGATGACGACCATTTTATCGCGTGGTATCTCAATATCAATATTTTTAAGATTATGCTCGCGTGCCCCGTGCAGAACAATTTTGTCTTTATTCATACAAAAACTTAACCTCCAACGTCTCCACTGAACGGTGATCCATTGCATCACGCTACCTGTGAATTACCTGTGCACCATCCGTGCAGCCCTTGTGTATCTGCTGTTATCTGTTATCTATTGCTATCCTTGTGAACCTGTGGCGAGCTCCCGGAAGATCATATGCGCACCTTATGCGCTTCTCATGTGCACCTAATGTGTATCATATGTGCACGCTATGCGCACCTTTTGTGCATCTCTTGTGGGTCTTCTGTGTAGCCTGTGTGTACATGCTCCACCTATTTCCGGCCGCGTCCGCGACCGCCACTGCGTCCGCGTCCATACCCGCGCCTACGCTCTGAGTCCGCTGTGTCCGCTGTGCCCGTAGCACCACCAACGCCACCAGCACCAACACCGCCGGCACCACCGGCGCCACCGGCGCTTCCAGTACTCCCGACACCCGCCGCGGCACGTCCAGCACCCCTGCCGCCACCTGCCGGACGAATCTTCTCATCCGTGGACGGAAGCAGTTTCCGCCATTCCAGCATTTCGTCGCGTAGCTTGGCTGCACGCTCAAAATCCAGGTCCTTGGCGGCCGCCAACATCTCCTCTTCCAGCCTATTGGCGACCACTTCAATCTCTTCCCAGGTCATACCAGGTTTAGAAGTCACCTGATATGCCACTTTCTCTTCAGCGGCTTCCGCTGCCTGGATAATAGCACGTACTTCCTTATGAATAGTCTCAGGAGTTATGCCGTGCTTTTCATTGAACTCCATCTGCTTGCGCCGCCGGCGCTCGGTCTCATTAATAGCCTTATGCATCGAATCCGTAATATTGTCGGCATACATTATTACAAGGCCCTGAACATTACGGGCTGCTCTGCCGATCGTCTGAATCAGGGACGTCTCCGAGCGCAGAAATCCTTCTCGGTCAGCATCCAAAATGGCCACCAATGACACTTCCGGCAGGTCAAGTCCCTCACGTAACAAATTGATTCCGACCAGCACATCGAACTTGCCAAGGCGCAAATCCCGAATAATGACCACCCGATCGAGGGTTTCGATCTCAGAGTGCATATAGCGCACCCTGATACCTGCTTCCTGAAGATAATCGGTCAAATCCTCCGCCATCTTCTTGGTAAGGGTGGTAACCAGTACGCGTTCATTGCGTTCCGCGCGCACTTTGATTTCAGCAATCAAGTCATCGATCTGCCCTTGTACAGGCCGCACCTCCACCGCCGGATCAACCAATCCGGTCGGTCGGATGATTTGCTCGCAGACTTGTTCAGCGCGCGACATTTCATACGGTGCTGGCGTTGCAGAAACATAAACTACCTGGTTAATACGCTTTTCAAACTCACCCAGTGTCAGCGGGCGGTTATCGAGGGCAGACGGCAGCCGAAACCCGTGCTCGACTAGATTCAACTTACGTGAACGGTCGCCCCCGAACATCGCCGCCACCTGCGGCACCGAAACGTGCGATTCATCTATGAATAACAGAAAATCATCATTGAAATAATCCAATAAAGTAGCCGGCGCTTCTCCCGGAGCACGCCCGGTCAAATGCCTGGAATAGTTTTCGATACCACTGCACGTACCAACCTCGGCAATCATTTCCAGATCATGCCGGGTGCGCATCTCCAGCCGTTGCGCTTCCAGCAGCTTTCCCTGACTATTAAAGTAAGCCAGCTGCTCCTCCAGCTCCGCCTCAATCGTCTCCAGCGCCCGCTTCTTCTTTTCTTCACTCGTAATATAATGGCTGGCCGGATAGATCTTGACTTCGTCCAGCTTACGCAGAATTTCGCCGGTCAGCGGATCAACTTCCACGATTCGATCAACTTCGTCTCCAAATAACTCAATTCGGATGATATTCTCACCGTAAACCGGAATGATCTCAATAACATCCCCGCGCACCCTGAACGTGCCGCGGCCGAATCCGAGATCGTTCCTGGTATATTGAATGCCCACCAGTTTGCGCAAAATTTTGTCCCGATCTCTGAAGTCGCCATATTTAAGCGACAGAGTCAGAGCATTGTAATCTTCCGGCGAACCGAGGCCGTAGATACATGAAACACTGGCTACAATAATGACATCACGCCGCTCAAATAGTGATGAAGTGGCTGCGTGACGCAGACGATCAATTTCTTCATTAATAGTGGCGTCTTTTTCAATATAGGTATCAGTCTGAGGGATGTACGCCTCCGGCTGATAATAATCGTAATAGCTGACAAAATACTCGACCGCGTTATGCGGGAAAAACTCCTTAAACTCGCTGTAAAGCTGTGCGGCCAGCGTCTTATTGTGCGCCAGTACCAGCGTAGGTTTTTGAATCTTCTGAATAACGTTGGCCATGGTAAATGTCTTACCGGACCCGGTCACGCCCAGCAGCACCTGATGTTTGTATCCTTTTTTGAGCCCTTCACAAAGCTGTTCAATAGCTTCGGGCTGGTCGCCACGCGGCTCATATGGCGCTACCAGCTGAAATTGCGGCATATCCTCACAACCTCCCAAACGTTCTCGACGTGGAGACTATATGCCCGTGTACCTCTTCCGGATTTTCATTATATCATGTCCAGAATATCCTGCGCGCACATCCGCACATTTTACATCGAACATATATTCGATTAACGACGACCTTTTCCTGCATCTTATCACAACTTTTTTATGAGCAAAAAGCGTGCCATTGTGATGTGTTGAAGTAACATGGCAGTCGCCATCCATTAGCAGGCGCCATATTCATTTCTTGTGCGCGAATTGATGAAGACTTCCCAGAAGCAGGAAATTTCGCCAAAACCGCGAATACTTTTAACATTTTATAATACTCTTGAGCCCTTTCCGCTATTGCGGAAACGCTTCTATGCCTCCACAAAGAAGGTGCAATCCCAATGACCGGAGTCACTTTGTCAGCCCAAAATGTGCTAATGCTAAGGAAAATTGCCAGCGAGCTATTGCAGGCCTGTCAGCAATTATCATCCCGGGAATGGATGTGTTTGTTGCTCAGGGCGCTTAGAAAAGCCGGCTACGCCACAGCCAAAACGAAAATAGAAGCTATTAGTCGTTTTGTGGTTTCCGCAACAGGAACCGCCAAACGCTATGCCAAAAATGGCTTCAGCAAGTCGGTTTCCGAGGATTGTCAAAGAATTCTTTCCGGTATTCATGATCTTCCAGAAAAGGCTCGCCAGCAGATTGGGGCATTTATGGCCCTGCCACGGGAAAAGCGAATTGAGCAAGTAATTTCTTTATCAATGACTTGTCTGATTTTTTATTTCTCCGCCGGAGGATCTGACCTTGAGGGGGGATTGCCGGATTTGGACATTAAAGCCGGAATCGGAGGCCATCGCAATATCTTCTCCCACTCTATCCTTTTGGGATTAGGCACTGAGTTCACTTTACGTCTCATAACCGAGTTGATTTTGTTGTCTTACGATCGCCTTTCGACTCCTCATCACAGTATCTGGGATAAGATGCACAGTTTCATTGTTAGAAATAGCCATTTGGCTATTGCAGCTTTATGGGCTGGCATAGGTGCACACTTACTGAAAGATGCTGCCCTGCTTTCGCCGCGCACCAAGGCGGTCGTGGGGCTGCCTGGCTCACATCCGATGAAATTCCATCAAGCTTTTTTAGCATCCAATGCTACTCTTTCCGGGTTATTTGCCGGAGCAGGTGCTTCGCCGAAAAAATAAGCTCACCAACGACGATGCCCTCGAAAAATAAACCCCGTCTTTGACGGGGCTCAATACAATTTTCCGCTTCAGCTAAGTCACAAGCACCTTTAGTAGACCCGCAAGTACGAAAAAAGCCAGGGCTTCTGCACCCTGGCTAATGTCCGAACTTCCTACTTTCTCTTCCTCTCCACCGCACGCTTCGCCGCGGCAACAATATCGGCCGCCGTCAGCCCGTATGCTTTCATCAACTCGGCCGGGGTGCCCGATTGTCCGAAGACGTCCTTCACGCCAACCATCTCAACCGGTACCGGACAGTCGCCCTCACCGACGACATATTCCGCCACCGCTGCGCCTAAACCGCCGATTACCGAGTGTTCTTCAGCAGTGACGATCGCGCCGGTCTGCAAGGCTGCCGCCTTAACTGCCGCTACATCAAGCGGTTTGATGGTCGCCATATTGATAACCCGCGCTGCAATACCGTGTTCCGCTGCCAACGTATCGGCTGCAGCCAACGCCGCCTCCACCATTACGCCGCAGGCAATAATTGTCACATCGCTGCCAGCGCCACCGTCGTTGCCAGTCCCGCATCCACTGCCGCAACTGCATCCGCAACCGCAACTTCCACTACCAGCACCGCCGGCGCCACCATCGCGCAGCACTTCCGCCTTACCTATTTCAAACTTATAGTCCGCTCCATGAATCACCGGCACGCCACCGCGCCCGAAGCGCAAATATACCGGACCATCATGTTGGGCCGCCGCGAAAACTGCCTGTTCTGCCTCCGGACCATCCGCCGGCACGATCACGGTCATGCCCGGCAATACCCGCATCAGGGCAATATCTTCAATCGACTGGTGTGATCCGCCATCTTCGCCAACAGTAATACCGGCATGCGTGGCAGCCACTTTAACATTGAGATGCGGATAAGCAATACTGTTACGAATCTGCTCAAAGGCTCGTCCGGTTGCAAATATCGCAAAAGTGCTGGCAAAAGGAATCTTGCCGACTGTTGCCAATCCCGCCGCAGTAGACATCAAATCCTGCTCCGCGATACCCATCTGGAAAAAGCGCTCCGGATATGTTTCGCCAAACTTGGCCGTCTTCGTCGATTTCGATAAATCGGCATCCAATACTACAACATCATTATTCTTGGCGCCCAGCGCTACCAAAGCTTTACCATATGCGTCACGGGTTGCGATTTTCTCCGCCATTATTTGCACCCCCCGGCCATGATTTCTTCTAGTGCCTTCGCCGCTTCATCCGGTTTCGGTGCCACTCCGTGCCATTCCGCCTTGTCCTCGGCAAATGACACGCCTTTGCCCTTAATCGTTTTGGCGATGATAATTGTCGGGACACCTTTGGTCTGCTTAGCCAGTTCAATGGCAGCATCCAATTGTCTCAGATTATGACCATCCGCATAAAGCACATTCCAGCCAAACGCCTGGAATCGCGCTCCCGGATTAAGCACAGATTTGACTCTGGTGACCTCGCCATCAATCTGCAGCCCATTATAATCCAGAAATGCGGTCAGGTTGTCCAGCTTATAATGCGCGGCGGTCATAACCGCCTCCCAAATCTGACCTTCTTCGCTTTCGCCGTCACCCAGAATGGTATATACCCTGGCCGCTTTGCCGCTTAGACGCAGCCCCAGCGCCATGCCATTTGCTACCGACAACCCTTGTCCCAAAGAGCCGGTCGACATATCAACGCCCGGAACCTTTTTGCTGTCCGGATGGCCCTGCAAACGCGCCCCCATTTTGCGCAGTGTCAGGAGCTCCTCTTTCGGGAAAAAGCCTGCCTCGCACAGAGCAGCATAAAGCCCCGGCGCTGCATGCCCTTTGCTCAATACAAAGCGATCCCGATCCGGCCAGTGTGGCTCCTGCGGCCTGACATTCATATGTTTAAAATAAAGCAATGTCATGATTTCAACTATTGATAACGACCCGCCGGTATGGCCAGAACCCGCTGCCTCAAGCATTCGGATAATATGGCAACGCATATTCCGAGCCCGCAGCGCCAGTTCCTTTTCGTTTTCACAAGTTAGCATGTTCTTCACCATCCTGTATGTAACTATTGAACTCTCATTCTGGACCCTAATTCTGGGTTCTAAATTCTGGACTCTAATTCCACCTTTATATCCTATCGGAAATAAAGTGAAACTTCAAGGATCAACAAGCCGAATGTCTAAAGCGCTTTAATTAGCTTGTCCCACCGGTTTTACAAACAGATATTCCCCAGTTCAAGCGTGGTTTATCCGCAAAATATCCGATTTTTATCCACAGAATTAACAGGTTGTGCACAGTTTCTCACAGGTATGTGCACGACCTACTTAATAATCTCCGTCAGCGGAACCAGATCGATCCCCAACTCCTCAAGTCGCGGCAGGAAAATTGCCAACGCCTGCGCAGTGGCGATCCTGTTTATATGACCAATGCCGATTGCCGTTCCCTTGTTACGTGCCACACGGACGAGCTCCTCTAGCTGCTTCAGCACGGCTTCGACGCTCGCCACATTGTCCAGAAAGACGTGTCTTTTGGCTGTCGGCACGCCCATGCGCAGCGCTTCCTGATAACCCACCGAACTGGCAATCGTTACGCTGTCCAAGAAAAATAAATTATTGCGCTTGACTTCCGACAGGACCAGTTTCATTACCCGTGAATCAGATGTGGCTTTGGAACCCATATGATTATTTACCCCGATCGCCTGTGGGACTGCTGCCAGAGCCTCTTGCACGCGCTCGCGAATTTCTGCATCCGAAAGCTCCGAAAAAATCGCTCCTGCGCCCGGGTTCTCGGTGCCAATTGGTTCCATCGGCAAGTGCAGCATTACTACAAATCCGAGGCTTTTAGCCGTCTCAGCCTGTTCGCGACTGTATGGAGCATATGGCAAAACTGCCAACGCCAGAGGCCATTTAGAACCAAGCTTCCAAAACTCTTCTGCCACATCAGGTGCTGCTTCTCCTCCATCATCTAAGATAATGCATATTTTAGGCCGGGCCGACCTTCCTGGCTGATCACCAACACTGCCCCCTGGAATGGGAATCTTTCCAGGCGTTCCCCACGCGCCTGATGCATCTGGCACTCCTGATGCTGGTGCTCCTGATGTGCCTGAGCCTGCTGACGTATCGTGTGCCCCGGGTACGTTTCCAATATCGGACTTTACTCCGGCACCATCCTCGGTTTTGGAACCCGGGTTTGCGACGTTTGTGCTGGCGGCGCCTCCTGCACCGTCTGCGTCACCCGCAATACCGTCCGCCGCCGCCCCTTCAATCACTGCCGTCATTGCTGCCACCGCCGCTGGAGTTTCACGCAACCTGATCTGCAATTTACTCATGGTCAGCAGTGGCGCGCCTTCTTCTTCAGCCGGTTTCAGCTTAAGTTCCAAATTTAGAATCATCATACCGTTTTCTTTGTTTATGTGCCCGGCTACTTCTCTGCCGCTGCCATCCGCCCAGTGATCTGTAACTGCCTGTACAGATGCTCGCAGATTCTCAATGCTTCTTCCGGCGGCAGAATTCTCCTGATTAAGAGAATTCACCTGATTGGCAGAAACCTTCTGATCAAAAGTCTCAGACAGATCATATTGATGACTAGACTCCGCCCAATGCCATTCCACTTTCCCGGTCCGTCTGACAGCAATTTGCCAGGAATGACGGGCGGGGATAATCGCCACCCCCGGATCGCGCCTATCCAGGCCCAGCTTAGCAACTATTTCTTGATCCAATGCGAGAGATAAGTCGGTCAGATCCACTTTGTGCGTAGCTCCGGCCTCGGTCCGCCCCTCAGCCTCCAAGCCCTTTTCACGTCCCAGGTGCTCTCTGACCCCTAACCCCTCTCCGTTCTCCGCGCCAGGCACACCCGGCGTCCCCGGCTCACCATACAACCTCGACGCACCATACGCCCCCGGCGCACCAAGCACACCCGACACCCCTGGCACTGCAAAGGCCTCAGCCACATCCGCACCCGACCCGGCGATCTCGCCAATATTGAAAAATATCTGAAGCATAATCACACAAATTGCAAAAACAAGATAAATGATAGCGGCTTGGCGCAACTGATGATCCAATTGCTGCCAATAGTGCTTTATTCTTTGCCAGAAGGACAATCTTCTTCCCCCTTTGCCGCCAGCCCCCCGCCTGCGCCTTTCCCTTCCCGCAGCCAATCGACCAGCTTGCGCAACAGACCACCCCGGCGAATTTCAACAAAAACCTGATCACCGGGGCCTGGTACCGGGATAATCCCAAAATAATTGAATGATCCGCTATATTCTCCATGACGTTCCTCTCCACCTTTACCAATTAACGAAACGTGTAACAATAGCGGTTTTTGTGCCAGGACTTCAGCCAAGTCCTGTCGGGTCCGCACCAGCCGCCCGTTTATGCTGGTCAGAACATCGCCGCTGGTGATGCACATTTTGTCCGCCGGAGAGCCGTCAATGACATCCAAAACCGCCAGCCCCGCTGAGCTTGCCTGATAAATTGGCTGGCGTTCCGTTTCAAAGCGGCGCGAAACCACCATAACCCACTCATGCCCAAGTGTTCCGAAAATGGCAGCCAGAAAAGAGAAAAACGTCCCCATACTCTTGCTTACCCCGGCTAAAATTGAAATGGCCAGCAAAATTGCACTGTAAAGGGCCAGTAATCCCCCTGAACGGCGCGCTTTTGCGCCCGGTCGCATCGTAACGGTTAAGTCGCTATAAGCCAAGACCACCATGAGCGGCAGCATCATATAAGTAAGGGCATTGCCCGGTGCCGGTACGAGATCACTTTTGATCAGCGGCCACCATCCCGGCGCTGGCGCGGCCAGCAATCCCGGACCTGCGCTGCGCTGACCCATAATGATCACCGCCGCGATCGGCCAGATCTTGTGCAATGAAAATCCGCCAATCAGCTGCTCTTGATTCTGCTGTTTCAGATAGATGGGGATTGCGCCTCTGGCGCCGGAAAGTATAATGAGGAGCGCTTCAACGCCATGCAGCACCGCCACCAGTGCCATTAGCCCCGCCACATTCACCTGCGGCCAACCGGTGAGTAAGTGCAGCAGCGCCACAATTCCCCCGGCATATGAAACGCATACAAAACGCAGATCAACCATGACCAGGATGATCACGGCCGCCCAGAGTGCCGTGATTGCCGAGGAAGTCAGATCGACACTAATCCCAAGAAAAACAAACACCAGCGCTCCCAGAAAACCGCCAATCGATCCAGCCGCCAAATTTTCAAGCACTTCGGCCATCAAACTTCGGCGGTTTAGTCCAATCATCTGGCGCTCCAAAATGCGGTTACGGGAAATAACCCAAGCTGTCAGGCAAATTACCAACAGAAATGCCGGCAGCCCCCGGCCAAAAAACAGCTCTCCGTATTCTGCAAAAATCATGCGCAGCGTTGGTCCCACCGGCAATGTACATCCCTCCGCCTGTAAACATTCCTTTTTATTGATCAACCACAGGCGGCAAAACCCTCTTTCAAAACCAAAAACAAAACGGGGATCGCCTGGGTTTCCCAGGCATCCCCGCAAAATTCAAACTCCCAATTGCAGCCGCACCCGCATCTGCCGCGCACGCACCTTCGCGCCAACCGCGCACGCGCTCCCACGCTCATGCGCACCCCCGCACCCCCATGCCATGCCCCCATGCGCCCCCGCGCTTCCCTACTTAATCTTCTCCCGCAACAGCTTCAGGGCCGCATTGTACTGCACGTCTTCCGTACTGTCCTCCGGCAAATCGACTTCGACATCTGGTTTGATACCAATCTTATGAATCGAATTGCCGCCAGCGGTCAAATAGCGCGAAGTGGTCAGCGTCATGCCCCCGCCACTTGTCAGCGGATAAATCGTCTGTACTACGCCCTTGCCAAAAGTTGTTTTCCCAACAATCGTAGCTATTTTGAGATCCTTCATTGCACCAGCCGCAATTTCGGAAGCGCTGGCACTCCATTCATTGACCAGCACCACCATCGGCAATCCCAGTGGTTGATAACTCTTGGCAAAGATCGGCTGCCGCTTTTGATCACGCTCAACGACATATAATACCGGCTGTCTCTGCATAAACTGGGCACAAATATTCACTACTTCGTCCAGCAGGCCGCCCGGATTAAAGCGCAGATCCATAAGCAGGCCTTTAATCCCTTCAGCCTTCATTTCGTTTAGCGCTTCCATAACTTCGTTGCTGGTACCACGCGTAAACTGGCTGATGTAGAGATAGCCAATGGGCCCCTTGCTGCTCGAATCCTTAATAACCTTGTATTCCACAGTCGGGATATGAATTATGGCCCTGGTTATTCTGAATTCTAATACCTGTTTCTGGCCGTCCGTTTCCCGCTCAACAGTCAGCACCACTGTAGTACCTGCCGGCCCGCGAATCATTGAAACGGCCGCATCCAGAGCCATGTTCTTAGTGCTTTTGCCATCAACGGCGGTAATCAAATCGCCAGGTTTCAGCCCGGCGCGATATCCCGGAGTACCCTTGTAAGGCTGAACTACGACAACATAGTCATCCTTGATATCAACCGAAACCCCGATTCCTGCAAATGATCCTTCGGTGCTTTCCTCAAAAGCAGCGAAATCCGACTTATTCATATACCGTGTGTAGGGATCTTCAAGAAGCTCCAACATACCGGCAATTGTTCCATCTTTGGTATACGCTCTTGCCAAATCGGTAATACTGACCGGATCAACGTACTTCATTTTTACGAGCGCCATTATTTCGAGAGCGGTCGGGACATTTTCGAGATGCGCGCCATAAACGCGCAACGCCAAAAAGACTGCACCTGCTGCCACGACGACCAAAATCAGCAGGCCGATAAGCACATTCCTTTTTGTGCCGAGCTTCAAATTAAAACCCCCGCCTCCGGTTTACTTACTTCACAGTTATATTCCCATTCCTCAAAGATCATTCGCTACCTGGCGTATTTCGCATATTTCATTCCACGGAATTTATGCGCCACTTGCCACATTTTGCTTTAAAAAGATCATGCGCCACATTACTTGGCATATTTCGTCGGATCGACAGGTGTTCCGTCAATGCGGACCTCAAAGTGCAAATGCGGTCCGGTGCTAAGGCCTGTGCTGCCAACTTTGGAAATCGTCTGCCCCTTGACCACCTTATCCTTCGCTTTGACCAGCAGCTTATCATTATGAGCATAGAGCGTGGTAAAGCCCGCACCATGATCAATAATTACAGTATTGCCATAACCGCCTTGCCATCCGGCTGAAATTACCACACCATCGTCAGCTGCCAGGACCGAGGTCCCTCTGGGAGCCGCCAGGTCAATACCTGAATGGAATTTCTCCTTACCAAGGATCGGATGCATGCGCCAGCCAAATGGCGAAGATATTCTAGCCTGTACCGGCATAATGAATTTTCCTGTACCGATTTGGGCTCCGCTGCCGCGCTTTTTCAGCTCGGCTTCGAGTTTTTTGGAGGTTTCCTCCAGCTCATCCAGTGCCTTTTCCAACTCGCGCCGGTCTTGCTGGATTTTATTCAAGTCGCGTTTTGTCTGATCAACCATGACGGCAACTTTGGCTTCTTCCTGCTGCGTACGCTTCTTGAGGGTGGCTATACGCTCCGCTTCCCTCTCTAGCGTCTCCTTATGTCCGGCTATTTCAGCCTTCTTCTTTTCCATCTCGGCCTGAGCCTTTTCAAAAGCCTTCTTATTCTCAACGTCACGATTGATTAAGTAATTCATCAGTTCAAAGCGTGACACAAAATCCCCAAAGTCCGTGGCTGAGAATAGCATCTCCAAATAGGAGGTCGGACCATAAAGATAAACCGCCTTTAACCGATTCTGCAACGTTGTCCGGACCGTCTCCAGGTTTTGGCTGATGTTGGCCAGTTCTGCTTCAGCCTCGTTCAGCATTTTCATAACTTTATCATAGTTTAATTGCGTCGATTTGAGCTGGTTAGTAAGATTAGCCAGGTTGTTCTGCGTTTTCTGGAGCTGTTTCTGAGTGTTGGTGAGCTTTTGAAGTGTACTGCTTTCCTGCTTCTTGACGTTCTTTAACTTGGTTTCAGTTTCATCTATTTTGCGATTAATAGTGCTCAAGTCGTCGCCGGCAGCCAGGCTGCGCTCGGCAGGCCACCAGGCAATCAGAAGTCCTGCTGCCAGCAGGATGATCAGCAAGATCTGCATCCACACAGGCTTTTTGGTCCGCATCCGCGTCCCCGTTTGTCCATGCAGCTGCTCATGCGCCTGCGGTTTCAGTCGCATCCTTACTCGCACATTCATAACCCCTAACCCCCTAAGAAGCCTTTAAGAACCGTTTCAATGAGATCAGGCTCCCAACTAATCCAAAGGCAGCGCCCACACCGATTAACGTCCATGTCAGATGGACCTGAACGCTGTCGTAAGAGATTAAGCTCAGAAAAGAGGCTGCACTGGCCAATTTACGCTGCAGAAAATAATAGCCCCGCGAAAGTAGCAGTGCTGCCATTAATGAACCGATTAAGCCAATCAACAGGCCTTCAAAAATGTAAGGCCAGCGAATATACCAATCTGTAGCCCCGACAAGGCTCATAATTTCGATTTCGCGTCGGCGGGCAAAAACGGTCAGCCGAATCGTATTGGTGATAATGATCAGCGTTGCGAAAGCCACCAGCGAAAGGATAATAATTCCGCCAAAAAAGGCTATTCGGGATACAGTTCGCACTTTCGAGTAAAATTCCTTCCCATAGAGGACTTCGCTCACGCTGGAAAGGCTCTGTAGTCCGGCCACGATTTTTTCGGGATCAGCATCGCTGTTCAGCCTGACTTCGAATTGATCCGGGAGAAACTCTTCATCCCCATCCCGGAAAGTACCTTCCTCTATGCCAAACATGCCTACCAGGCGCATTAAGCTTTCCTCTTTGGAAATGAACTCGTAGCTTTCCACCCCTTCCTGTCTCTGTAACCAGGAGCGGACTAGTTCGGTGGCATCGAAGTTAACATCTTCCTTGAGCAGTACACGAATCTCGGCGCTCTGCAAAGCCATTTCCGCCATGTGATTGAGATTCAAGGCCAGCAGGGAAATGCCTCCCAGGACTAGCAGAGATACCAGCACAGTGCCGATTGATGCCAAACTCATCAGACTGTTGCGCGCCAAATTGCTCCAGCCTTCCTTGAAGCAATGCATCAGAGTTTTAGCTTTCAATGTCATATGCCCCTCTCTGTTCATCCCGGATAATTTTTCCGTCTTCCAACGCGATCACGCGGCGACGCATGCGATTGACAATATCTTTGTTATGGGTGGCCATCAATACCGTGGTGCCACGGCGATTGATTTCAACCAGCAGATCCATAATGCCCCAGGAAGTCTCCGGGTCGAGGTTCCCGGTGGGTTCATCAGCCATTAATACGATCGGGCGGTTCACTATCGCCCTGGCCAAGGATACACGCTGCTGCTCGCCGCCAGATAGTTCATGTGGATAGGCTTTTCCTTTATCACGCAGGCCGACCAGTTCGAGCACAGCCGGTACCTGACGCAGGATTTCCCGGCGGGAAGCCTCGATAACTTCCAGTGCGAAGGCAATATTATCGAAAGTAGTTTTGTTGGGCAACAGCTTAAAATCCTGATAAATCATGCCGACATTGCGGCGGAAAATTGGTATCTCGCTTTTTTTGAGATCAGGCACGCTCTTGCGGCCGACCCACACTTCACCAGTCGTCGGTAATTCCTTGCGGTTGATCAATTTAAACAGAGTTGATTTTCCGGCCCCGCTCTGGCCAACGATGAAAACCATCTCGCCCTTATCGACTGTCAAATTGATACTTGTTAATGCAACTGTGCCATTGTGATAAACTTTGGACACATTTCTCATGCGCAGCATAGCATTCAAAACTTCTTGCCTCCAATTTTGCATCCAGGTGATCAATAATCAATATAGGATGTATATGATATGGCGCCAAAACTGTCGCGTAGTGGTACGGCGGCTGGCGCCGATGCGGTATAGCGCATGGCAACATAGCGTCATATGGCAACATAGCGTCATTTCTGGAATTTACACTTCATTCAGCCTTTTTTCGACGTATTCCAGGGGATTCCTGCAAGAAAATGGCGTCAGATTGGGTATCAATGCCCCGTTCCACCATCAAAAACCACTCGTTCCACTCTTTCAATATATATTAAATTAATCGGCGGAAAGATCAATGTTTTTTACCAGATTGTTTTTCTAGATTGTTTTGAGCAAGGAAAAGGAACGTTCAGGGTAAAATGGTAATAAGAATTATGGGGGACAAAATTACTCTTTTTAAGGTAACGTTGTTATTGATGCTGCATCGTATTTAGGGAGGATCAGATCATGGATTCTCAGACTGGAAATTCTCATGATAATGGCGGACATGATCATGATTTTGGCGAAAGCCGGCCTGCGCCGGCCAAAACCTTTGCATTTTTACGCAAGAACTGGCCCTATTTGCTGGCAGCTATTCCAGGGCTGCTTATCTTTATCTTTTTCGTAGCATTAACGCTGTTTTCACTGCCAACGCCATATTATCCCGGAAGCAGCCAGGTGTTTGATCAGAATGGTCAATTCTATGCCAAGCTCGGAACGGAAATTTACCAGCCAGTTGACATTTCCGATATTCCGGAAACCTTTATCAACGCGATAATTTCTGCCGAAGATGATCGCTTCTATGATCATATCGGTATCGATCTGCGCGCCTTGTTCCGTGCCTTGTGGTATGATATCCGAAACCAGAGCCTTGGGCAGGGTGGCAGCACAATCACGATGCAAGTGGCGAAAAACCTGTATCTGCCTTTTGATAAGACGATTATCCGTAAACTTACCGAGATGTTTTATGCTCTGAAACTGGAACGCGTTTATTCCAAAGATGAAATTCTGGAGATGTATCTGAACCGGGTTTTCTTTGGTCATGGGACTTATGGCATTGGTGCGGCTGCCAATTTCTACTTTGGCAAAAAGCCTGCGGATCTGACTTTATCGGAATCGGCGTTGCTGGCGGGCATTTTGCCGGGCCCGGAAATTTACTCGCCATACCGCAATATGGAGGATGCCACCTGGCGGCGCAACCTAATTTTGAATCGGATGGTTGAACTCAAACGGATTACTCCGGAAGAAGCGGAGCAGGCCAAACAAGAGCCCATTAAGCTGGCCGGAATGAAGGCGCCGGGCCGCCCGGCCCCCTATTTCATGGACTACGTTTATCAGGAGATTGTGGCGCGCTTCCCGGACGGCAAGACCTGGCTGCAACAGGGCGGCCTTAAAATTTACACCACGCTTGACCCACAGACGCAACAGGCTGCCGAATACGCATTGAAGACCGGCTATAAGACAAAGCAATGGCAAGATAACGGGGTCACTCAGCCTCAGGGAGCAATTGTGGCGCTTGAGCCAAACAGTGGTGCCATTAAAGCAATGGTCGGAGGCCTGAATTATCAGGAAACCCAGTTTAACCGGATTACTTCTGCCAAGCGCCAACCGGGTTCAGCCTTTAAACCCTTTGTATATGGAACAGCGCTTGAAAACGGACTGACTGCTGCCACCCTGATGTCGATTGAGCCCAAGAGTTATCAAAACGGCAGTGAAGTATATACACCAACGGATTCCCAGAAGTTTGACAGCGCGATGCTAACTGCAAGAGAAGCTTTGGCCTGTTCAAGCAATGTGGTCGCTGTCGAGCTGGGATACCGGCTGGGTCCGGAAAGTGTGGCTTCTTTCGCAGCCCGTCTTGGGATTACTACCGAACTGGAACCCAACTTATCGCTGCCTTTGGGAACATCTGAAATTACCCCACTGGAACTGGCGGCGGCCTACGCCGCTTTTGCCAATGGCGGCGCAAAAGTGCAGCCTTACTGCGTGACTCGCATTGAAACTCTCGATGGCCAAGTGCTGGCTGAGCAAAAACCTAAACGCGAACAGGTATTAGACGCGCGCATTGCCTATATCGTGACTGATATGCTACGCGATGTCATCAAAGGTAATGGTACCGCCGGTCACCTAAATGGCCGGCCGGGACGTCCGGCTGCCGGAAAGACTGGCACTTCCCAGAACAATAAAGATGCCTGGTTTGTGGGATATACGGCGAATTTGGTTGGGCTTGTGTATCTTGGACCGGACCGCGGCCAGAAGGGCTTACCGGCCGGGGCCGGTGCTTTGGCGGCTCCGGTGTGGGCGACTTTCATGGAAAAGGCGCTGATGGGGGTGCCGGTTGTTGATTTTGAGAAACCGGCAGGTCTGGTTGAACGGGCAGTTTGCAATGAAACAGGATTACTCTCCACTGCGGTCTGTCCAAATCATAATGAATATTTCATAGCCGGTACCGATCCAACAGTATTCTGCCGGGTCCATCGCGAATATCACGTGACAATTTGCCGCAAGAGCGGGCTGCCAGCTGGCTCGAATTGTAGAGATACTGAGGTCAGAATTTATGATGCGGAGCACCTGCCAACTGGAAAGTGCCGCAAGTGTACCCTCTGGAATAATTTCTGGGATTGGCTGACTGGAAAATCGGAATCCAAGTCGGAGTCTGGTGATGGTGGCGGCCAAAGAAGCGGAGATGGAGGCGGAGTGCGAAGGCGCGACAGTGAAACTGAACACAATGACGATGACTTCTTTGGTAACAAAGAGTCGGATGGCAAAGAAAAGTCACCTTTGCGCCGGATTTTTTCTCCGTAGAGGCTGAGGCACCGGGACGGTAGATGCGCGGTCGGGTTTGTGTGTGATAATTTATTTGTGTGCCTAGTTATTGGCGTGCTTATTTATAGGTGCGCTTATTTGTAATAGTAGAGATTCAGATCATACTTTTCTTTGCACTCTTTAAGGAACTCCTCACGGCAATTGCAGCCGGATCTACGACTGGATCCAAACCCGATGCACTCGCAAACCTGTTCGCCACTTCTTGTCATCATCCATAGGCGCAACCGATCATAATCGTCTTTCGCCTTCTTATACCAGGTTGCCACTACCAAGCCTGCTGATGAAGCCGTAATACCTATTGCCAGTGCAGGACCATAAAATGGCGTGAATAATGATTCTGTTGCAGTTGGCACCCCAAACATCTGCTCTATAGCAACCCACAGACTCAGTATCCCTATTGATATGCAGGCTACCATCGCCCATCCCCAGCGTGCTTTTTCGCGCTTTTTCTTAAGTGCGTGATCTCTGATCACGAGCATCGACTTTGTAATACGCATTATGTCTGGAACACCTCCACTGATTGGGTAGTGCGCCGGATCTCCCAATGGATAAATATGTTTCAGGCATTGAAAAAAGAAGTGGCTTGGACGTGGGCGGCAGTTTTAAAAAAGCACCCTTTCGGGTGCTTTCGTAGTAAAACGGGCCATAGCCGGCCATAGTCGGACTTAGTCCGATGCGCCTTTTTTAAATCCGCTGTTACATTAGATTAAGCTTTTCAATCCATCCGCCCAAAATGCTGATAAACAAAACCTGCAGTAAGAGACCTAAGACCGCGGAGATATATAATATTTTGCGGTTTTTGCCACGCTGTGAAAATCCCATTACCAATGGCAAGGCAGCCGTTAATGCGCCAACTGCTGGCATCATGTAGAGTTCTTCCCGGTTGCCATAGCGATTGATATTTCCGGCTAAATCCCAATGCGCCGGAATTTTCTCTGGCAGTGTCGGTACCAGACGAATTAGATAGATAAAAACCGCCGCCAATAGCGCAATGTTTGCCGCTACTAATACAATCGCTATAGGGTCCCTGAAAAAGGATACCGGCTGGTTGAACCCAGTAGTCTTAGCGGTCGCTGCTCCCGGACTTGAGTCTGCTTTTGTATTCGTTGCTGCGGCTGATGCCGCCGCTGTAGTTCCTGCAAATCCAACCGCATCTTTACCTTCTTGGCCGTCCGCCAGATAGTCCGCCATTTGATGCGCTACCTGCTCCATCCTCTCGTGCATCAGTGCCAGAAAACCGTCCACATCCTCCGGTGAGATTAAATATGTCTGAGTCGTAGTCCGCAACAGAACCAGGTCTCCTGTGAGTCTGGTGGAATACACCTCGACCTGCCCATAATCACGAAAACGGAAAAATCCAAAATGGCATCCTGGCCAGCTGCCTCCAAAAGTACGAAATCCAACCATTGGTCCCGTAATCTTGCGAGCATCTAAGATTGCACTCATTGGAATATTAAAGCACGCGCTTCCCCATTTCAACTTGACGGAATCTGCATCTATTTGATAACTCAACGTTTTCAGGGCATAAAGAAAGTAAATGAACAAGGCAATTAAAAACAGGATAACAATCAGGATGATTGATAAAATCGCCTTATCAGCGCTATCAAATTGTGCCTTATCCAAGGTTATCAATAGGACGATTAATGGCACTGACGCTAAAACAAGCAGGATAATCCCCCAGATAAAGCCGGTTTTTTTCGATGGATAGTATACCTGAGTCATCGCTAACTCCTCCGTAGCACCAAGTAACAGACTGGCCAAAGATAAAATGATTCATAGTTTATCATATTGATACGGATTCATCCGGCCAAATGTTTCAGTCCGCATCTGACAAATCGTTGTTCATTTGGCAAAAATCATCCATCATATAACAGGTACTTCAGCAAACAATGTCGAACGTTTGCGCAGAGCAGTTTCGGGCCGGTTGAAGTCTTTTTCGGCGTGTCATAGCCATTGCCGATTAACTTGCACGCATATGATATTATTAGAATGATTGGAGGTTATTTTTGATGAAAAATGCGCGCATTTACATTGGAGTTATTCTGATTCTGATAGGAATATTTTCGACCATTGCCAGCGTTTACAATGCTAGCAGCGATTGGATCGGAGTAGGTGTTTTTGTGGTAGCGGCTGCCATTCTCTTTGTGGCCTATTTTCAGACATCGAAAATCGGTTTTCTCATCCCGGCCTGTAACTGCCTTTTCATGGGCTTATTTATCGCCTATACCTTTTTGCGTGCGCCTGCCAGAACCCCTTATGAGCTGCGGTTTCTCTTCGACATGGAAGGAACGATGTTTTTCCTTTCCCAGGCCCTTGCTTTCTTCACAATGTACTTGCTGGGATTGCGGCGCCGGTGGCCGTTAATGGTGGGAACCTTGATTTTAATCTTCGCCAGTTTTATCTTTTTGACAGAAGGTCCTCTGAGCAGAGTGGATGGATCCATTGTTGGCGGTCTATTCTTTTTAATGGTAGCCATCGGATTTGGATCGCTTTATCTATTTAAAGTTGGATCCTGGACCCTTTACCCCGCCGCCGGATTGGCGCTTTTCGCAATTATATTGATTTCACTTGGACTTTCATCATACAACAATACAGTTGCCATAATTCTACGCAAAGCATTTTTGCCTTGCGCCTTGATTGCATCCGGCATAGGACTGCTTTTCGGATGGCGAAAAAATGAAAAACCAGCCGCCAAATCTCCAGAAGAGACCGACTCCCATTCCAATGTTCCGCCGGAATATCCGCCAGACTCAATGTAATCACATTACAAAATAAGCTAAATTTCATGGACGCGCCCGATTATAGGGCGCTTCCTTTTTTGTGCGCGATGAGCGATCGATTGGGGACAGGTTTGTTTGGCTCATTTTGACCCGATTGGGGACAGGTTTATTTGGATCGTTTTGAACCTTTTGGGGACTGGTTTAAATAGGCCAAAACGATCCAAATAAACCTGTCCCCAGATGGAACAAACCTGTCCCCAAAATGGAACATGCCGGAACTTCGAAGAGCTTGCGACGTTATTTATATCATACTGGAATATAGATTATGATAGATGATGGTGGCACGACTTCCAGCGGAGCGGTGAATTTGATATTTGATAAATGAAAGGCTGGGTTTTTATGAACATTTTGGCGGCCATAATTGGACTAAGCCTGGTTATGTTCATCCATGAGCTGGGGCATTTCATCGGAGCAAAGCTCGGCGGAATGCGCGTTCGTCAGTTGGCTCTTGGTTTTGGTAAGCGTCTGTTTGGCATCAAAAGAAACGGCACTGATTACCGTGTAAATCTGGTGCCATTCGGGGGATACGCCATGGTCGATGGCATCGAAAATCCGGATGATCCGGAAGAATGTGCTGACCCGCGTAAAATGCAAAACCGCCCGGTGTGGGCGCGAGTTTTGTTTACAATTGGCGGTCCTTTGCTGAACTTTGTCCTGGCCGCGCTGCTCATCTTCTCAATAGCAGCTGTGCAAGGTCTTCCAGTCGGCAGTGAAGTAGTAATTTCCAACATCGAGCAGGGTTCTGCTGCCGAAGCGTCTGGTCTGCTCCCCGGAGATATAATCATTGATGTCAACGGCCAGCCCTTGAACTCGTCTTCCGCCTTAGGGGAATTTGTGCGTCAGGATCCTTCAGGCAGTACCATGCAAATGCAAATCCGACGCGATAATAACATCTTTACAGCAGAAGTCACGCCACGCTCCGGGCGCATTGGCGTTACAATGCGTGAAAATGTTGTTTACAGTCATTCCTCCGCCACAATTGGCGCAATAATTTTGCATACCGGCGCCGCAATGCATGAAATGTCAACCGCTGTTATCCGGGCTTTTGCAGCGCTGTTCACCGGCAAGACCGGCTTGAGTCAATTCTCCGGTCCTATCGGCATGGTATCGGATGTGGCTGCCACTGCCGCCACTGGTTGGTCCAACTTCCTTACTGTGCTCGCCCTGATCAGCATCAACCTCGGCTGGTTTAACCTGTTCCCGTTCCCGGCGCTCGACGGAGGACGTTTGATATTGCTGGCTCTGGAAGGACTCTTCGGCTTGCGCCTGAGTGAAAAAAAGCAAGTCGTGATACATTTAGTAGGCTTCGCCGCAATCTTTTTACTGATCATCTTCGTCACTGTCAAAGATGTGCTGAAGTTCGTCAGTTGATCCATACTCTGACTGTGATTCAGCCCATTAGGCCTGGATCCGGCCGGCCTACATCCTATCCCAGCCCGGCCGCCACCGCCTGCTATAGCCGCTACCATGCATCGCCTCACAAAGCAAAGAGCCTGGAGCTTATACCAACTGAATAAGCTCCGGGCTCTTTCTCATTTCATATCACCATTTTTCATTCCGGCACTCCACTCCGGATTCAGAATTCCGGCTTCCTCCGCTAGTGCCAGCAGCGCCGGAAACCCTCATCCCCCGGAAATTGGCGGCAGAATCGTGACAACCTCACCGTCCCCTGGCACATAATCCAGGTCCCGGCGCTGCCCGTCACCTGATAGCACCACCATCACCAGATCGGGGTGAATATTCAGTCTGGCAATTAAGGCGCGTACGGCCTCGGGCCTTTCAACTTCGACCACAACGGTATCTTTCTTATCCGGGAAAACTTGCTGCAAATACCCCCGTGTCTGGAGCGTGATCCGCAGCATCGCTCACAACCTCCCGAGTGAGGCTAGCTCATCCGCTACAAATCCAAGCTTCAGGGAATCAAGGGTCTCCCGTTTCGGTTTCCCTTCCCGATTCCAGCCGCGTTTGTCATAGTATTCATCGAGCAGCGTGTCAATCTGTTCGCGAGGAATATACTTACCCTTGGCCGGACCGGTCGGCATCGGCTCTTCCATAAATCTGGCCGGCGGATAATCATATTTTCTCCCGAAGTCGCCAATCTCACGCAGACTGAACGAACGCGTCAGATTCCACACTCTCTCGGAGACCTTCATCAGATCTTCCCAGGAATAATGGTAACCGGTAGCGGTTTCGATCAGTTCGATATAATGATCCAGTTCGAATCCGATTTCAACCCACTGCAGACGGCACGCACCCAAATTATCGAACATCGGCCGTACATGCTGCAGTTCAATAACCTTATCAGCCTTGCCCACCAGGCTATCGCGCCCGGTGGCTACGTCATGCGTAATCGCCCAGGCCCGGTTGTGGTGGCCACCCAGATCGCAAGTAATGTAGGCAAGCATCATCGAAGGAGCATAACGGGCTTCGTAACCGCTCCATTCCAGACCCTTGACATGAATCGCATATTTCTCGGAGCCGCCACCAAATTTCTCGGCCGCATAACGCACGCCCTCCGCCAGCACATCACCAATTCCTTCGCGGTTAGCGATAGCATGCATCATCTTGACAGCATCATCGATGCTGCCCCAGCGCAGCTCCTGCCCGACCTGCTCCCGGGTAATGACGCCTTTTTCAAGACACTCCATGGCAAAGGCAATGACATTACCGGCAGAAATCGTATCGAGCCCCAGCTCGTCGCAAACATAGTTGGCATAAGCCACTTTTTCAATGCTGTCCAGCATCAGGTTGCCGCCTAGCAGTGCAATGGTCTCATACTCGGGACCTTCCACATTCACCGACTGGCCACCCATATCGACTTTGGCATATTTACCGCACGGAATCGGGCATCCGAAGCAGCCTTTGTCAAGCACTTTGATCCTGCTGCTCAAAGACTGGCCATTGATGTTCTTGTGCTCTTCAAAGTAGCCGGTCCAGAAATTCTTAGTCGGGAAAGCCCCAATCTGATTGACCCAATCCGTCACGCCCGCCGTGCCATCCGGTGTCCATTCTTTAAATCCCGGCTTGGCGAAGCAGATTTCATACATCCGCCCGCCAACTTCAAACATCTTTTCAGGATCCGGCACCGGAATAGTTTGAGTGCCACGAATGGCGATGGCCTTGACCTTCTTGGATCCCAACACAGCCGCGATGCCGGTGCGCCCGCTCTGACGACCAAAATCGTGCGAGACGCACGCATATTTGACCAGATTTTCACCAGCCGGGCCGATCGTCGCCACCCGGAAGTCTTCGCCCAGATCATCAAGGATCATGCGCTCGCTGATCATGGCGCCTTTGCCCCAGTACTTGGAGGCATCCCGAATTTCAACATGATCATCATCAATATACAGGTAAGACGGTTTCTGAGCGGCTCCCTCAATGATAATGGCATCATAACCGGCATACTTCAGCTCGCTGGCCATATGGCCGCCCATGTTGCTGTCGCCGTAACCGCCGGTGGCTGGCGATTTGGAGGCAAACGTAATTTTGCCGCTGCCCGGCAAAAACAAACCGCTCAATGGGCCGGCAGCCACGACCACTTTATTCGCTGGAGACAGCGGATCCGTTCCCGCTGGAATCTCGCGATACAGAATATTCGCAGCAAATCCGCGGCCGCCGATGTAATCGCGGGCCATCTCCTCCGAGAGAGGTTCTGCCTTAATATTTCCGGTTGTCAGGTTAACACGCAAGATTTTCCCGGCATAGCCATACAACATTTCAGCCGACCCTCCCCTTGATGCCGACTTCTGCATCGTAGACTGCTTCCCGCGGGCAGTACTGCACGCACGCCCCGCAATTGGTGCATTTGATAGGTGCTTTCTCAGTCTTATGGATAAACATCGCCTTATTCGGGCAGGACTCTACGCAGACATAGCACCCGATGCAGGTTTCCTGATCGATGATATACGCTCCGTCAACAAGGCTGATCGCACCGGTCGGACAAACTTCCGCGCAGGTACCGCACTGGTTGCAGTAAGCGATCTGATACCCTCCGGGGGTTGGAAATTCGCCTGTGATGCGCAGTGCTGATTTTTTAGGGTTATTTTCTTTGTAATTCTTCAGCGCGCAGGCCACTTCACAGGTACGACATCCCGAACATGCTTTTTCACGGACTTCTAGTTTCAAAAGATCGCCCCCTTTTGTTCCGGTTTCTAATCCCGCAAATCATCAGACTACAGACGGTTCAATGAACAGCTCGCCGCGCTCAAAACGGCCCATATCCAGCATCGAAACGTCGACGCTGGTCGGAAGGCCGTTGACGATCTCGCTCATCAGAACGCCGGTAATCGGACCAAGCATAAAGCCATGACCGCTGAATCCGGCCGCCACATAGAAGTTGGAGAGCGGCGGCACCAGGCCGTAAACCGGCTGAGCATCAGGAGTCATATCATAAAGACCAGCCCATTGTCTGACAACATGCAGATCTTTAAGCCGCGGAAGCAAGTAAATTACCTTGCTCGCCATCTCAGTGGCGAAACGCCAGTCAGCCTTAACTTCAAAGCCGCGTGGTTCATTGGGATGACCAATACCCATTATGAAGCTGCCGTGCGGCGATTGCTGACAATACAAGCCGTGGTAGAGCGAGATGACCATTGGTTTCACGCAAGGCTCAACCGGTTCCGTGACAAGAATCTGGTGTTTTTCGGCGTAAAATGGGGTTTCGACTCCGGCCATACGGCACAGCTCACCAGCCCAGGCTCCGGAGCAGTTGATGACTTTGCCAGCTGTAATGCGTCCCGCCTTCGTGTTAACAGCAGTAATACGATCGCCCTGGCGTTCCAGTCCTGTCACTTGAGTCCGGAGACGGATCTCGACTCCGAGGCGTTTGGCGGCACGCGCATAGGCATCAGTTACTCTAAACGGGTTGAGATGCCCGTCGCGCTGGCAGAAAGTTGCGCCCAGCATGCCTTCGGTATTGAGCATCGGTACAATCTCGCGGGCTTCCTCAGGTGTAATCAGACTGACGTCTACACCCAGGCGGCGCTGCAATTCCACATTTTTGCGGAACTGTTCAAGCATGTGTTCGGTATGCGCCAGCATCAGATAGCCGCCCTGCTTGAACTCCATATCTTCCGGATAATCCAATTCTTCCTGTAAGTTCTCGAACATCTCTATGCTACGGATTGACAATGCGCAGTTGGTCTCCGTTCCCCATTGCTGACGAATACCGGCACCGCAACGCCCTGTCGAACCACTGCAGATAAAGTCTTTTTCTAACAGAATGATCCGCCCGGCTCCGCCCATCTTAGCCAGATGATAAGCTGTGGAACATCCCACGATGCCTCCGCCAATGATGACGATATCGGCATGTTCATTCATGTTTGCCACCTCCGGCAAGCTCGCCGCCACCGGCCTGCTTTAGGTCTTCCAAAGTTACCGGGGCAATGGGCTGTCTGAAACTATTCGGTGTAAATGGCTCTTTATAGCCGGCCAAGGCTAATTCACGAAGTATAAGGTTCCGGCAGGTCTTTCCCTGACATGAACCCATCCCGCAGCGGGTAAGCCGCTTCAATTCTTCCCAGCTGGTATAACCTTCCTGGATGCGACGACGCAGTTCGCCGAGGGTAAGGTCTTCGCATCTGCAGATGATGGTGTTATCATCCATGCCCGTTACCCCCTATCCTCTTGAGATTCTAAATTATGAGTCATAAGTGTAATCGCACGTACGTCCATGGCGAGTTCTTTCGGCACAACAACCGATATCACGGCAGTCTTGTTCTGATTAGGCCTGTTGTCCACAGCCTGTACCCGACCATGTCCCACGGCGCGTCCTTCCCGGTTCAGCAAGGTGACCATGCTGTCCTTTTCAGGCAAGGGACGGAACTCATAGGGCAGTTTAACCAGCGCGGAATGCGGGCCCTGGGTCATGTCAACGACAAAGATGGCCAGTCCCGGACAGGCGCTGATGCATAATCCGCAACCATTACATTGATCATAGTCCACGCTGGGCAGATCATTAATGTCATTCATCGGCCTGGGCGCCTTACGTGCACATGCTTCGGTACACGGATTGCACGGTATCTTCTGGAAGCATTCGAATATGGCGACCGGTCCTTTTTTCAGCCTTTCTTCGGAAGGCATGATCGCTTTAATCTGCTCTTGTTCTGCTATCCCAGTTTGCTCAAGCACTGATGATCCCCCCGTTCTGCCAGCCGGGCCATTCCTGCGCGAATCTTTTCACCGGTCGGGCCGATGCGTAAAGACGCCAGTTCGGCGCGTTTCTTGGCAATGATCGCTTCAACACCTTCAAAACTATGACCAAGATTCTGAGCGGCAAATATGCCAGCCAGTTCTCCTTCGAGCAGTGCTGCGGATGCCTCTTCAATACCGGCGGCGTCTCCGGCCACCAGGATTCCAGGGGTGGTCGTCTCATAACGATCATTATGATAAGCAACAAAACCACCTAATTCTGGTACATCAACCATCGCGCAATCAGCCTGCCACAGGAGTTCGGCACACGGTGATAAACCGACTGCCAACGCAATGGTATCAACTTCGAACGTTTGCTCCGTACCTTCGATACCCTGCCATTGCGAATCAAGCTGCCAGATCACAGCCTTTTCGACCCGGTCGGTACCAATGGCGGTCTTAATGGAGTGTTTGGTCAGAATCGGAACACCGAGCCGACGGACCTTGGAAGCATGCACCAGATAACCTCCGATGCGCGGCGCTGCTTCTACAATGGCTGCGACATGCACGCCAGCCTGCAATAATTGATATGTTACGATTAGGCCAATATTCCCTGATCCGACTACAAGGACGTTGCTGCCGGGCAGCACCCCGTCAATATGCATCAGGGTTTGAATGGCCCCGGCACCGACAATGCCGGGCAAATCGTTATTTGGAAAAGCCAACATCTTTTCAGATGCTCCTGCTGCCACCACAATCTGATCGGCTTTAATAATATCCAAATCATGACGTCCCTGCTGGAACAAGAGTTCCTTATCATTGTAATAGCCAAGGACGGTGCTGTTCAGCATAACCTTAATATTTGGATGGGCGGCCACTTTGGCAGCCAGATCCTCCGCAATCTTAATTCCGCGTTCTCCCGCGAATTGAGCCTTTGATCCAAAGAATTTGTGAGTTTGCTTCACCAGTTGTCCACCAAGAGAATATTGACGATCAAACAACACTACTTGGGCACCCATTGATGCAGCGCTCAGTGCTGCTCCCAGTCCGGCCGGGCCTCCACCGACAATGGCAATTTCGGTCTTTTTCATGCCAGCACACCCTTCCCTTCCTGGGTTTCAACAACCATACCTTCGCGTAAAGGTTCCACGCAAACCCTGACATTGGGAACACCATTGACCCTCATGGAACAGGATGAGCAATGACCGATCGCACAGAACAATCCCCTGGGACGATGCTTTTTCAGACTATGGCTTAATACATAGACACCCGCATCGTGCAGGGCTGCCAAAATGCTCTCCCCTTCATAGCCGTAAATTTCTTGGCCATTAAACGTGAATTTGACCCTGGGACCTTTCTTGAGTTCCAGAATCGGGTGATCCTGAATTCGCATTGCCACTCCCCCCAGGCATGCAGGTAAACTGCAGATTCAAATTTGATGAAAATAGATGCTATAGGAGTTACGGTGTGTTTTCCTAAACGGCGCAAACTGCGCATTCTCGCATTGCGGTGCGCTTTCGCAAAACATAATCGATGCCAGCAAATCACCTCCACCTTCAATTACTAAACCATTTATAATTCGGTACACTAAAATCAATTCCTGCGAAATTTTCTAAGCAGTCTGAACGTGAACAATGGGATATCATTACAGTACAAGTCTGGCGGTTCGCAAGCGTCGTAAAGCCCAATACATACAGCAACAGGAGGTGCCATTTCAGGAACACCTCCTGCTTTTCGGAGTGCCTTAATTATTATCGGAAGACTGTGCAGGATCTTTTAGTACCGCATATTGGTGCTGCGAAATCTATTGGGGAATCAAGAATGGAGTTACGGTGGCGGCTTTGGTAAACACGTATTCTTTTCGTTCTACGTACTCCTCATACAGATCCGGGGTTTCCATTGCAAAAAACACATAGAGTGTACGGCCAAGTTCAACTCCATAGGTAATAGAATATGTATAGTCGTGGGGAGCAGCGGGATCATGGATTAGCTCAAACAGATTAGAGGCATCACCGTGCTTGCTCAAAATGAAGTAAGAGCCCCAAAAAGCCGATTCTTTAGGTAGTTTGAGATTGAATGTGATCGGCGCATGCGTGAAACGAAAGTCAACAAAGATATCGCCAAAAGCTGCGACAGATTCTTTCGATATCGTGACGTAGTTCGGATTAGATACAACGATGTTATAATTATTGGGATTAAGGTAAAACTCGTATGACTCACCCGGATTATACTTTTTGGTCTGGACTAAAGCTCCATTGTCAGCCCGATAAACACTAATCGAAGTCTGTCCTTCAGGAGTACCCAAAGTTGTTGAGATGTTGCCCATGATGCGGGCGACGTGGGAGTCGATGTGGAGGGTCTTTTTGCAGGATCTATTGATCGCTTCTTTAGGAAAATTATGAGTGATGGGAGTTTCATTCAAAGCAAGGCGTATAGAATACTCTCCTCCTGGTATGATGGCCTTAAAACTTCCTATTCCCTTTTGGAGAGAAATTAGCTCCTTCATCTCTCCATTCTCAAGAAAACCAACCTCTGATGCTGGAAAAGTGAGAGGAACCCTGCCGTCCCGCATAGCGATATTGCCGGTAATAACAATCTCGGTAAAGTTTATTACTGCATCAGGCATTCCTTTTTCTGTACAGTCCTCTTCTATTGCCTGTATTCTAGTCTCCGAATCTGCCTCAACCCTGTAAAGATTAGGCGGAGCATACACTTCAAATGAACCATCAACCCCCATATCGCACTCTGCTCTTGTGATACCGTCCCTGGTTATCAGGCGGACTTTCCCACCCGGAAATTCTCCAGGGATAGGCATCAAGTCGTTTTCTGTAATACGTCCCTTGATACAGATCTTTTCATCCAAATCGATATTAACTGCAGTCGATTGAGCTATGAAAATTGCGGCTCTCTTAAGATATCCCAACTCAGGAACATCAGTCTCAATTGTCCATTCTGTATTGGGATCAACGGCAAACCAGTATATATCTTCTCCGTTATTAAAAGACTTCGTGTTTGCCACTTGATCGCCATTTTTAAGACGCACGGTCGTATTAGGTATTTCGGAAATGACCTTTGAAAAGAACTCTCCGTGCAGCACTACTT
>JBMNNY010000062.1:0-11317 GCA_050942765.1 Bacillota bacterium | reverse complement strand
AATAGCATGACAGGCAGTTCCCGACCCCGGAAGTCGGTACCGGCGTGTTCCGCCGCGGACCGTTCCGAGCTTGCAGAGTCGGCTTGCGTCCGGCAGGTCCGGCAGGTCTGGCAGGTCCGGCAGGTCTGGCAGGTCCGGCAGATTGCCACTTCAGGCTTTCCGGAAGCAACTAACCCAATAATCTCAACACCCGCCTGAAAAGGCATGCCAAAGTCAAGAATTTCATGGACTGTTGTCTGCGTGGCAAGCAGCTGGCGCAGCGGTGCAGAGTGATCGTTGGATAAGAGCGGACGCGGCAGGACAAAGGCAATGGACCCGCCTTTCTTGATGCGGGTAAGGGCATCCTCAACGAAAACGGCGTATAGATCGAATTGACCCCGCGCTGTCGTAAAACGGTGCTGCAGGGCGGCTTTTTCGGAATCCGGAATGCGACCCCTGCGCACACCGAGAAAGGGCGGATTACCCACCAAATAGTCAAAATGCCGGTCGCGCCAGGTGTCCCCTAGCAGGGCATCACCACACAGGATTTTGGCGGCGGCTATTTGGATCGCCTCTGCCTCCGTCTCCGCCTTCGCTCCCGTCTCCCTCTCCGCCTCCGCCCTAACCCCTAACCCCTCTGCGGCTTCGGTTCCGCCCGCGCCGCTGCTTTGGCCCTCCATAATCCACGCGATTAACGTCGCCCTGGCCAGCCGGGCGACTTGCGGATCCTTCTCAATACCAAACAGGCTTTTTCTGACAAATGCGGCGCGTTTCTGAGGAGTGTCGAATTTGTCCGGCCCAGCTATTTGCGCAGCCAGGCGCGCAGCAGCATACAAAAAAACCCCTGATCCACAAGCCGGATCAAGGATAGTAAGCCTACTGCTGCCAAACCTGGCACGTTCGGTTTCGCACACGGTTTTATCTAGCAAAATATCAGCCAGGTTAAGCGGCGTGAAATATTGTCCGGAGCTTTGCTTGTGTGTAAGCGTTTGATGCTCCGGCTGAAGTGCTGATAAATATAGGATGGCTTCAGAAAGGGGGATATTATCGGGAGGTGCCAGTTTTAGCCGCAAAGCGCCACCAGCAGTCGCGCCCGCGCCACCACCTCCATCGCCTGCATCCACATTCCCGATCACACTCGTATCAGCGCCCGCACCACCGCTTCCATCGCCTGCGGCCGCGCTTGCATCCGCATCCGTGCCCGCACCCGCACCCTCTTCACTTTCCCCTGCCAGCTCCCTAATCCATCCTTCCGCCAAATCAGCAACCACGGCAGAATAACCATCTTCAGGAATGCGAAGTTCACATAAAGTCTTTTGGGCGTATGCCAGCCAAGGCTTTAGGTTCATGAAGATCAATTATCCTCCAATATAAACCGCCCCTGATCCAGAAGCACCTTGCCGTCCAGTTCAACACGGCAGCCCAGCAGGAGGAAGCTCCATGAAATAGCCGAAATATTGGTGCCTCCAAAGCGATCATTGGCACCCATCACTAAACGCACTGCTCCGTACAGCTTGTGATCAATCAGTGAACTGCCAAGCGGGGTAGTGATCGCCGGATTAAATCCCATTGAAAAAACGCCCAGCTTGCGACGATCGTCCTCAATAGGCATAAAAAGCAAGTTACGCACGTAATTGGCGGTCTCTTCCTTTTCTGCGGTAACACTGACGACTTCGCCGTCCTTGAATTCCATCATGATATTTTGCAGCACTTGCCCGCTATAGGTGGCGGAATGGAACATGACCTTACCATTGGCGGATCCTTCGAGAGGCGCGATACAAATCTGTCCGGCAGGCAGAGTGGTTGAAAACTGGCGGCCGGCCAAGTCATTGAGAGAAATAACGCCATCATCAACCCACGGAGTGCGGTTGACCAGCTTAAAGGTGATGTTGGTAAATGGGCCTGTAATGGTGACAGTTTCGGCGTTGTTGATACGCTCCCGCAGCTTGCGCCCGATTTTGCGAATCTCGGTATAGTCAATGTTGAGAGCGTTCCAATAAGTATCATATAACAGCTCGTAATCAATATTCTGCACTTCGGACTTTTTGCGCGTCGGATAACTGACGTACAATCTGCGGACGCCCAGCTCATCCATACGCATCTCATACACGCGATTTTCTCTGGCGATCTGGTCAATTTGCTCTGTACCGACGTTCACGTACAGCGATGGATCGACCACTTCATCAAATCGAATAAGGACTTTGATATCCTGCAACCAGTTATAAAAGGGATCACTCTGAGTCTGGCCATCCCGGGACATACTGCCGATATACACCAGTTCCATCAGGTCGGATGAGACAGTTACAAACGGAAGGCCGCCGGCATTGATTACCGCAGCGTACATGTTTTCAATCATTTCTTGCTGATGAAATCCGCCCGAGATCCATACTACTTCTCCCGGCTTAATGTTAAGTCCGTAATTGGCTATGCGATCGGAAAGACGCTCCAGGTTGATTTGAAGCTTTTCGTCGCGGCGGTGGCGCATAATTTCGCGGTTAAAGGCATCCAATGCCGAAGAACCCATCTTATGCTTGCCGAGGCTGTGGTCAATGAAGTAATTGCTGGCGACGGCACGGTAGTATTTCTCCAAAATGCCGCCTTTTTCTACTGTCTCTACTATTTCAATCAAGCCCTGCTTTTCAAGCTCTTTGACATGATAATGAACATTGGCGGAACTTAGGCCAACACTCATGGAGACTTGTTTGGCAGTTGCCTTATGATCAATAAGTAACTCGAGGATTTGCAGTCGCAAGGGATCGGACAGTGTTTTGATAGCTTCGAGATCACTGACTACCATTACGTCTTTCACTGAGCAACATCTCCTTGAGGATCATGATGGAAAGGCATGCTGAGAAGTAAGGATCCAGTTTTAAGTAACATTCTATTCGATAAAAGTAATTTTGTCAATTAAATAACTTTTGAAACGCGGCACCCACATGGCTATTTATAGCCACTGGATACATTAAGCATGCATTGGTTCAGCAATTGCACTTATTCTTCACGATAATACCTCCTTCTTAGCTTGCGCTCCTCATACTCAATTTTAACCCCGGCCCAATCTTGGCTGATAAAACGCACTAAATAAGCCAAAATCACCCCTACTACTGTTACGGCGAAAAGCGGCATTGAGATGCGCACATATCGCGGCATAGCCAGATACAGCAAGTATAACGGATGAGATGCTATGTGTGGCGCAGCCGCCAGAACGACCAACAGCAGGACAAGTATGACTATGCCAAAGTCCAACATAATCAAGTCCTCCATCCTCTTAATTTAATTCTATAATGATCAGAAGCTGCCAATGATCATGCATCGCCGATATCCAGACACCGCGCACCGTGCAGCCTCAGGTAAATTCTAACCGACCCACATCTGGATAGCAATAGAAAAATTACTAAAAAATTACATAGAAGATATTGACAATTATTCCTCTAATTGTTAATATATGGATAACAATCCGAGTTGGAGGTGAGGTTCATTGCGGACTGTATTGACAGTCGCGTGCGCTTTATTCCTGATGATGCTGACATCCCCGGAAACACTGGCGTCAATGACAACGCCTGAAGTTGAAAACTATGATTGTCTTGCCGCATTTGTAGACGAGAAGGTAGATGTTTGGACGGCGGGTTGGCAGGGGTTCGCAGTGCCGGGCCTGTTTCAGATCAAAAGGGGACAAATCCTTCAGGGAACGGTTCATCTAGCGCTAGAGGTTGGCGCCATCGCTTTCCTTTTTCGGAGAGTCGAGACTACCAGTAACGGGGATACCTATTCCGTATTATCAGTGAACTGGCTGGCCGCAGTTTTGTTGGCGGCGAATCACGCCTTTTCGGCATATGATAACGTCCGCTGGGCGCTGGGGAAAAACGCTGAGCTCCGGGTGAAGTATGACGTGGACAACATCATTTTAGGGGTGGCTTTTTAAATGACCAAGAAGACCAGATGTATCTGCGCAGTAATACTCGCCTGGCTGCTCTGCCCGGTCATTTCCCTGGCTGCCTCAGAATTGGAAACACATTTAATGTCCTATGTTGACCTTGCTATCAGTCTGGGGCGCGGCATTGGAATCCTTGGTGCAGTGGCGGGAGCTGCTGGCATGATCTTTAGTCCTAACGAAGAGGGCAAGCGCAAATTTAAAACAGTACTGGTCGGTTGTGTGGTATTAGCACTGGCAACAGTAATTGTCAATACAATTTGGGATGTGTAACAGCGCAGCGGCGATCGGGCAATGGGTTACTGAGCAATGAATGGCGTAACAATTCATGGCGGAGCAATAAGCGGCAAATCGGGAAGCGATAAGCTAATCCGCAGCAAAACAGCGCGTAACATTAATCAGGGTGATCTGGTACTAGGTTTGGAATTAACAGACTGCACCGTCGTTTTCGTCTTTTTCCTAATCTGTGAAGCATGCTTCGGCCTGCTGCCAGCCATAATTACCGGCGCTGTCACTTATACACTGATGATCATATTGCGGCAGTGCTGTGCTGGCGGGTTTTTGATGCATTGTGGAAGGTGGCTGACGGAGCAGAATATTTTCCCGGCATTCAGAGGCCTTAATGAAAAAGGCGGGACGCAGTGAGGCAAAGGCGAGAGATGGCAAACATGGAGTGGCGCGAAGGCGGGACTTGGCGTACTTGCAGTGAGGCAAAGGCGGGTGATGAGCATGCGCGGCGATGATATCAAGACTGTCGCAGATTTGCTGCCCTACGAGCAAATCAGTAACAATCTGATCTTCCTGAAAAACGGCAGCATCGCTTTCGGATTTGAACTGGCCGGCTTTTGTGCCGAAACTAAGACTCCGGAAGAGCTGAACGGACTGCATCACAGCTTACACTTATTGCTAAACTCACTTCCGGGAGATGCGGTGGCCTATCAGGTTTGTTATGTGCGCAGCAATAGACCTTTTGGGAACAGCGGATTCAGTGGAGGTCAGTTTAGCGGTGAGGACGCAGTCCAAGACTATGGCACCAATGTGATTGGCGTTTTGACAGCCGCCAGGCAGAGTATGTGGGCGAACGCCTTTGCCGAACGCAAAGTCTTTGAGACAAGAGTATATCTTTTCGCGATTTGTGCCATTCCGAATGAGCATTCCGCGAAGGCCAGGGCAGGCAATCTGCTGAAACGCTCCCTGCAAGGGGTTTTCAATCCGGAAGCCATTACAGAACACTATGCCCGAAAGCATGAAGAGGGCTGTGCACTGGCAGCCGGAATTGAGGATATCGTGCGAGCCGCCCTGGAAAAGACGGGACTCAATCCGCGCCGCCTGGATGATGGTCAAATCATAGATTTACTCCGGTACTACCTCAACCCTGATGATCTTCCGCTTCCGCCGGCATTGGCTTCCGGAAGCGCTGTCCCGCAAAACGCCTATGCCACCACCGCCAGTGTCAGCGCCGGTGTCACTGACTGCGCCGCCGCTCACGCTGCTGCCAACGCTACAGCCCACGCCACAGCACGCGCTACCGCCGGTGTTACTACTCGCGTCACCGCCCGCGCCACTAATCATACTACAACCTGCGCAGTTGAGGACCTCCCGTCCTTAGACATCAGCAAGGAATGGCGTTATTTGAAAATTGGCGGAACATATGTGCGCGCTGTTACGATGCGTCGCATTCCGGATGAAACGTTGCCAGCAATGATTCAATCTCTGACAGCACTAAGGTATCCTTTCTGGATGTCGGTCAGATTTTCGAAGGTCCCCAAAGGCAAGGAAATATCGCGGATCAAGCTCAAGCGCAATATGGCTGAGGCTTTGAACCTTGAGAAAAATCACAACCTGAAAGCTGATGTAGCTGTCCAGGAAGCGCTGGAGCTCGAGCGGGAGCTGATTATCGGTGATGAACAGATCTTTCTGGGCGAGTGGGTTGTAATTCTGAGTGAACCATCCGTCGCACAACTGGAGCTGACCACCAGAGAACTCCTTATGGCCTTCAGTGCACTGAACGGAGCAGAAGGGCTGAGTGAAACAGCTGCTAATCTGCAGCTCTGGTTATCGGCGCTGCCCGGAGGCGGTACCGGCGAAGGTGATTACCGCTTCCACCGCATGCTGACGCGTAATATGGCAGACCTGCTGCCAGTCTTTCTGCCCTATCGGGGACGCGGCAAGCCAATCATACTTTTCGAAACCACTGAACAGACATTATGCCGCTATGATCCTTTTCGGGCGGATTTGCCTAATTACAATGCACTGGTCTTTGGAGCTTCTGGCAGCGGCAAATCTTTTCTGGTGCAAAACCTGTGTATGCAACTGCTTTCTGCTTATCCTGACGCCAACCTGATTTTCATTGATAAAGGCGGATCCTATAGTAAATTCGCTCAGGTTTTCGGCGGCAATGCCATCCAGGTGTCGGGAGAAGGCGACTGCGCGATCAATCCCCTGGATGTCGAGCCATACGAGGAAAAGAAAGCCTATCTGCAGGCGGTAATCGGCGAGATGGTACGCGAGGAAGGCCGTGCTCCTCAAAATGATGAGAAAATTGTGATCAGCCTGGCTCTTGACAAAGCCCGAGCCGGCCAACGGCAGAAGCGTCTCACGATCGGAAGCGTGGCTGCAGCCTTGCGCGAAGCGCAGTATGATAACGCTGCCTATCGGGAAATCGGGCTACGGATGTCCCGGCATTTGGAAAGATGGACCACAGGTCTGCACGGCAGGCTGCTAAATAACAGTCAAACGCGCTTGAGATTCAATACTTCCATTGCCGCCATCGATCTGAAAGACCTGGAGAATTATCCAGAAATCATGCGCATCTTCCTGTTTTACATTACGGAGATGATTTGGTCGGCATGTCAGGCCAACCCGGGACGCAAAAAGCTGATTATCTTCGATGAAGTCTGGGCGTTACTTGGAGATGAGGCTGGCGGCCGACTCATTTCGGAGCTGTATCGCACCTTACGGAAATATGGTGCCGGTATCATGTCAGTTTCACAGGACATATCGGATTTCAGGCTGACGCGCCATCATGCTGGCATCCTTGCCAATACCGGAACGCTTTTTATCCTGAAACTCTCTTCTGCGATCAATGACAATGAAATAATCTCAGCACTCAACTTAAATGACCGTGAAATGGAATTAATCCGCCGGCTTGGGCAAGTGAAAGGCGAATATGCGGAGGTCTTAGTCAAAGGCGCCGAGACTTTTGTGGCGCGGGTACGGCCAACTCCTCTGGAATACTGGATTGCCAGCTCGGATTGGGCGGACAAAGAAAAGCTGGCTCAATTGTCCAGCGGAAATGAGGCGGCGGAGGCGGCGGATACATTGTGGGAACTAATACAAAAAGTGGCTTATCAAAGCAAAGCAAAGCAGGTGAATTCATGGCTGTGAACCTCAAACGCACTGCCAGGTGGTGCGCGGCATTTCTGATTGGGCTTGCGCTGGGATGCTCATTTAGCAATGTGGCGGCAAGTCCGGTTTCAGAAATATTGCCAGTACCGGTCTACAGGATTCCAATCGGCCTGGAGCTGGAAGAAGCGCAGAGGTCCATTCAGCAGTTGGAATATCATCTTCAGCAAGTTCAAATGATCCGGCGCATGATCGAAACCGGTGACTGGGCTGGCCTGGGACGGATGATTGGTGACCCAACTCTGACAGGATTGATTGATCAGCTGGAACTGACTTTGAAAAGCACTAAAAAAGCAATTTATGACTTCAAGAACTTAAATCCGGCTTATGAACCGGTCGAGGCCTCCAGTGCCGCCGACTATGCCCGCAAGCTGGCCGAACAGTCGCGCATTGCGGCGAAAGGCCGTTCTCAGATCCTGACGCTCATGACGGAAAGGTATTCTGACAGTGTTGTAGATGAGAATGGTGATCTGGTGGAGTATCGGCGGGGAAACAGTATGCCGGCTTATATAGAGTATGCCACCGAGGCCAACATCAGTATTGGGGAAGAGTTGGCCAAACTTAATCAGGATCCGGAAGCCGGACTGATGCGGGCTATGCAGCTCAATACGCAAGTGGCGCTCATGAACCACGCCGTGTTAGTTAAGATGCTGCAAAATCTGAGTGATCAAAACCGATTATTAACGCTGCTGATCGGTGCCGTGGCCGGCGCAGATTAGAACTGGCTTAAGGCGGAAGGCGCCACCGCACTGCCGCACCATCGCATTGCTGCAATGCCGCACCACCGCACCGCCGCAGACGTAAAGCAAGGTGTGAAGTCCATGCCAGCCGCACTGGAGAGTAATGCGGATTTAGAAGCTATTGTGGAAGTACTAAAGGTTCCAGGATATCAATCGGTTTGTGAAGCGGCCGAAGGGTTCGCCGAGATGTTAAATATCACCAGAGTGATTGCCGTACTGTTCTTCCTTTGGGCCATTTACGATCGCTATCTCAAACATGCGACCCTGGGCGAACAACCCAAATACGCTGCCATTCTGGGGCGATTCATAGTGGTATTCATTGTAGCTGCCGGTTACGCCAAACTCTTTGACGGGTTTGTCAGCCTGTGCAATTATATCGGCAGTAAAATTCAGGGTGAGAGCTTCCTCTATCAAATCGGGAAAATGTTTCTCGACATGGAAGTACAGCTAATCGTCCGGGCGGCGGGAAAACCGTCCATCAAAAGTGTTGGTGATGTTATCGGTTCAGTGCTGGCAGTACCGATTAATGCGCTGCTTGGTGAATTAGTGGCATTTGTTACCCAGGGAATATTCTTCGCGATCAGATTCCTGCGGGATGTCTATCTGGTCGGACTGAGGGCCATTGGACCTCTGTTTATCGGGTTTTATGTTGACGAAAAAACGCGCCGGCTGGCCGTAGGATGGCTGGAACATTTGATTAATGTTGCCTCCTGGCCTATTTGGATGGGGCTACTCGTGAAAATCCAGCTCGCCTTTGTGGCAGCCAGAACTAACGTGATCAGTACTGCCGAGGGCGCAGCCGCAGATATGCTTGGGCCGCGATGGTATTTTTTCCAGTGTATCGTGTTAGTTCTGATGATCCTGATGATTCCCACCATATTAGCCAAGATCATTCGGGGAATAGGCCTCTTTCGATAGCACATAGGCGACAGTGGCACATAGGTGACGTGGGCAACTTTGACATCCCGGAAAAATGTCAGGCGGCGGACAAGAATTGCCAGGGGAGAACAAGAGCGGAGAACAAGAATGGAAGGCGAGGCGCGACCGTAATGACTGAGGAAAGGCAGTATTACCATCGTTGGGCCTGCCTGGAGAAGGATCTGAATGCCTTGCGGGTGGTCTGTCTGGTTCTGACGCTGGCTTTACTGCTGGCGGTGCTGGCGATCATTTTGCTGGCAGGCAGGCGGCAGGTAATTGTGGCTGTCGATCGTGACGGTTCCAGAATCTTGTTGGAGCAGAAAGCGAACGAGAATCCGAGTGAGAAGTTTATCCGCGAGGCCTTGATGACTTTGTATAACTGGGATCACTTGTCCGCCGCCTCAGCTTACAGCAAAGCTTCCCGGTTGTTGTCGGCTGATCTTGGCGGCAAACTGCTGCACACCTTTAATAATCAGCTGGCCAAAGGCATTGAAAATGAGAAGCTTGTCTGCACACTCATTATAGATAACGTGACGCATCTTGGCGGTAACGAATGGTATGCCAGCGGCATCAAACACTTGCGCGGACGTAATACTGATGTGCGGCGGCGCGTCACATTTTCATTGTCGATTTCTGAAACCCGAATCAGTGAAGAAAATGTCTGGGGTCTGGTGGTAACGCATTTAGTTGAAGAGGAGGTGACTTCTTGAAAAAACGGACCTGGATCCTATGTCTGGCGTTTTTCCTGGCGTTCGGGATAGCGCTCGGAGGCAGCGGATGGGCAGCCGGGATGAAGGCGGCAGCCACATGTAGCACCAGTACTGGCGCCAGTGCAACCGCCAATGCTAGCGCCAGTGCAACCGCTAGCGCTAGTGCTACTGCCAGCGCCACCGTCGGCGCTGGCACTGCAGCCGGCACTACCGCCGGTACCAGCCCCGCTTCCAATCAGGATCAGCCCACGATGCGCTATGTCTTAAACGCTGAAAAGGTCTTCCCGATTAAAACGCGGCTGGGTTACATATCGATACTGGAGTTCCCGTCTACTCTGGATGAGGTTTATTGCGGAGATCTCAACGCTTTTGGCATTGAAGTCGTCGGACGCCGGGTAATCATTAAACCTTTTGTGGCGGGAGCCAAAACAAACCTGATAGCCAGTATTGGCAGTCAGAAACGCTATGTTTTCGAACTGAGCGAAGATAGTACCATTGTTCCCGATTATGTGATTACCATGATTGACCCTGAAAGAGGTTTTGATTTTCGGGCGGTGCTCGAGACGATTAACAAAGGAATCGAGAGTTCCGGATGCTTCATCACTGAGATCAATAACCTATATTACCAAGACACAGCTGCAGGCACGCTCAAAATGGCCTTTATCCGCTTGATGCGTGATACGCGCAAAGACTATTCCGTGATTTGGTGGCGCATTTTCAATACTTTGCGGCCGCTTGATGAACGCGATATCACTGTTACAGGTCACCAGCGCATCGCGATCATTACAGACGCACTTACGAAAGAAGAAGTGTTCAGCCGCTCGTATCGGGATTATTTTATTGTGCTGGCTGGCACCAGCGTTACGGATCGTTTCAGTATCTGTCATCCGTGGAATGGAGACAAACTATGCATTCAGGTTAGCGGAACAACCGGAATTCATTATGAGCCTAATAACCTTTGCATTCCATCGCGTAAGTTCCGGGTATGGATTGACCCATTTGTGGATGAATCCACGGGTAAGATGGTTGAAGTACCTGGCCACTTTGACTATTTCGAAGTACAGCGTTATCTGGAAAGAGGTGTACAATGATGCGAAACCTGTTTTTCAGAATAGATCCAGCCCTGGGTATTCGAAAATTGCGGCAGGAAGTCTGGATCGCAATTGCTGTAATCCTGGGAATAGCACTATTGGTGGCAGTGGAGATTGGCGAAAATCGACGTCATAGGGCCAAAGCCGAATTAGTAATTGAAGATGCTACTTTAGTTGAAGCTGGCGAACGCATTTTGCCTGTCAATAAGGAAATCTGGGATCTGGTGGAGGGCAGTTCAGGCCAAGAGCCGTCAAAAACGGCCGCGGCGGCCGGCGTGGCACTGGCACCTAGTCTGCCAACACCCAGTCCGCGAGCGTCCAGTTCACCAGCGCCCAGTTCACCAACGCCTAGTTCATCAACACTGAGTCAATCCACGTCGGTCTTATCTGCTGCTGAATCACCGGCGGTACCGCGAGTTCCGTCAGGCGGCGAAAAACCGGTGACGAAATCCGCAACAGCCTCCGTCGCCACTGAGCTGCTGGTCTTCGAGAGCCATCAAGATAGTCGCATCGCTGCCGCAGCAACGTCAACAATCCAAGATT
>JBMNNY010000061.1:0-11353 GCA_050942765.1 Bacillota bacterium | reverse complement strand
CTGAAGGCTGATTACGACCTCAATGTCATGCAGGAAAACCAAACCTTATCGGGATTGTCCCAGCGTATCCTGGCCGGGCTTGACGATATTTTTGCCGCTTGCCGCCCTGATGTTGTACTGGTACAGGGTGATACTACCAGCGTGCTAATCGGAGCGCTCAGCGCTTTTTATCATGGCGTTAAGGTTGGCCATGTGGAAGCTGGACTGCGCACTACAGATAAACGCAATCCGTTCCCGGAAGAAATTAACCGTCGCCTGACGGGCGTGATCGCCGACCTACATTTTGCGCCAACAACTGCTGCTCGCGACAATTTGCTGCGGGAAGGCGTTGATCCATCAAGTATCTTCATTACTGGCAACAGCCAGATCGACGCCCTCTTGTCAGTTGTAGATCCCCGCCTGAGCCTGCCGGCTGAAGTTGCTCCGCGGCCAGGCCGTCGTACCATCCTGATGACGACGCACCGTCGTGAAAACTTGGATGGCGCACTTAGCGCAATCTACCGCGCTGTTAAAAAAGCACTAGTTGACTTCCCGGATGTCGATGTGATCTTTCCCGTACACTTAAATCCCAAAGTCCGTGCGGTCGTTATGGAGGAACTGCAGCTTTCCGACCGGGTACGTTTGCTCGACCCCTTTGATTACCGCACCATGGCGAATGTGATGGCGCGCAGCTATCTGGTACTCACTGATTCTGGCGGTTTGCAGGAAGAAGCCCCTTCACTCGGTGTACCAGTCCTGGTTACGCGTACCAACACTGAAAGGCCAGAAGGCATTGCTGCTGGTACCGCCCGTTTGGCTGGAACGACAGAGGAAGGAGTATATGCCGCCCTGAGCGAATTACTCGGGAATGCAGAAACCTATCACCGCATGTCAAAAGCAGTCAACCCCTATGGTGACGGCAAAGCCTCCTGGCGCATCCGGAAAGCGCTACGCTACAGTTTTGGTTTGGATCAAAGCAGACCAGAAGATTACATCTAGAAAGCAAAGGCGAGGATTAAGTGAATAGTAATAATGAAACAGTAAATCTGCTATGGACGAGTGGCTGGGATTCAACTTACCGATTGATGGACCTATTATTGCAAGGCCGCACAATACAACCTTACTATATTTGCTTTCGTAAAAGAAAGTCCACAGCAATGGAATTAAAGCGCATGGACGAAATTAGAGAATATCTTGTTGGCAAAGACAAGAAGTTTGCCCAAGCTATCTTACCAACGATTATCATTGAAGAGGAATCGATTCAGGAAGTGCCGGAGATCCGGGAGTCTTATCAAAAAATAACTCAAAATCATTATCTCGGCAATCAATATGTGTTATTGGCCAGCTATGCGTGTAACAGCGGAATCAGAAATTTGGAACTCTCTATTCACGCCGATGATAAAGCCCGGCAAGTGATTAAGAATGATGTGGAATTCGTCAATGATCATTGGGGCGGCTATTATAGAATCAAGGCTGACTCCAAAACGCCGGCGGCTGAAATGTTTAGAGACTTCGTATTTCCAATACTGACGATTAGTAAATTGGAGATGCAAGAGGACGCCCGTAAACGCGGGTTCCTTGATGTGATGGAGATGACCTGGTTTTGCCATCGGCCTACGCCCGACGGGAAGCCTTGCGGTATGTGCCATCCCTGTATATATACAAGAAGAGAAGGATTAGGCAGACGCGTACCGAAAGAACCACTGCGTCGGATAATCATCCGTAACTGCAAAAGGTTCATTAGAAAATACATATATGGAAAGCCCGTGGCTTAACTGATGTGCCGCAAGAGAAAATTAATTACCGGAAAGGGGCTTTTTAAATGGCGCGCAGAAAATCATCCGGACCCATCTTTGGAGTAGGCTTGATCGGACTTTTGACCGGAGGTATTGTTGGTTTCCTCTTACGTCCTGCGGACGCGCTCGGCAGGCAGCTGCCTTTTGCTGACGTGATCACTAGAGGGGCGTCGATGGAAGGTTTGGAGAGCGCACTGCTGAAGACACTGGCCGAAACATCCTTTAATTACTTGGCCGCTGGCGCGGTAATCGGCCTGGTGGCAGGAGTCGTCATTGCCTGGTTGCTGACCAGGAGGTAGTCTGATGCCGCGAAAATGGCATAATGAATTTATGATTGACTGGCCGGGAGGTCTGGTGATTATGCCAGGCCTTTATTTTTGCCTTCTACTGTTATTGACTTTTAATTGGTTGTTTTGTATACTCAATGTAGATACATTCTTCTTGGAGGCTGTCTCGATGCGTATCAAGATCCAGAAGTGGGGAAATAGCATGGCACTGAGAATCCCAAAGTCATTTGCCGATCAAGTATCTATTAAACTCGGTTCATCAGTTGATCTCTCTATACAGGATGGCAAAATTATAATTGAACCTCTAAAAACTGAGGAATACGATCTAAAGTTATTAGTTGATGCGATCAATGAAGCAAATTTGCATAACGAATATATGGTTGATGAGCCGAGAGGAAAGGAGATTTGGTGATCATGCCGGACCTGTACATTCCGTCAAAAGGGGATGTTGTCTGGCTTGATTTTTCTCCACAAGTTGGTCACGAGCAATCGGGTGAAAGACCAGCGCTTTGCATATCTCCAAAAGAATACAACGGGAAAACAGGGCTAGCCATTTTTTGCCCGATCACTTCTCAAAGCAAAGGTTATCCGTTTGAAGTTCTTCTGCCAGATAATATTGCAATACATGGAGTTGTTCTTTCTGACCACATCAAGAGCTGTGATTGGAGAATTCGTAATGCGAAGTATATTTGCTCCATACCAGACAGAATCTTGACTGAAGTACTTGGCAAATTGCGAACTCTGCTATAAGAACGCTGCTATAATTGCTGAGTAGAAAAACGCGGGGACAGTTCATGCTTCTCGCCCACGCCTCAACTCATCAGGCGAGATGCATGCATGAACTGTCCCCGCATCTCCTTTTATCGCATCCTTTGCTTTTTTGCTACTCTGATTACTGCTTCATATTCTCCACCGTAAAGAAATCATCTTTCAGTCCGGAATTGACAAGCACATTGCTGAATTCGACTTCTGTCTTTGATCCTAATCCCAAATTGGACATTTCCATCAGGGTGTTAAACCAGGCGCCTTTCTTAACCTCAATCGGCTTGGAAGCCAGTTGCACTTTGGCGACCTTATTGGATTGATCATAGAACTCGGCTTTGGCGCGCGTGAAGTTGCTGGTGCGGATCCACCAGATTTGTTTGGAAAAACCGGTCGCTTTCTTAATCTCTTCAGTGCGCGGCACCGATTCTATGACATAGGTCTCATCGCCGCCCAGCTTCTCGGTACGCAGCAGCTTGTTAACGTAATCCTCCGCCCGGACCGTCCCCATATCCTGATAAGAGAAATCCGAACCCATAAAGCTGCCGCTGCGCTCGCTGGCGGTAATACGCTTCGGTTTGCCCAACGCTGGCAGATAGAGCCAGGTTTCAACAGGCTGCCCGGGACGTGTGATGCTAAGCAGGCTGGTGCCTTTAATCAGGGCTGGCAAATCAACCCGCACCATGACAAATTGCGTACCGTCTTCCTTGCCTTTGGTATACATGGTCAGGTTACGTACCTGGGTCTGACCGCTTTTGCTGGTAACAACCATTCTCAGCTGGCAGGTCATATCATTGACGCCATCCATCCGGTCCATGCGGTTGAGAATTGCGTCTGCTGACAGAGCCGGAGCAGCGCTGACTGCGATACCGCACATGAGGGATAGCAGCAACACTGGAATCAGAAACCTCAGTTTGTTAGACATTATGATCTTCTTCCTTTCGCTTTAACAACATCTTATCTTTAAAAACGCGGGCATACAGTTTGATGACCGCCGGAAGCAGGGTGATCGAACCGAACGCCGTCAGGAGCATTGACAGAGCCAGCATTCCTCCGAAACTGCGGAAGATGGTCAGACCGGAAAGTAGCAGCACAGCAAAACCGGAACCGACCGACAATGCATTAGAAATGATGGCCAGGCCCGATGTGCGCCCGGTCTCAGCAAAAGCTTCTTCCATGCTCAAACCGCGCCCTCGCTCCTCTTTATAGCGTTGGTAAAAATGGATGCTGTAATCCACGCCAATGCCGGTTGCCAGACTAGCAATAATTGCGGTTGCCGTATTAAGCGGGATGCCAGCCCAGCCCATAAATCCGAAAATCAGGACCACGGTTGCCACAATTGGGCTGATACAGGAAGCTCCGGCAATGAAGGACCGGAAAAAGATCACCACAATGAGCAGGACCGAGACTAACGAGATGGCGATATTCTGAACCTGCTCTTCGCGGATAATATCCATCATAACCATCTCAATGATTGGGCTGCCGGTGACCTTGACTGATGCATCTGCGCCAAAAACCGAACCCGCCAAATCTTCGATCTTGGTCAGGAGTGCGGCGCGGTCCGTCGTATGCATCACGTTGCTAACGCGGATCGCCAGGCGCGCTTCAGTCTGATCAAAATTCATAAAGCGCAGCATTTCATCCGGAGAGCCGGACAGGGAGAGCAGGAAGAGCAGCTGCGGAATAACTCCCGGATCCTCCGGAATGACTGCGTATTGCGGATCATCATTGTTGAGTGCCCTATTGGTTTTGATCAGCAAATCAGCGATCGAAAGGGGACGCTGCAGCCCCATGGCTGCGATGGCATCCTGCATCGCGACCAGGTTCTTCAAAAAGGCAGGATCATTCAAGTCGCCCTTAATCAGGACATCCAGTTCCACCGATCCGCCAAAGCCATCATTGACGATTTGCTCAGCGACGCGGTGATCACTCTTAATCGGGAGAAAGTCACTTGGATCAAAAGTGGTCGTTAAGTGCGGCCAGCCCAGTATGGCAACAATGACGAGCACGAGCACAATTATTGAAACCAGCCCGTAGTGTTTCGCAGACCAGCCTGCCATGCGTCCGAGCGTATTTTCGGCCCAGGAAATAAAACCATTGCGGCGCTTTGGCTTTTCAGTCGGCGCTACTTCCTTGGCCGGTTTATCTGGCAGCAGGAGCAAGAGGGCCGGGATAAGGGTAATGGAGATCAGGAATGAAATGATAACTCCCAGCGCACTGAAGACACCAAAGTCCTTAAACATTTCCATTTTCGAGAAAACCAGCGATCCAAAACCGGCCACCGTTGTCAGCGCAGCCATCCAGACCGCGGCACCGGTTGAGCTAATAGAACTGTCAACCGCCTCTTTGCCGCTCATTCCGTGACGCATACCTTCCTGATAGCGGGCGACGATGTGGATGCCATAAGCTGATCCGACAGCCACCAGCAGGACAGGAAGCACATAGCCCAGGAAGGAAAGCGGCCGGCCAAGCATAGACATAATACCGAGTGTCCACACCACGCTGACCAGCACGGTGACCAGCGGTAGCAGCACTCCCTGCCAGGAGCGCAAAGTCAGGAACAAGACAATGATAATGCAGAAGACCACGACCGGTATTAAGAGCAGTACATCCGTACTCAGAAAACGGTTGATTTGCTGCTCCATGACGATGGTGCCGGCGTAGTGGACTTCCAGTCCATCATTGGCAGCATCAACTGCGGCGATTATCTCATCGAGCATCTGCTTGCTTTCTTCAAAAACCGAGACATATTCCAGATTGACCAGAATCAGGGTTGACTGAGCGTCCGCCGACACCATATTGCCGTTGTACCAGGGATTTGACAGGATGCTGCTGCGCAGCTGATCCGATTCCGCCTGGGATTGCGGCAGCTGTGGAATAATTGGTCCGCTGACCAGTCCGTCGGGGGTACCTTGCATATCCACCATGTTGGTCAGGCTGGAGACGCTGACCACGAACGGCAGCTCAGTCAGGTTATTTGTGATGCGGTCGATTGCTTGCATCGACTGCGGAGCAAAAATGTCATCGGCACAGGCGACCACTACAACCGAGCGGTTGCTGCCGAACTCTTCGGTAAAAGCGGCGTATTCCTGCAGCCGCGGATGGTCGTTAGGAATACTGCCGGAGAGATCAGACTGACGATCAATACGGACCGCGAATACTCCGAATACAATCGTTGCGACAATAACAATCGCGATAATAAGACGTGGAAACTTGTTGACTAATTTACTGACGAGTTTAATCCGAATCACTCCTTGCCTATTTGAGAGATATACCTGATGATTGCGCCACATTAACGGGCGCCAGGATCAATACCTCATTAATGAGAGTCATCAGTCGGCTTTGGTCCGTATCATCCAGGGTTGCCAGCAATTCTTTGACAACCGATACCAGGCCTTCACGATGTTGCTCAGAAGTCTGGCGGCCGGTGGGAGTCAGAGAAATCATCATTACGCGCCGATCCTCCGGAGACTGCTCTTTTTGCAGATAGCCTTTGTTGACCATACGTTGAACCATACTGGCCATAGTAGTGAACGGCACGCCCAGAGAAGCCGCCAGCTCAGACATGCTGGCCATGCCCTGGCGGCTGAGCATTTCAATGACGAATATCTCTTTCAATGAAAGCTCTTCATTTCTGGAACTGAAGTAATACAGCAGACGCCTGCCGATCGAGACGATTAACTCATCAAGTGGAGCCGTCTCTGGAACTCCGTTTCTCATTACCACTGCTCCCTCCGTTAGAAAATGAATAAATGAGTCCTGATGAATAGCTCCTGATGAATATTACGAAAATCGTAATTTAATATTAGTATACCCAGCTTATCCATGTCAATCCCGAAAATGAAGAAAAATTGATAAAATGGTTATTGACATATGTCATAAACGGCGTATAATAATAACTGATAAATGACATATGTCAGAAACGCCAAAGGAGGTGACCAATATGCCGGGTATGGATGGAACCGGTCCAATGGGTATTGGACCAATGACTGGTAAAGGTTTGGGAATTTGCACAAATACTAATGCAGCAAGGTGATAATCATGCCAAGACCGATAAAATGGAGAAAAGTCTGTTGCCTACCGGAGTGCAGGAGATTTGGGCCCCTGGATACATCTTCTGATTCGCAAAACTTTGTAAATATGACAATTGATGAGTATGAAACCATCAGACTGATTGATTTAGAGGGTTTTACACAGGAAGAGTGCGCCAACCAGATGAATGTTGCTCGTACCACCGTGCAAGGTATTTATAACGAGGCCAGAAAAAAGCTCGCTGAATCATTGGTGAATGGAAAAGTGCTAGTTATTGAGGGTGGCGAATATCGCCTCTGTGAAGGCCTAGGAAATGGTTGCGGTCGCGGTCGCGGTTGTCATAAACATAGGCGTGGCCGATGCTTTACAGGTGAACATGGAGATCAAGGTGATCAGTCAGATCAGGGTACGTGAGTGAGCGCCTTGAGTAAAACAATGGATGATCCATGATAATTAAAAATTAAGAGAACGGATGATTTTTATGAAAATAGCAATTCCAGTAGATGAGAAAAGTCTGGAATCGAATATATGCATCTCTTTTGGACGGACTCCTTATTTTCTCATTTATGATCCAGAAACCAAAGAGCAGATATTTCTAGATAACAGTGCGGCAGCAAGCACAGGTGGTGCCGGGATCAAAGCCGCGCAGCTGATTGTAGATAACAGGGCAACAGTTTTGCTTACTCCCAGATGTGGAGAAAATGCCGCTAATGTACTCAAATCTGCAGATATTAAAATATACAAAACGTTATCGGCCTCAGCCAAAGATAATATTGATGCTTTCAATGACGGAAAACTTTCGTTGCTGACCGAAATTCACGCCGGATTTCACGGGCACGGAGGCAGCTAATATGAGAATAGCTGTGCTGAGCGGCAAGGGTGGGACAGGAAAGACGCTGGTATCAGTAAATTTGGCTGCGGTAGCGCAGAGCTCTTCATATATAGATTGTGATGTTGAAGAGCCCAATGGCTATCTCTTTTTTAGGCCTGAGGATGTCCGGGAGGAAGAAATATCTGTTAAAATTCCAAAGGTGAATAATGTGTTATGCAATGGGTGCCGAAAATGCGTCGACTTCTGCAAGTTTAACGCTCTTGCCTATATCAAGGACAGATTAATTGTCTTTGATGAGATCTGCCATTCATGTGGCGGTTGCATTATGCTTTGCCCTGAAAAAGCACTATCTGAAAAAGAGAGGGTTATCGGCAAAGTCCAGAAAGGAAATTCAGGCAAGGTCACGGTTTGTACAGGAGTATTAAACACCGGGGAAGCTTCAGGCGTTCCAATTATCAAAAAGCTGCTCGCTGAAAAAAGCACCGGAGAAAGCCTGGAAGCAGCAAATCAGCCAACTTTCATTGACTGTCCTCCCGGAAGCGCCTGTATTGTAATGGAAAGCATCAAAGATGCAGACTATTGTACTTTAGTGGCTGAGCCTACAGTGTTTGGGGTTCATAATCTTAGCATGGTATACGAGCTGGTCAGGTTATTCAATAAGCCATGCGGGGTTGTTCTCAATAAATGCCTGGAAGAAGAAAACTTGGCAGAAAAGTTTTGTTTAGAAAAAAACATTAAGATTGTAGGCCGGATTCCATTTGACACTAACCTGGGAAAGATAAGTTCCAATGCAGAAATTGCCGTCTACATTGATGAAAAATATCGAGATATGTTTGCTGCAATGTTGAAAACGGTGACAAAGGAGGTGCAGCATGAAGCAGCTACTAATCCTCAGCGGTAAAGGTGGCACCGGAAAGACTACTGTAGCGAGTGCGTTTATAAAACTTGCTGAAGCAAGGGCATATGCGGATTGTGATGTAGATGCTCCTAATCTGCACCTAATAACCGGATGGAACTCTGAGCCGACAAAAGCGGACTATTATGGGTTGCCAAAGGCGCAGATAAAAGCAGAGCTGTGCATTGAATGCGATCAGTGCCGGCAAAACTGCCGATTTAATGCCATTTCTCGCGAACAATACTATGAAGTAGATCCTTTTGCGTGTGAAGGCTGCGGCGTCTGCGAGTTTGTCTGCCCCGTGGGAGCAATAAATTTACTGCCGACAGTGGCTGGAGAGTTGATGCTCTATTCTGATCAGCGAATAGCATTTTCAACAGCACAGCTTAAAATGGGAAGTGGCACCTCTGGGAAGCTTGTTTCCGAGGTAAAAAAGCAGATGAAATCGGCAGCAGCTGATGCAGAGCTGGCGATTATCGATGGATCTCCTGGTATCGGATGTCCTGTAATTGCATCACTCAGCGGTGTGGATATGGTCTTGATCGTTGCTGAACCTTCCATATCAGGTATCAGTGATATGGAGCGCATCATCAATACGGCAGCGAAATTCGGAACGAAGACCGCAGTCTGCATAAACAAGTATGACACGAACATCAAAAACGCCGAAAAGATTGAGGGGCTTTGTAAAAAGCGAGGAATACCCTTTGTTGGCAGGATACCGTTTGACTCTAGTGCGGTGAAAGCTATTAATAATGGCCAGACCATTGCAGACATCGAATGTCCATCCGGGACGGCGGTTAGAGAGATCTTCTGCAAGACAATGGCTTTTGTTTCGGGAAACGTTGTAGGTAGTGAAAAGTATAATAGAGAGAAGGAGCAAAACTATGAGTGAGAATTGCAGTCAAAACTGTAGCAGTTGTTCAGAGAACTGTGCCACGCGCAAGGAACAGCAAACTGAACATCCAACCGATTTTTCCGTAAAGCCACACGAATTGAGCAACATCAAAAAGGTCATTGGCGTGGTCAGCGGCAAAGGTGGAGTTGGCAAGTCCTTGGTAACCTCCATGCTTGCCGTCACCATGAATAGAATGGGCTATCATAGTGCCATTCTGGATGCCGATGTTACGGGACCTTCGATTCCGAAAGCATTTGGTATCAAGAAAAAAGCCACAGGAAATGAGCTCGGCATACTCCCTGTTAAGACCAAGTCCGGTATTGACATTATGTCCATTAATTTGCTACTGGAAAACGATACTGATCCAGTGGTTTGGAGAGGGCCAATCATTTCTGGCACAGTCAAGCAGTTTTGGACGGAAGTAATCTGGAGCAATGTGGATTTTCTGTTTATTGATATGCCGCCGGGTACCGGTGACGTTCCCCTGACGGTGTTCCAGTCGATCCCGATTGACGGGATCATTGTGGTAACATCACCACAGGAACTGGTGTCCATGATCGTTTCCAAAGCCGTCAAGATGGCCGAATTGATGCATATTCCCATTCTTGGTCTGGTCGAAAACATGTCGTACTTCAGGTGCCCCGATAACGGTAAGGATTACCAGATTTTTGGGGACAGTCACATTGAGGAAATTGCGGAAAAGCATAATCTTAATGTGCTGGCTAAGTTGCCGATTGATCCTAAGATTTCCGCCGCCTGCGATAAGGGCATGATCGAGCTTTTCGATGGCAATTGGCTGGATCCTGTTGCGAAAGTATTAGAGAAAATGGAGGCAAAGTAAAATGAAGAAAATTGCCGTTGCCAGTGATCATGGAATGGTAACTGAGCACTTTGGGCATTGCGAAGCGTTCATGATTTTCGATATTGAAGACAATCAGATTATTAGCAGTGAGACCATCGCCAATCCCGGGCATAAACCCGGATTTTTGCCCAACTTCTTGAATGATAAAGGCGTAAATGTGATTATTTCCGGAGGTATGGGGGGCGGCGCCATCGATATATTCAACGAAAAGAAGATTGAAGTTATTGTAGGAGCCAGTGGTGATGCAAAGGCAGCAGTTAAGGCGTACCTGCAAGGTTCGCTGAAATCTACCGGTTCAGTATGCCATGATCATCAGCATCATGATGAATGTGGGGGATAAGTCCAGAGATTGCGCTGACTTCTGAAGTTCTTTGGAATAAGTCAGGAGTTCGGCCCCAAGTGAAAGAAGCGAAAGCCCGCCATTTGGCGGGTTTTTACTAAATCCGTTTTTGTCTACAGTCTGAGCCCACCTTACGGTGGGCTTTTAAACTATGGCCTATTGAGTATCAAGCCTCCCAACGTTTTCTGGAGTCGGATCATACTTCGAAAATATTCAAAGTGGGAAAAAGAAGATTTCCGGTTTTTACGGGGAAAAACTTTCATGTTTTCGAAAATTAGGCAAAAATCCTATGTTATGCGGAAAATGGGTCGAAATTTGATTATACTATCGGCTGCCGCGCTTACTCTTGTGAGCGCTCCTAGTAGCAATGTGGGAGGTATCTGAATGTCAAAGAAGGCAATTCTAATCGGTTTGACGCTTTTATTGATACTCACAACCGTCCTTTTTTCCGGTTGTGGAGCCAAGTATACCCTGCTGATCAAGTATGAAGGTAAGGGGTTGTCCTGCCGAATCCGGAAGGACCCTATAAAAAGGGAACAGTGGTGCAACTGACGGTAACTGCAGCCGATGGCTACGCTTTCAGTCATTGGAGCGGCAAGGATGGGGCATCGGTAAGATACAATAAAATAATCATGGATGATGACAAAAGCATTGTGGCCGTCTTCGTTAAGCT
>JBMNNY010000059.1:0-11535 GCA_050942765.1 Bacillota bacterium | reverse complement strand
CATCTGGCAAAAGGACTGGAGTTCGACGGCGTGGTGATCGCCGACTGCTCCGCTGAAGTATATCAGCGCACAGATGCTGATATTAAGCTGCTCTATGTAGCATGCACCCGCGCGATGCACCGGCTGACAGTGTTGTATTCGGGAACACCATCCCCTGTTTTATCAAGCGTGAAGCCAGATACCTATGAACTGGTTACGAATTGATTTGCCAACTAATAGACAGGCGGCAGATGCCCGGCATCGGAAGTATTTTTGCACTACTTAACCCGCTTCAGTCTTATCTCGGTGACCTTCTGGCGCCACCTGGGGAAACGATGTCCGAATCTGCCCGGCCAAATTAGGGCAAACAAATAGCCAACCCCGCAGCCAATAAGAGCACACAATGCCAGCCAGAAGCTTAAGCTGACATAGCTGAAAAATACGCCTGCAACACTAATCCAGCCGATCCACTGGCTCTTAATCGGGATTAAGCCATACAGCATGACATTCTGACCCTGATAGGTAATCGACCAGGCTACGGTCAATGCTGCCAATGGCAAGTACCATCCACTCAAAGCAGTCTGATAGTTTCCGGTAATCAGGAAACCCAGCCAAATTCCAAGGGCCGAAGTTGCCACCAGGGCAATCCAGACAGCAATAAACCTCTTACTGCCCCAAAACCGTTCCATGGCACTCCCCATAAACCACCACCACAACCCGGACAGTAATATGTTCACAAAGCTTATGTTCAGCAGCGGGTAAGTTAGGAGTGTCCAAGGTTTCTGAAACAGCCTGTACGGCTCGAATGCCAGTCCGAAACCGGTGCGTAGAATAGCGCAAATCAGGAAAAAAACTGCATGAATGATCAAAATGAGCCGGACTACGGGATTAAGGCCGCTAAAAAAGAAGGTCCGTATACGATGGGATAACGAGCGTTCCATGATTATTCCTCCTCTCGATCAAGGCCGGTTGATCTGGAACCTGCCAATGAATATATCGGGGGCACGGGATCATTGAGACCCACCGTTAGCATCACCGTTAGCATGCCCATGATCCATTTTTTTACGACCAGGGACCGTGACTATGACCTGTTATCTCGATTTGCACTGCGCCGCAGTTTAATGCAGTTTAATTTTATGAAAATGGCTGCCCCGAAGGACAGCCCTTTCGACTTTTACCTATCAAGCATCGCGATTAGTTGTTAGAAGCAATGCGTTTGTAGTTTTCGCGACGCTCTTTGGCGTCCTTCTCGGCTTTCTCAAATAGCTGCTCCGCGACATCCGGGAACTGCTGCTTGAGTGTAGCATAACGGATTTCGCCCATCAGGAAGTCACGGTAACTGCCAGTGGGTTCCTGTGAATCAAGGATGAACGGGTTCTTGCCCTGCTCAGCCAGTTCCGGATTGTACCGGTACAGCGGCCAGTAACCGGCTTCGACTGCCAGTTTTTCTTCGCGCTGGCTGAAGTTCATGTTAATACCATGATTGATACAGGGTGCATAGGCAATGATCAGAGACGGCCCTTTATAGCGCTCAGCCTCGGTCATGGCCTTGATCAGCTGATTACGATTGGCGCCCATGGCGACGGAAGCAACATAGACGTAACCATAGGACATCGCCATCATGCCGAGATCCTTTTTGCGGGTACGCTTACCGGCAGCGGCGAATTTAGCTACTGCACCGGTAGGTGTTGCTTTGGATGACTGTCCGCCAGTGTTGGAATAGACTTCGGTGTCCAGCACCAGGACGTTGACATCCGCGCCGGAAGCCAGTACATGATCCAGCCCGCCGTAGCCGATATCATAAGCCCATCCGTCACCGCCGAAGATCCAGATCGACTTCTTGACCAGATAGTCATCGAAGGACATAATCTCGGTCAGCAGTTTGGCCAGTTCGCCATCGGCTTTTTGAAGCGCCGGTTTAATGGCAGCCCGCACTTTGGCGGCAGCAACCTTGGATTTTTCGCCGTCATCTTTGTCGGCGAGCCACTGATCAAAGGCTTCCTTAAGATCAGCGGGAAGGGCATGTTTGCCAGCCGCGATCATCAGGTCTTCCAGACGAGCGCGTTTCTGTGTAACAGCCAGATTGAAACCGAAACCGTATTCGGCGTTATCTTCGAACAATGAGTTCGCCCAGGCCGGTCCATGGCCGTCTTCGTTTTTGGTATACGGACAGGTCGGAGCACTTCCGCCGTAAATCGAAGAACAACCGGTGGCGTTGGCGATCATCATTCTGTCACCGAAGAGCTGGGTGGTCAGCTTGATATACGGAGTCTCACCGCAGCCTGCGCAGGCACCTGAGAACTCAAAGAGCGGCTTGACAAACTGGCTTCCCTTAACTGTCTCAGGATTGACTGGCACATCCACTTTCGGGAGGCTCTCAGCATAATTGAACAGTGCAGCCTCTTTTTCGGCAATTTCTTCGAGATTGACCATTGTGAGCGGTTTTTCTTTAGCCGGGCAGACATCCACGCAGTTTCCGCAACCGGTACAATCGAGCGGAGAAACCTGAATCCGGAACTTAAGTCCAGCTAACTCTTTGCCAATCGCATCTTTGGTGTCAAAGCCTGCCGGTGCATTTGCCAGGGTTTCGGGCTTGGCAAGATACGGCCGGATGGCGGCGTGCGGACAACTAAAGGCGCACTGGTTGCACTGGATACAGGTATCCGGCTTCCAAACCGGAACGCTGACTGCAATACCGCGTTTCTCGTACTTGGTGGTTCCAGTGGGAACAGTACCGTCGGCATTGAAAGCGCTTACCGGTAATTTATCGCCATTTTGCAGCAGAATCGGCTCAATGACTTCTTTGAAGTACTCCATGCCGCTTTCAACTGTAGCAGCAGCCTCATCCTGTGCATTAGCCCACGATGCCGGGTATTTGATTTCTTCGACTTCACTGGCGCCGCGTTCTACACTGGCAATATTGTTCTTGACAATTTGCTCGCCTTTGCGGCCATAGGTCTTCTTAATGGCATCCTTAATATAGCCGAGTGCCTGATCAACTGGAATGACGTTCGCCAGTTTGAAGAATGCCGCTTGCATGGTAACGTTGATGCGGCCGCCCATACCTGTTTCATGAGCAATCTTGACGGCATCAATGTTATAGAATCTGAGTTTCTTGGTAGCGATAGCCCGTTTGACACTTGCCGGGAACTTCTGCTCCATATCTGCCAGAGTCCAGCTGGAGTTGAGCAGGAAGACGCCGCCTTCCTTAATGTCGTCCAGCATGTCATAACGGCCAACGTATGAAGGATTATGGCAGGCTACCAAATCTGCCTGATCAATCAGGTAAGCGGACTGAATCGGCACATGTCCGAAGCGCAAGTGGGAAATGGTAAGACCGCCTGACTTCTTGGAGTCGTAGACGAAATAGCCCTGCGCATACATGTCGGTATGGTCGCCGATGATTTTGATGGAATTCTTGTTAGCTCCAACAGTACCGTCAGAACCTAAGCCATAGAACTTGCAGCGGAAAGTGCCGCTCGGCGCGGTATCAATCTTCTCCGGAAGCTCCAGCGAAGTATGGCTGACATCGTCAATAATACCCACGGTGAAGTGGTTTCTGGGCTGCTCAGCTTTCAGATTGTCGAATACTGCCTTAACCATCTGCGGGTTGAACTCCTTGGAGCCCATACCATAGCGTCCGCCGACAGTCAGAATATTCATCTTCTTCTCAGCCAAGACGGTGCAAACGTCTTCGTAAAGCGGCTCGCCAACCGAACCGGCTTCCTTGGTCCGATCGAGTACAGCAATGCGTTTGCAGGTCTTCGGAATCGCAGCAACAAAATGCTCAGCCGAGAACGGACGGTACAGTCTGACTTTAATTAAGCCGACTTTTTCGCCCTTCTTGTTCAGATAATTGACAGTCTCTTCGATCGTCTCGCAGCTTGAGCCCATCGAGACGATTACTCTTTCCGCATCCGGAGCTCCGACATAATCAAAGAGATGATAATGACGGCCGGTCAGTTCGCCAACTTTTTTCATCATTTCAATTACGATACCAGGAACTGCCTGATAATACGGATTGGCTGCCTCACGATTCTGGAAGTAAATATCCGGGTTTTGAGCAGTACCGCGTTGATGCGGACGCTCCGGATTCAGCGCGCGGCGTCTGAAAGCTTTGATTGCTTCCATATCAACCAGCTTCGCCATATCCTCATAGTCAATCATTTCGACTTTCTGGATCTCATGAGAGGTCCGGAAGCCATCAAAGAAGTGCACGAAAGGCACTCTGCTCTGATGCGTGGCCAGGTGTGCCACCAGTGCCAGATCCATGTTTTCCTGAACAGAGTTGGATGCCAGCAGCGCAAAACCGGTCTGGCGGGCTGCCATTACGTCGGCATGATCACCAAAGATCGAGAGTGCATGCGCTGCAATAGCGCGGGCCGAAACATGAAAAACGCACGGCAATAATTCGCCAGCAATTTTATACATGTTCGGGATCATGAGCAACAAGCCCTGAGAAGCGGTAAAGGTAGTGGTAAGAGCACCGGCTGCCAAAGAGCCATGCACTGCACCAGCTGCTCCGGCTTCCGACTGCATCTCTGCAATCCGGACAGTTTGTCCAAATAAGTTCTTCCGCCCATACGCTGCCCATTCATCGCAAGATTCGCCCATTGCCGATGATGGTGTGATAGGATAGATGGCTGCCACATCGCTAAATGCGTATGCTACGTGTGCAGCAGCAGTATTCCCATCGATGGTCTGCTTAGTTGCCATTTGTTCAACCTCCTTATTGAGTGCTAAGTTTTGTTTTTATGCTCACTGCTGCTCAGTACCGATAATTTGATTTAGCAAACCAAAATTCCCGGCCTGAAGCCAAACAGGTCGGAGCCATCTCTAGTATACAGTATACTGATCAACATGCAGATCTGTCTTATTAGGACATACCGCACCCTCTTTACTATAGACTAATAATTAACGGATGTCAAAGGCTACTGAAGGCCTCCAAAACATACCTTTTTCTCAGCCTTTTCCCGGGCCTTTTCTTTGGCCTTTTTCCAGGGCATTTTCTACGCTTTTTATCTAAACGCAACAGTCCGCCGAATGTTTCGCGAATCCGGTCTTGCAAAAGGCGTTTTTTCATAAAAATAAGTCAAAAGGGATATGGCTCAGACGTACCGGGCATCGAGCTGTTCGCCAAGGGTATAATAGGAAATATGTAAAGGATGATTAGCGTGAAGCTATTTTTCGTTTCAACTGCCACTTTGAAAAAACTGTGCTATCGCCTATTGCTGCTGGCTGCAATCATTGCCGCGGCAGTTCTGCTAATCCCGAAAGGAATTCGCTATATCGAGGTAATTTCGCATCGCTATCACCCGATTTATGCTGTTGAGACTGAGGAAAAGGCAGTCGCCCTGACATTTGATATCAGCTGGGGCAGCGCCATGGCGCCCAAAGTGCTGCAAATTCTCAGGGAGCATCAGGTAACCGCCACCTTTTTCTTGTCGGGTCCCTGGGTTGAATCGCATGCCGAGTTGGCCGGGCAAATCCTGGCCGATGGTCATGAAATCGGCAGTCATGGACATAAGCATGTGAACTTCAGCCAGTTATCAAAGGAACAGATTATCGACAATGTCATGTCAGCGCATAACAGTATTAAAAATACACTCAATGTTGAGCCTTCCCTGATCAGAACGCCTAATGGCGACTTTGATGATGAGACGATCCTGACCATCAAAGAGCTTGGCTATCTGGCGATTGACTGGATGATAGATTCTTTGGACTGGAAAAATCCTGGCGTTAATGCCATTATCAACCGGGTGGTCAAAAGGCTGCAGCCAGGCGCTATCATTCTGATGCATGCCAGCGATTCCTGTAAAATGACGGATGCTGCTTTGCCTGCCATTATCAAGGAGGCCCGTTCCGCTGGCTATCAGTTTGTGAAGGTGTCCGATCTGTTGAAACTGGGGCCAAATGACACGAAAATCCGCTGATGGCCGATGACCGACGACTAATATCTGACGACTGAAGACTGATAGCTGACGACTGAATACCGATATTGGCTCAGAAGCTAGTGATCATGACAGAGATAAGGCTGTTCTGGTTTTTCGATCGCTGTGATCAGATAAGCCTGAATGAAGAAATGAGGTTCACTACCGCCCTGTTCGAGTGTGGGGCGGCTTTCTTGCTGGACGGTCCCCTTCACATGTACCCAGGAGTTGGTGGGATATGCTGCAGCTTCCGGGTGGCGTACGGTAATCCCAACCGGTACAGCATCCGCCACGCAGCATGAAACAACAAAGCGCGTAACCGCCATTTCATTTGGCGGCAATTCTTCCCACCGCACCACAAACCCGCTCAACTCGACCAAGCTGCCAACCGGATGGCGCGGAGCAACGGATAACAGATTCATCTTCAAACCGCGGTGCAAGGCAGCGCTGGCATCGAAGACCGCCGGCGTTGTGGAGAAACCCAAGAGTACTGGTGCCATAAAGATCAATGCATTTACGCACAGCCTTTTGACCCTTTTGGGGGCTATGCGATTGCTGAGGCAGTCGCAAGGCTGTGGGTGATGGGAGTGATGAGGGTGGCTGTGGCTGTGGCTGCAAGTGGCAGCGTCCTGTGCGCGCCGCCGTCCGGTGAAAAACCCCCACAGTTCATTTAGCCCCAGGATAGCTAGAAATGCCGCAGCAGCGGCAATGGTCCATGAGTGGCCGTGTATGATTAATAAGTCGATGCGGTTAGACGTAAGCAGAAAAGCAAACAGCGCACTTAATAACAGAAATGTTCCGGCGCGCACCGGGCGTTCGAGATCCTCCGGATTCATCAGCTGCATCACCCCTTCCCCCTCTCCCCTCAGACCAGGCTAAAGCCAACTACTGTACAGAATGTGATTACTGTGATGGAAATAATAACCGCAATCACGAAGTTTTTTTTGAAAGTGGCCATCAGTAGCAGCGTATTCTTGATATCCAGCATGGGGCCATATACCATGAATCCCATTAGGGCCCCGACTGGCAAGAGATTCTTAAAGGAAGCAGCCACAAATGCATCGGCTTCTGAACACAAGGCGGACAAGAATGCCCCTGACATCATGGTTGCAGTGCCAGCAAAGGGATTTGGAGCCACGCTCTCCAGCACACTGCGCGGTACTATTATCTGAAATATGGCGGCCACCGCTGCGCCAATTGCCAGAAAGCGACCGGCCGAAAACAGTTCTTCTGCAGTAATTGATAAAAAAAGTCCAAGGCTTTTGCGGTTGGAATTAGTGGGGGCATGGGTTTGAGCGTGCGTGTGAGTGTGGGAATGAGTGCGAGAGTTAATGTGAGAGTGAGTGCGCGCATTGGCGTGTTCCGACCGCTGTTCCGGCCTCTGTACCGGCCGCTGTTCCGCCAGCTGTTCCGGCCGCATTGATGAGTCGCGATCAATACCGATACTATGCAAAAAAATGCCTGCCAAAGCCGCTACCACAAACGCCAGCCCCATGCGCACAACAACAACACTTACCTCTCCCTTAAAAGCTGTCAGTGTGGATAAGGCTACCAGCGGATTAACGACCGGAGCAGCTGCCATAAACGACACTACCACAGACGGCGGAACTTTCTTGCGCATCAGGCTGCCTCCAAGCGGCACAATAGCGCACTCGCAGATCGGAAAAATCAGGCCGGCAAGGCTGGCGGCAAGGTAGCGGCCAATTCCTTTCTTCCCAAGAATTTTGGCAATAGCTTTTTCCGGGACAAAGAGGTGCACCGCGGCTGCCAGCGCAGACCCCAACGCCAAGAATGGGAAAGCTTCGCAAAAAATGCTAAGAAAAATGGTCGTGAATGTACTCCACCAGTCTAGCAATACAAACACCTAGCCTCTCGGAACTATACGCCCAATACTTTGCCGAAATTTTTGTCTTAGAGATTCTCGTCAAGTCAGTGGTAGACATTATGGTCCAACCCTGATACGATCATCCTATGAAAAAGAATGGTACAAACATGACCACGACTGAACCGAATATAACCGTAGCTACGCCGGAACTTACCATTACTGCGCCGGACGATCAGTCTGTACAGTCTGATGCTTTCTGTCGAGAGCATTATCATTGCTCGCCTGCTATGTTTCGAAACAGGCGCATGATTCAGTCTGCCTGTCTGAAGCTTAGCAGCACAAATGATGATCCGGCAGAGACTGCAGCTCAATGCGGCTTCTCCGACGCCCGTCATTTCTGCAGTCTATTCCGTGATGCGATAGGTATGACTCCGGAAGCTTACCGACATGCGCTCAGAAATCCCACAGACTCATTCCAAATAAATCTCTCCGAAGACTACCGCTTGATTGATTGCCTGCGCATGCAGGCCCGCGACAAGCAAAGCATCTGCGAAAGACTGGACGGATCAACCCTTGCGAAGGCAGTCATCATCAATGGCAAACCACTGGTGATCACCATCAATGCCGCCGACCAGCGCACGCTGGATTGCCGGGTCGAAGCTCCGGAGGCTTTGGGGCATTCGGGAACTCATTGTACCGGGATCGTTGAGCCCGGAGACATCGCTGCCGCCATAAACGCCATCCTGCGGATGATCGGCATGCATCCCGATCCGCAGGAATTTGAAGACCATGTCCTCCGGAATCTTCAAAATACGCCTGTGGAAGAGTTGATCCGCAAACGGCCTAACCTGCGCATCCCTCAGACTGCCACCGTATTTGAATGTTTGGCCTGGGCGGTTATCGGACAACAGATAAATCTGTCCTTTGCTTTTCAGTTGCGCCGAAGTCTGACCGAAATAGCCGGCCGAAAAACGTCCTCCGGCCTGATAACGCATCCTTCTGCCGCTGAAGTAGCAGCCTTGGATTATGGCGATTTGCAAAAATTGAAATACTCGCGGCGCAAAGCCGAGTATCTGATCGATTTAGCACGTTTGATTGTATCAGGGAAGCTGCCCGCCGAAGAACTCCCGCAAATGACCTTTCCACAGGTAAACACGATGCTGCAGAGCATCCGCGGGATTGGTGAATGGTCTGCCAATTACGTGGCAATGCGCTCGTGCGGGTTCATGGATTGCGTTCCGCTTGGTGATACAGGCCTGACATCCGGATTGCAGAAGGTGTTTGGCTTGAGTAAGCGCCCCGATCGCATTGAAACAGTGTCATTGATGGAAGTCTTTCGCCCCTACAGAAGCTTTGGCACCTTTCATCTCTGGCAGGAGGCCGGCGGAGGCGCATAGCTCTGGCGGGAAATCGCATTGCTATCGCAATATTTGCGAAAGAAGAGGGGTGTGCGCAGTGAATAGCGTCTTTTTCGATGAATTTGACAGCCCGCTTGGCATTATCAGGGTGGAAGTGAGCGCCCGGGGAGAAGTCCTGCAGGTAGCACTAAAAAACGCCGCCAGGCAATCTGACGATTGTGGAGCAGCGAACGGCTGCGGCTGCGGAGCTCAGGACCCATGCCAAACTGCGGGTAGCCGCGATACCGGGAGCGAATGCAGCACCAGAAGCGAATGCTGCGCCAGCGACAGCTCACTGACATCTCCTGTTCGTGAGCAGCTCATCGAGTATCTCTCCGGAAAAAGAAAAAGCTTCAGCCTGACGCTGAAGCCTGAAGGCACCCCATTTCAGAAAGCAGTCTGGAACGAGTTGCTGAAGATCCCCTATGGCACAACCACAACTTATGCCGCTATTGCGGCCGCTCTTGGCAAACCCAAAGCCTGCCGTGCTGTGGGACGTGCCGTGGGAGCCAATCCGATTTTTATCATCATTCCCTGCCATCGCGTAATCGGCAGCAGCGGCGAGCTGACTGGATTTGCCTACGGGCTGGATGTCAAACGTGCCTTGCTAAGTTGTGAAGGTTCTCTGAAGGTTTCCTAATTATTGATTATTGCCCCCTGCGCCAGCCATCACAACAACTCAATATAAATCATCGGTAGTGTGGCAAAGCGAACCTCCCCGGGATTATATGCCCCGAGGATCGCTTCCTGTTGCGCACCATCCGGCACCAACATATCAATGATGTTAGGATCATATCCTCCCAAAGTGCCGCCACCAAATCGCCACTCCGCCGCCTGATCCAGAACCTCACGCACGCGCAGCGAATCGCCAGACGGGAAACCCTCCTGTCCCAGCATCAATATCATGAAACCAAGTCGTCCGCCAGAGTAACCGATCGCATACTTAGGCACAGTGATGGAAATGCTCCTGCTAATCGGATCTGTGGTCACGCGCACAGCGGCCTTTACCTCTGTGCCATCGGCGGCAAAGATCTTTTGATGCCATCCTTCGACCCAAACCGCAAACTCCCAGCCAGACTCGGCGCCAAAAACCGCCCTCCTGCCCCCCAGGGCTTTCGTTTCCCCGGAATCTGGCACGCCATCGACATCAAAGTACAGGTCAATGGTCTGCAGTGAAAGCCCAATCGGAGAATTCCACGGGTTACTTAACTCACCATTGATATAAATTTTGAATGTCAGATTATCCTGATCATCGTAAATTTCCGTTTTAACGATATCGAAAACCCCTGGCGTAAAGAGCTCATTGGTCGGATACTTGTAAGTCCCTGGCCCATAATCATCGCCAACTGGATCAGTGAAAGTCATGGCCAGTTTTCCGGCGGTGATCTGCGGCACTTCCAAGTATGCTGGCCCGCCAGCGGGAGCCAGAGACGAGATCGTTCCGGATTGTTCATCCGTCAGCACCACAGCGAAATATACATCATCGCCGGACTGATATTCGAGCGCTTCAAAAAGAATACGCATTTCCAGGCAATCCTGATAGCTAACAGAGCATATTTCCCGTGTTTTCACCCAGATAACGTCTGAATCCGCCTTGCTAAGTATGATCCGGCCAGTGCCGGAGTTCAGTTCCGCGAAATCCACCAGCGCTTCATAATTCAACACAAAACCGAAGGTCTCTGCGTCACTCGCGGCGCCCTCACCCTCTGCGGCACCTGATCCACCTGTAAAACGCGTCCGGACGTTCCCGTCAATAATCCTGTGATTACTGAAATAGACGGCCAGCTGCCCCTGAGGCAGACTCGAGCTCGCATTCACAGCCCCAGCCTCAGCCGCATTCGCATCTCCCGAATCCATAACTACGCGCAGATAGAGGGCACTGTTGTCTGCTGCCACGTTAAGTTCTTTGATTCTATGCGGCAACGGTAACGGCAACGGCAGCGGCAACTCTCCGGACGCGCCATATGCGGAATAAGCCGAATAAGCGGAATAAGAAGCGGAACTGTCCCATTCTCCTGGATCGCTACGGCCGTCAATCTCCGGCGCAGACAATTGCGTCATGCTCTTCACTGGACGAGCCGGTTGCTTCGGGATAATCGGCGCCAGCAGATAATCTGGCACGGGATCATCAGTCAGCCGGTAGACGTTGGCCAAATGTGCCCTGAAAAGCCTATCGAAACCGACATCGTTAACAGAGGTCTGATCACTGCCATACCACCAGAACCAATCGCTGCCCTCGGCGGCGTAGAGTGATTCCCAGGCACGCTCCAGTGCTTCTTTTTTCGACGGATCATTGCCGTAGACCGTAGTGCTGATCGTCAGGGCATCCCGGGCTTTGCTGAGATAATTCCAGGCCTTGTTTTCTTCACCCTCGCCAATCCAGGTCTCAAGATTGTCACTGATC
>JBMNNY010000066.1:0-10687 GCA_050942765.1 Bacillota bacterium | reverse complement strand
GATTACTCTTTTTCTTTTCATGATATTTACCCCTCCTGCTATTTTAGACGGTCAGCCTGGCAGACTAGTTCCCTTTCCCAGCCAAACCACAATGCCCTCATAAAATGCCAAAGAGTTTTAAAACATCGGTGCAATCCGATCAATACGATTAGTCCAAATCCCGCCGGCGTAATTCTTCGGAATCTGCTGCAAATCTTCCACTGTGTCAAAACCCTCTGACCACGCCCCATCCCCCGCCACAATAACAAAAATTGAGCCAGCCGCCTTAATCCTCTGGATAAAACGGTGCGGCCATCCCCATAGAAAACGGGCATACCTCAATGGCAGGTAGAAAAAGGCGTTCTTCATTGAGGGTGGTATATACCCTGTCCATCCCAAAGCTATATAAGAAATAAAGGCTTTCTTGGTAGTAGCCCGCGACATTACCCGCAGATTGGGGAGCTCTTCTTTAAGTATGGCAATCGGTTCATTTCCGCCATAGACACAGATCCTGGCCAATCGATCAGCTGAACTGCTTTCATCGGCTTCACTGGCGCTATTTGAGCCACTAAAGTCGGCATCACTGGTGCTATCAGAACCATCAGCCATTTTCTTCAGATATTCTGCCAATAATGCGCCATCCTGCGGATCGTTGCTTTTAATATGAATTAGGAATGAACGCTCCGGAAAATGGCTCAGCACTTCATCCAACGAAGGAATCAGCCCGATACCTTTGCCGCGGAACGGATAGGTTACCCCCTGATCTGCAGTATAACCGTAGCCGGCATCCAGCGTCTTCAGTTCCTGCATGGTATAGTCTTTTACGCTGCCTTTGGCTTCAGTGCGATACCCCAGCTCGGCATCATGGAAGACAGCTAGTTGTCCGTCCTTGGTGCGTTGGACATCCAACTCTACGATATCAGCCCCGGCAAGAAATGCCGCCTCCATTGAAGGAATCGTGTTCTCCAGATATGGGTGTTCAGGTTCATAAATCCGCCGGGCAGTATTCGTTTCGCCGGTAATCCCCTCCATGGGAAAAGTCTGGGCCAGGCCCCTGTGAGCAAGCAACAGCGGTCTTTCGTCCGCGTGCCATGCCTGCCTGGTCAAGAAAGAGCTGTTATTAAGAAAGACAAAGGCCACTATTACAGCAAGAACCCACACGATCTTCCTCTGATAAAGTCTTTTCTTCTTCGACGAGTTAGCCATATTAATACTCCCTTTTCGCAGGGCGACAACCGCGACAATCGCGACAACCTTGCTCTTTCGCCGCTGCTATTTATTCATCTACGCAGCAGCCACCAGACATCATCACCTTCAAACCCGCAACTGCGGTAAAGTCGCTCCGGATTGGTCACATTATCCACTTCGCCGGAGACTGTAGTAAAATCAGCGCGCCCCTTTAGCCGACTCAATAACTCCAATACAAGTGCCTTCCCCAGGCCACGCCCCTGATACTCCGGCAGCACTTGAATCCACTCTAAGGATCCCTCTGGCACGCTGCCATCAAACTCAGCGATACCCAAAGCCGCCGGGAAATCATGATCCATAATCCAGATCCAAAGGCTGCTATCGAAAACCGCATGTTTTATCCAGCTTTCAACTGCTTCAGGGCTCGGATGTATATCCCGGTAACATAGCCCGATAAAATTGGAAATGGCCGCGAACTCGCTGCGATCCGCCGCGACATTGCAGCCCCTCATCCAGAAACCCTCGGGCAATGTATAAGGCGCAATATGCTGATGATTATGTTTCAATCGAAAGTATGGCCTCACCAAGCGATACTGTTTTTCAAGCGGCATGCTGTGATGTGTATTATCATGATCACTGTGCGCCACATAATCATTATGGATAATCAAAAAGTTAGCCTGCTCCAGCTTCCGCTGTAAATAAGCGTCGCATTGGCAACTCTGATTCCACAAGACATGCAGTTCAAGCCCATCCGGACTCCATCCCTGAAGCTCGGTCACCTCTATGCCTTCATGGCCCTGGGTACCCGCACAGCGAACCGTGCACCGCAACCCCGGCAATCTGTCTCTGGTTTTCCAGAACGCATTAGGGAGTACTCTGCACGGATTCTCGATATATATCCTTTTCAAATGCTCAGCAATGCATTTATCTTGGCTCTTGTTTCCGGTCATGCAGGCTACCGTCATTCCTTTTCCTTTAACTCGGCCACGATTTTCTCCAGCCGCCTCTTAAGGGTCTGCTCTTGTTTGGCGCTGTTTAGCAGCTCTGCTATTTCCTTTTTTCTGCTGTAGGAAAGCTTTTCATACTGGTCTTTCGGTGCCCGGTCCTGATTGAGTTCCTGTTCAAGCAAAGGATGCAGCTCCACGGTTCGCTCGCTTTCATCTTTATAGAGCCGCACCTGCACATTATCCCCTATGTCTTTGCCGATTTTCTTGCGAATGTCTTTGGTAATACCGATAATGTGGCATTGCGTTCCCATCTTTACCAATGAACCGCGATATTCCACATCTTCAAAGAAGCAGACCACCTTGACACGTCCCTTTACGCCAAACTCCTTGGCAACATCAAATGGGAATTCGACATAAGCCCCTCCGCTGCCAATTTCGGACGCTTTGATGACTGCTTCGAACTTATATTCTTCCATTTTACCTGCCTCCGGTGCTGACACTGCATTGCCGCTCCCGGCATTGATTTGTCGTTCCAAGCCCCTACTCAACGATGGCAAAATCACCAGCTGTTTCCGCAATCTTGACATTCCCAGGTTCCTTTCATCAGCAAAGGAAGTCGGAAGACAAGCAGGTTCCCCAGATGCACTCAGATCGGTGTGCGCTATAAGGATAAAGGATTCAGTCACTTATCCGCCATATTGCCTTAACCATTTACCACAAAACAGAAATTCCCTTCAAGATAGGCAAATGGATCGCTTATACTATTTATTGAAAGGGGACGTCAAAATGAGTCATACACTACCTCCCAATCCCAATCCAGGCATTAATTACGAAGGCAAAGCCCTTAAGGACATCTGGCTGGCTGGCGGATGCTTTTGGGGCGTACAGGCCTACTTTGCCCGCATACCTGGCGTAGCCCATACCACAGTGGGCTATGCCAATGGCAAAACGCCCAATCCTACCTATGAAGAAGTGTGCACCGGCCGACCCGGACATGCCGAAACTCTGCATGTGCAATACGACCCAGAGTGTGTTTCACTCGGCACCCTATTGCGCCACTTCTTTCGCATTATTGATCCTACCGCTCTCAACCGTCAGGGCAACGATTACGGTGTGCAGTACCGTTCCGGCATTTACTACCGCGATGCCAATGATCTGCCGGTAATTCGCTCAGTAATCGCCGCCGTTCAGCAGCAAATCGGGCGTCCGGTAGTCACGGAGGTAAAGCCGCTCACTAACTTCTATGCGGCGGAAGATTATCATCAGGATTATCTGGAAAAGAACCCGGGCGGATATTGTCACATCAACTTCGCGTCATTGACGGACGCCACCCTTGACGAAAAGGATGGCTTTATGAGCGTTGACCCACAAAAATATCACAAGCCGGATCCGGAAACTCTCAAGCAGAATCTTGACCCGCTACAGTATTCCGTCACCCAACATAGCCATACCGAGCCGCCCTTTGAGAATGATTACTGGGATAATCACGAACCCGGCATTTATGTGGATGTAATCACCGGCGAGCCATTGTTCACTTCCAAGGATAAATTCGATTCGGGATGCGGCTGGCCTAGCTTCACAAAGCCAATCGATCCTGACAGCATTGTTTACCGTTCAGACAGAAGTTACGGAATGACGCGTACAGAAACACGTAGTCGCGCAGGAGACTCCCATTTGGGCCATGTCTTTGAGGATGGTCCTCGGGACAAAGGCGGACTGCGCTACTGTATCAATAGTGCCGCCTTGCGCTTTATTCCACTGGCTGACATGGAAAAGGAAGGCTATGGTGCTTTCATTGCGCTGCTCAAATAAGTAACTAGCCGTGCGGCGGCACTGCAACACAACACAGCGCTAAAAAAACGAGGGCGATTCTGCATCGCCCTCGTGTTGTATCCTTGCTATCAGCGAATTATATGAATGACATCCTTCCGGGGTGCGGCTGGCCGCGGTTCCTCGGCTGGGAATCCCATGGCAACCGAGCCATAAACCGTATGATCCTCAGGAATAGACAAGTCTGTCAGGAGTTTTCGGATTAATGGCATATCGGACAATCTCGGCAACTGATTAAGCCAGCAGGAACCGATCCCAAGCGAATGGGCTGCCAGCATCATGTTGCCAATCGCCAAGGCGCAATCAGCCATTGAGTTTGAATTATCGATCAGATTCGAAACGATTATGTAAGTCGGGGCCCCATAAAGGAAATCAGCCTGTTCGTCCTGCGCTTTTTGAATCAGTTTGGCATAATAGGGGTGGGTTTCCGGTGAAAGCGACAGCAGTGTTTGCCGCATGGCCTCATTTACTTTCCGAATCGTTTCCGGCTTCTGTATCGCGGTAAACTTCCAGCTCTGCATACCCATCCCGGTCGGAGCGTAACTGCCTGCCAAGAGAATTGTATCCAGATCCTTTTCTGAAATCTGATCTTTGCGGAAAGAGCGCACACTTCTGCGGGTAAGGATATTTTCCATAACAGGATTCATAATATGATCATTCCTTTCGTGTCACATGTCACAAGGGGACGGTTCTCCTGTGACTTTTCCTGCGGTCAAACCCGCTGCAATTTCCTCCAATGTTTCACGATCCAATATGACTATTTTACGGGAGCCTTCCCGTGAGTTCCTGATGGCACCGGCAATCCATCAGAATCTGCTCCCTTTGCTATTACTGTCAGCCCAGCACCTCCCGGCGACTATGTCCTCTCGAACCATATCCCAATAGCCGGACGGCGTTAACAATGACCAGGAATACCGACAATTCATGAACCAGCATCCCTAAAGACAGGTTAACCGTTTTCACCAAAACTCCTGCCAGTAACAGACCGGCCACCAGCAAAGCAAAGTAAATGTTTTGCTTCATATTTCTGACTGTCGCGCGGCTCAGACCAATAGCATAGGATAACTTGCGAACTTCCGCCGACATCAGTACGACATCCGCGGTTTCAATTGCCACATCGCTGCCTGCTCCGCCGATGGCAATCCCCAGATCCGCCGTAGCCAATGCCGGAGCGTCATTGACACCGTCACCTACCATGGCAGTTCGCCCATATTTCTGCTGCAGCTCGCCCAATACCCTGACTTTGTCTTCCGGAAGCAGCTCGGCGTAGTATTCATCCAGCCCTAATTTGGTGGCAATTGCCTTGGCAGCCCGCCAATTATCGCCGGTCAGCATTACTGTTTTTTGAATCCCCAGTGATTTCAGGTTCGTGATCAACCTGGCTGCATCTTCACGGACAGTGTCGGCAATCGAGATAATGCCCAGCACCCTTTCAGTGTCGCCAACAATCACAGCCGTCTGTCCCTGTTCCTCTTCACTGCGTAGATAAGCCGCATACTCGCCATCGTCAATATTGATTCCGTTGGCATCGAAAAGCTTACGATTGCCAATTAAATACGTTTTCCCTTCCAGCTGAAAAGTTAGGCCCTGGCCAGCAATAATCCAGGCTTCTTCCGGCACGTCATTGATCTCTCCCAGCCGGGAGGTCGTCGCGCCAATAATAGCTTTGGCCAGCGGATGCTCGGAATAGGATTCCCCGATGGCAGCAAGCCTTAAGAGCGCGTTTTCTTCCATGCCATAAGTCTTGATGCGCTGAACCGCCGGCTTTCCAACAGTCAGGGTTCCTGTTTTATCAAAGGCAATGACCTTAAGCGTACCCAGTTTCTCCATGATTTCGCCGCTCTTGACCAACACGCCGTGTTTAGCCCCATTCCCGATACCGGCAACAATGGATACCGGTGCGGAAATGACCAGGGCCCCCGGACAGGCTATCACGAGTAGCGTCAGCGCCAGTACCAAATCACGGGTACTGATGAAGAGCAACGCTGCCAGCACAATAATCCCGGGCGTATAGTAGCGTGAAAACTGCTCCAACATTTTTTGCGTCTTGGCCTTTTTGTCCTGGGCTTCCTCAACCATATTCAGAATCCGGGCAAAGGTGGTGTCCTCACCGACGCGATCGGCTTTGATGATCAGATAACCCGATTCAATAATGGTCCCTGAGAAAACGGTCTCCCCGGGCGCTCGCCCGACTGGAATGGATTCTCCGGTAATGGCCGCCTGATTGACATAAGCAGTACCTTCTAGAACGGTACCGTCAACCGCAATTTTCTCGCCCGGCTTGACGATCACGAGATCGCCCTGAACAACCTCTTCCGGGCTTATTTCAAGTTCAACGCCTTCTCTGCGGACGCGGGCAATATCGGGTGCCATATCCAACAGCGCCTTGATTGAAGAACGCGTCTTCTCAATCGTGCGTGACTCCAGATAATCTCCAAACACGAACAGAAATGTTACTGCGGCAGCTTCCCAGTACTCCCCGATAATAAGCGCCCCGGTAACTGCGATAGTTACCAGGGCATCGATGCCTACAATTCGATATTTCAGCGCTGCGAGCGCTTTTAGGAAAATGGGGGTACCGGCAATGAATGTGGAAACCAGCATAATGATAATGGTGACAGGTCTTAAGCCGATCATCTTGTCCAAAATGAGCGAAAGTGACACTAGAATCCCCGACAGTATGATCCGCTGCTTTTTGGTCAGCTTTGGTATACTGACGCGCATTGGGTTACCCCCTTATTCTGTTGGTCGTTCACGCTGTTGTGGCCTGCTGTGCGGGTGCACGATGGACGGTCAGACGGCCGCCGCCCTATGGCTCACTTCTCTCCAAGCACCTCGAAACCGAGCTGCGCAATCTTGCTCTTGATCATATCCGAGTTAGTGACCTTGTCATCAAAAGTCACTTTCACCCGGGAAGAATTGAACAGCACCTCGGCCTCCTGGACACCTTCCGTCTTCTTTAGCATGCTATCGATTTTTGCGGCACATGTGGGACAACTCAGAGTTTCCAGTTGAAAAGTTTTAGTTGTCATTCAAATCGCCTCCTCTGTTTTCCTGAATCCAACATATCCTGGTTTCAGTTTATCCCTGGTTCCAGGGAATTACTTTGAACTGCATCAAAACTGGCTATACCTTTGACTTCTTTCAGACGCCGATAAAGCAAAACTAAAAAAGTGGTGGTCAAGGGCTTAACGAGCATCGTGCAGCAAATTCCAACTATGCTTGTTACAAAGCTGTTCTCTATTCCTAACGCGTTTATTCTGTATAATATATTTAAAACACGCGTTACCAAAGGAATCGCTCCAACAATCAGCGCCGCCGAAAGAACCTTCCCATAATATCCTTGCGCTAATTTCTCACTATTTTCAAAGGCATCGGTAGCTTTACTCTCCAGCACAGCGCTTGTTACCGCAAACTGGTACTTTGCATAAAACTGAATAACATAAATCAGCGCAAACACGAAGAGAAATACCACAAATCCGGGCGACATCAGTGTCTCATCAGGAAGCAAGCCAATTATCCCGAATGGAACATAGCGTCCTATTGCAAAGCCGATGGTGGTCAAGAGGCATTTCCAAAATCTGCTCCGCGGTATGATTAATGATTTGGAAAAAGGGCGTTTATTATCGCCGTTAAGAATAGAGGCGGCAGCAAAAAAAAGCGTCATACTTATCCAGATACCGATCAATGAGTCGGCTATGATGAACAAAATGGGTCCTACTACTGAAATACCCTTGTAATAAATGTGCGCGAAATAGATAATGTAAATCCTACATCCCACAGATACCAACGCCGAAATTGTTGATAAACATAGCAGTGGATTCAGGTTTCTTAAGTAAATAGCGCAGGCCTCTTTCAGAAGGGTGGTAACTTTAATCTTTGGATCAGATCCTTTTTCCACAAGGTTCACTCCATTTTATTTAAGCCTATATCTGCTTTATCTAGGCCTATATTCACTTTTATCTAAGCTTATATCCGCGGCCAACGTACGACAATAGCAAATACAGCGCGGTCACCACAATCTGAACAATAATCAGCGATCGCTTTGCACCCCAGTCATCCGGCTGACCATAAATATTGAAATGCTTGGGAATCTGATCCGGTAGATCGCCCCATACACTGATAATCAAGATGAAACCGGCTACTACCCCAATCGCCGCAATAACCTCAAACACCTTTTCAAACGTCGTCAGCGGCAGCTTAATAAGCGGCCTGGAATTCTGATCAGCGTCCGTCATGTTCCCTAGTCTCCTTTAGGTCTTCTTTCTTAAATATACGACATTTAGTTTGTCCTTCCTTTATCTTCGGGCAGCTATACTCGGCTTTACCTTGACATAACACTCTGACAAAAATACAATTATCGCAACGGATCATAGTAATTTGGAAGCGAGCTGGCGATATGAAGATTGATCGATTACTCGGCATAATCACAATACTGCTTCAGAATGGCAAGACAACCGCGCCCCAACTTGCCAGGCTGTTTGAAGTTTCGCGCCGCACAATTCTACGTGACCTCGATACCCTTTGTCAGGCTGGAATCCCGATTATCACCGAACAAGGCGGCCATGGCGGCATTTCCATCATGGAAGGATTTCAGCTGGATCGAAGTTTGCTGACTGCCGATGAATTGCAGCGACTAATCGCTGGATTGAAGAGCATCGACAGCATTTCAAAAAAGCCCCGGACAGACAGCCTGTTACTGAAACTGGCACCTAATAATAAAGTGGCCGCTCTGGCGGATTGTATTATGATCGACTTGGCGTCGCATTACCGCGACAGCCTCTCCGATAAGATCAACCTTATCAAGGAAGCGATCACCAGCCATCACATGATCACCTTTGATTATTATTACCGCAAAGGGCAAGTCCGGCGCAAAATTGAGCCGTATTATGTGGTATTCAAATGGACCGCCTGGTATGTACTGGGGTGGTGTACTGATCGGGCAGATTTTCGCCTGTTTAAGCTGAACCGCCTCTGGGACCTGAGCATCACCGATGAAGTTTTCATGCCCCGGGAAGTTCCGCCGAAGACGATCAGCCTGGATAATGCGCTTCCTGATCAGAATAAGATGGAGATCCTCTTCGACAAAAGTGCCCGTTTCCGTTTGATTGAAGATTATGGGCTCCACTGCTACACCGAAACCGATCGCGGGTTGTTGATGGAGCTCAGTTACACCAACAGAGAAAATGCCATCGCCTGGGTGCTCTCATTTGGCGACCAGGCGGAAGTGCTGGCCCCTCTTGATGTACGCGACGAACTGGCCGTCATCTTTCACAAACTAGCCGCCCGCTATAAATGAACGCGCCACTATAAATAAACGCGCCGCCATATATGAACATGACATACTGTTGTCCTGTTCGTGTGCCATAATCAGATCAAAAGGGGGATGACGTATGAATATGAATAGCGCCGCAAAAATTGAAATCGGAAAGCAAAAGCCGGAGATGCTAAAAGAAACATGGCCGGGGCAATATGACCTTTTCTCGCACTTTGAGTTTCTGAGCGGCATTCCGCAGGTTCTATTTGTAGTTACGACTTTGAAGGCCAACGGAAAGCCTAACGTCTGTCTTCATTCATGGAGTTCCTTCTATGGCGATGTCGGCGGATATTACGCCGTCATGGGTGGCTTGGGTATGTATACGCACACCTATCAGAACATCATGCGTGAGAAAGAGTTCTGCATCAACTTTATCAGTCCGCAATACTATGAGGGATGCCTTCGAACGATCAGTGGAAACAGTGAGGATGCCGACGAGTTTGAGGTCGGCGGCTTTACGATTGAACCTTCCAGGACTGTTAAGTGTCCTCGCATCAAAGAGGCTTTCCTGTCTTTTGAATGCACACTGCATTCAGCTACCGATTTGTCGGGCAAAGGCATTTGTGCCATGGTCGTAGGACAGGTCCAGCTGGTTGCCGTGGAAGAGAATAATCACGAATTAAGCAAAATATGCAGCCAGAATGGCTTCATGTTCAATATTCATTCACCCAAGAGCGCATTGACCGGCGAGGGACAGACAACCGCTGTGGCTATTTTGAACCCTGTCAGGGTCATAAGCGAGTAGACGTTTCCTTAAATTAATGGTACATACAACTCGATGCGGTCCACATTTTGACCATCCGCGCGGTACTCTCTTTCGAGGCAGAAATCGGCGGCGACTTTGCAGTTATGTTTGGTTACATACTCAGCGGCTGCACTATAAAGCTTTTGACTGGGCAGCTTTTTTCTGGTGACGATTTCCGGATCAATCCATGCTGCGAATACTTCTACTACCGTTCCTTTTTGGCTGCCAAGGTAAAACGGGCAACTCGGATGAGTGTCATATCAGGTAAAGCCACTCTCCTAGGCAGCAATTCGAGCATGATATCCTCGCTATCCGGCAACAAGCGTTCGGAAGAATTACCTTTCTGGGCTCCATCAGTTGAGATACGACGCACCGGCGACAGCAAATCCAGCTGCCTTCTCGCATCCGGAGTTTCTTTGGCATAAAAAGTCACATAATCCAAGCATTCTTCAAGGCAATAACGCATTTTTCCGGGACAATAATCGGATTCCAAATCTTCATTTTCCACAATCCAATCCTGAAGCTGATCCCAGCGCTCACCAATCACCGACAAACTCGCTGGCAGAGCAGCGAATAATCCTCCGGGGAATTCTTTTCTGACAAACGGCTCTGGTACCACAAAGTCTTCGGGAACTGTCACCCACATTTCATAGCCGTATTGACCTTTGTCATTATTGAATC
>JBMNNY010000057.1:0-11761 GCA_050942765.1 Bacillota bacterium | reverse complement strand
CATCACGGATGACGGTCAGGTTACTGGCTTTGCCCAATGGGTTTATGCGGTTGCTCCATCGGCGATGGGGGCTGCGACGCCAGCGATGGCTGAGGTGCCGCCCGCGGTGGCTGTGGCGCCGCCCGCGGTGGCTGTGGCGCCGCCCGCCCCGGCCGCGGTGGCCCCGCCAGCCCAAGCAGCATCATCGGCCATACCGCCCGCCTCTTCCTGTGAATTAACGCGCATTTACGTCCGACCTGCCTGCCAAAGCCGGGGAATAGGCACGGCACTCATCAGGCATGGGCTTGACAAACTTCCAGAACACATCACCCTGGTCAGCCTGGGTGTCAAGAGCGACAATGCGCAGGCCAGACAATTCTATGAAAATCGCGGTTTCATCTATGAAAAAGAAGGCCGCCTGCCAGTCGGCAACTTCGAATTCCAATTATCATGGTTTATTAAAAGGCGGGGAGTTAACGGATGGACAGAATAGATACCAATAAAACCAAAGACGGACGCGACCTTCATATTCGTCTGGCCATGCCGGAAGATGCTGTCCGCCTGATTGAAATCACTGATACGGTGGCGCGCGAGCAATATTATATCGGACGTTCTTCCTTTAATCCGCCACCGGAAGACTACGCCCGCGAAATTGCAGCCTGCGACCTGGAAAACCGCGCCATTTTTGTTGCTGAAGTCGATGGTGCAATCATCGGTGCCCTCGAGGTTAACCGCTCCATCAATCCTAAAAGGCGGCATACCATGAGTATCGGCCTTTTCATGCTGGCGGACTACCGTGGTCTCGGAATCGGTAGTGCTCTGATGCAGACCGCCATTGCCTGGGGCGAGACAAGAAAACTGGAAAAAGCTTTCCTGAGCGTTTATCATTCTAATAAAGCCGCTCTTGCCTTATATCGCAAATTCGGTTTTGTGGAATGCGGACGTTATACCAAGCAATATCGCGTCGGTGATTTTTATATGGATGAGATTTTTATGGAGTACTTCTTCACGGATAGCGGGCGTACGCTGAATTAATTCCCCGCTTCCGGGCAGCCATAGTACCAGAGGCCGTCTCCGCCGACTCCGACCCAACCCCCACCACCAGCGCCTGCGCCTGCCGGCATGGGCAGCATCGGCGGAACATACTCTCCCCGGCGCACCCGCCGCATCAGGTACACTATGCAGGCTATCCCAATGGTGTACGAGACGGCGACCCAAATCCAAAAACCCCAATCTGGTTTCATAAAAAGATCACCCCCGCTACTGTCTATTAGTGCGGGGGTTGATTTATGCGTAATACTCCGCCATCAAACTTTTTCCATCAAATTACGCTTCTTGGTCTTATATTCCTCATCGTCGAGAATGCCTTCTTTATGCAGTTCAGCAATTCTTCTGATTATCTCCAGTTTATCAATTTTACTCACTTTACTGCGGACTTTCAGGTACATTACGACCATTACTATAAGCAAAACGAGCTGTATCGCATTGAGGATCAGTGAAAAAATGAGTGGCAGATTATTATCCATTGCGGCACCTCCTCTATTTCTTCTATCATATCAATTCGCGTGTTAACAGACAAGCTGTCCGCCATTCTATCAGAAAATTTACCATAATATTTTTGATTTTTAAAGAAATTTCCCATTAACCGTTGACATCGAACGTATGTTCGTTTACAATATAATTAAGGAACCCATGAGGAGGTGCTGCTCTTGACCAGCTTAAATCCGGAAACAATCATCCACGCAGCGGTTGATTATTCCCATAAAACACACGGGGGCGTCGTCATTTTGCGCGTGTCCCACAACGGAAGAGAGTCAGTGCACCGTCTGCCCTTGCCTAAATCTGTTGATTCGGAACTTCGGGCACATCTGCAGGCCATTCTCGATGCCCTGCTTTGGGGCGGAAAACTGCAAAGCAGCTTCATCACAGTTATTACCCCTAATGCTGACTCGCTGAAAATCATCAATAAAGATATCCCGGTAAATGATCATACTGCTGGAATGTTCCTGCAAATCCGCGCCCTGCTGCATTCATTCAAAATAGCACAGGTAAAACTTGATCCGGACACCGCAGAAGACATCCAGTTACCCGCTGCCGGCTGAATGCCGGCTCCTTTTATATCCGGGCAAAGGTCTGTCCAAGTCTTTTGATGCCTTCCTCGATCTTCTCCGGAGTATGCATGGCGAAATTGAGTCGCAGATAAAAACGACTACTTTTTCAGTAGTAAAGCCACAACAACCATGATTGCCGCCAAAACAAAAAGCAAAATCTTATAGTTTCTCTTGCCCATCTTGGAGATCAAGAACTTTGTTTTCGGGTTGCCTTCAAACATGATGGGAAACTCGAAAAGGCCTCCGAAAATATATAGCGCCGCCAGTAGGAACAGAATAAACGATATAACAGACATTTTTCTCTTTACCCCCTTAAAAGTCGTTTTTACGCCGAAAGATTCTGAACGCCACTGCTGCCAGCGCCAGGTTATACAGGAAGCCAATGATGCAATATTGATAAAAGTCAAGGTTCATACTAACAATCCCGGCTGCAATTCCCGGCCGCAGTATGGCGTACTGAATAGCTTTGGCTGCCCAATGTCCGGGCGCAATCGCAAACAGCCACTCTTTGGCATCCAGGAAAAAGAAGCCGGCAATAGGCAGCAGCATTAGAAAGGCGCTGGCTTTCATTGCCACGAACCCTTCTACTTTGTTTTTCGCAAATGCATTTACCAGTAGAGCCACAATTGGGACTTGGAGGGCCAACAGAGCGGAGACGACAAGAGTTTCAAAAATGGACATTGCCGCCGCCTCTACAATCCAAAGCATAAAATAGCTTGCCAAGACTGCAAGCACGTAAACAAAGGCAATTTTAAACCAAACATAAAAGTCCAATGAAACGGGAGAAATCTGAATTGAGGCAAACACCTGATCATCCCGATCATCCAGCAGCGAAAATCCGGACATCGCGCCATAGGCAAAGCCCGTAATCAGAGACAGAACCATGGCAGTTACACTGACTGCCTGCCCTTCCAAAACGCCGGAGGAAATCAGGTACTTACCGATCGCACCTAGTATCAGCGGCCACAAAAGCATCACTAAAGTCATCCTATCGCGGATCAGGTTTTTAATTTCAAATTTGGCCAGCGTGACCAGCATGTTTACACCCCCGTTTCCCGCATTACGTAGTCAATGAATTTGGGTTTGACAACAAAACGGTATAGCACGAAAGCCAGTACAATCAGGTAAGCATAGCCAAAAATCTGTTTCCAAAGCTCGGTCTCTCTAAAACCGGCACTGAACAAAATGCCAGCAGCCTCCGGAGGCAGCACAATCAAGAATTTTGCTACCTCGGCTTTGATTAATCCAAAAGAGGCGAAGATCGTCGGAAACAAACAAACAATACTGTAGACCATTAAATTTATTAGCACAGATGTAAAGTTCTTGGCGTGATACGAAAGGAAAATGCCAATCAACGTGTGCACTGTTGTTACTATTATCGCTGCCAGGGCAATCAGAAGGTAATTATAGGTGACGTCCTTAAAGAAGTAAAGAACTGCCGAAATGAAAATCACCGTGATCAGCGAATTCAATACGTTTACAATTATCTTGGCTAGCAGATACTCATCTTCAGTAACTGGTGAAACCATTATGGAGTTCATGGTATGCTCCTGCTTTTCATAAAACAGGGTGGCCCCCACCAGTAAAATAGTCATCATCGTACTGTCCGCCAAAAGAATAACCGGAACGAATTGCTCTAATTGCCCGATATTGATAAACCAGACAAGGGCAGTCCAGATCAGCATTACAACAAAGTTGGCCGCAAACAAATTATACTTGTTCAGACGGTTGAAGTCACCTTTGATCAGGGGCATCAGTCTATCCATGCAAATGCACCCCCGTTACCTTAATAAAAATCTCTTCCAGTGTTGTTTCACCACTGTGCAGAGTTTCGATATCCTTGCTCTGCAGCAATTCAAAAAACGCCGGTGTCTTAATCTCATCCATGGTGAACTCCCGCCTGACCAATTGCCCGTCTTCTTTGTATTCGACTTTGACAGTCCGCTTGCCATATTTAAGCTTAAGATTGCGCGGAGAGTCAATTTCCTGCAACCGGCCGTCAACGATAAAGGCCACTCGGTCGCATAGTTCATCAACATCACCCATAATATGGCTGGTTAAGAAGACTGTTCCGCCCTGCTCCCGAAACTCCAGAATAATATCTTTCATAATCCGGGCATTAACCGGATCAAGTCCATTAGTCGGCTCATCCAGGAACAGCATTTTGGGGTTATTAAGCAAGGCGCGCACGAAATTGAGACGAATCTTCATCCCTTTGGAATACTCGCCGGCTTTCTTATCGCGGTCATCCCACAAGCCAATGCGCTTCAACAGCGGCTCAACATCAATGGTCTTGCAATAAAGCTGTTTAAAAAAATCCAAATTTTCCATGGCAGTTAATTTTGAAAAAGAAATCGGCATTTCGAATGATACTCCGATATCCTGATAAAACTCGTCATTATAACTCTTTAGAGGTCTGCCGCAGTATTCAATCTCACCTTCAAAATCCCTGAGCAATTTGATTAACAGTTTCTGGGTCGTACTTTTACCCGCGCCGCTTGGCCCCAAAAATCCGAAAATCTCACCCTTATGAATTTCAAAATCGATTCCCTTGACAGTATAATCACTGTTCTTGGGATACCTGTATCTGAGATTGCTGACTTTGATCAATTGCGATTCCCTCCTTCAAAATCTGAAACATTCCTGACATACGTCTTAGTAACATCTCATCTGAGCCGGTTTTCTGATATTCTTTGAAAAGACTAATGCTTAGAGCATAATACATATCAACAACAAGGTTAATATCAGTGTTTGCCTTAATACGGCCGCGCTGCTTGTCGTGCTCAAGCATTTCCCTATACTTATCCAAGCCTGCATCAGTAAGAGCACGCAATTTAAATATGAATTCACTATCATCCAATTCCATCAGCATGGCGATGCGACCATAATCCGGCCTAGCCTTGCTCCAGGCGATGATTTGCCTGAACGAATATAGGCAGGTATCAAAAAAGTCTGCCTCCGGGTTCAATGCCTCCATTTGACTGAAGAGCGCCATTTTTTCCCGGCCTATTTCTGCCATCATGTACAGATACAGATCTTCCTTGTCCTCAAAATACTGATAAAAGCTTCCTCTCGGTATACCGGCGGCTTTAATTATCTGATTGATTGAGGCCTCACTAAACCTTTTGGCAGCAAATTCTTGTACAGCAGCATCGAAAATGCGCCTGCGTTTTTGGGGATTGAGGTTTAAAAAAGTCGCTTTTGGCATTAATCTTCTTCCTCCTGACGACAGCATAGCACAGATTGCGGAATATGACAACCCTGTCATATTTGATCCTACAAAAATGCAGCCATCTGACCGGCTGCATTTTTCTCACCGAATACTTATCTTCCACCATTTATCCTGGCTCTCACTTTGGAGAAAACCTCATCATGTGTATGCCTTTCTTCAGTCGAATCTGCTTCTCGATCAGCTTCGTCTAGTTTGATCTCAACATCTTCAACTAACTCGGCATATTTCTCAATACTTAATACAACCATCGACCCATAGCCATTCTTTGTTAGATATACTGGTTGACGGCAAAGGCCTGTCGCAGAAAAAAATAGCAGCACTTGGCTGCTAAATTTCCTGCTCAAATTCTATTTCATAAGGCCTGGATTTATAGGACCGGTAGATGATATTGCCATCGAAATTCAGCATATCCGCTAATCTGTCTTTGGCAACCGGGTGGGTGCAAAGGCGCAATGCCTCTTCAGGATCAAACCATCCGACATCCAGGCTTTCATTACTGGTTTTAGGTTCACCTGAGACTTTATAGCCTAAAAACCCAAATAACACTTTTGTCGGTACCGGGCTTACGCCATCGTATTGTACAGAAATTTGGGTATTGGAATAAACGCCGACAAGACGATCAATCCTGGCGCCCTCAGATCTTCATATTCATAGCTTCCCTGACTTCTTCAAGGGTTCGCACCGCTTCCGCCCTTGCCGCCGCCACCCCGGAACGCAGCACGTCACGCACATAATCGATGTTCTGCTCCAATTCTTTACGGCGTGCCCGCAAAGGTCGCAGATATTCATTGAGCGCTTCCGTCAAGACTCTCTTAAGCTGGCCGGAACCAGCATCCCCAATCTCCGCCGCGATCTCCTCCGGTTTTCTGCCAGTCGCTAGCGATACCAACAACAGCAAATTGGCCACTTCAGGCCGGTTCTCCGGATCATATGTGATCGTTCTTTCAGAGTCGGTTTTGGCTTTCTTAATTAGCTGCGCCGTCTCATCTTCGCTGGCACTCAGCATAATTGCATTATTCCTGCTCTTGCTCATTTTCTGCGAACCATCCAGCCCGAGAATAATGGGGGCTTGGCTCAGCAGCGGCTGCGGCTCCGGAAACACCGGTTTGTTTTTTGCAAAGCGCTCATTAAAGCGCCTAGCAATGGTCCTGGTCAACTCCAGATGCGGCAATTGGTCTTTTCCAACCGGCACCACCGTACCTTTGCAGAAAAGAATATCCGCCGCCTGATGCACCGGGTAAGTGTACATGCCGGCATTAATGCGCTTCTGCCCGGAAGCCTGAATCTCTTCTTTGACCGTGGGGTTGCGATCCAGCTCCGCATTTGTGACCAGCGTCAAGAAAGGCAGCAGCAGCTGATTCAGTTCCGGAACATGACTATGCGGGAATATAAAGGTTTTGCCATCCATCGGGTCAATCCCCGCCGCTATGTAATCGATCGTTAGCTGCTGGATATTGTCCGCAATATTTTCGAAAGTGTCACGATCGGTTAACACCTGATAATCTGCAATCACAATAAACGTCGGGACGCCCATCTTATGAAGGCGCACACGGTTTTGAATTGAGCCGAACAAGTGCCCAATGTGCAACCTTCCGGTGGGTCTGTCTCCGGTGAGAACCTTATACTTTGCCGGATTTTCCTGCAAGTCCATCTCGAGCTTCTTGCTTCTTTCCAGTGTAGCTTCGAAAGTACCATAGTTCAATTGCTCTTGATCCGCCATTTTATCGTCACCCTTTCTGTTCTCAAATAGTGGTGCCAGGGTTTGTGTTAGTATTAGAGTTAACGCATACATCAAAACCTGGACTTCTCATAATTATATGGGATACTCGTTCCCACTACTACATCCTCGATCTTTTTGATGATTAACCAATCATCCATGTTGCCCTGATTGGAATCGATCACATTGCTAATTTCTTCATCCGACAGTCCAACATAGTTTTGAACATCAACAACCGTAGCGGTGGCTGATATTTTGGCGGTGCCTTTTTTCATAAAATACAGGGTTTCGCCCTTAAATACCCTGCTATGGGGGATTTTCCGGCCGGTGGCGGCCCTGATAATCATAGTCTTTGTCCCGTCCAGGATTTTTTCGAGAACCTTTTCTTTATCATCGCAATAAACCAGATGAACCATTTTTTCTCTTCTGCTCCTAAATATCTTTATTAAATCTTCATCTCATTTGTGCTTTCGACTAGTCGCCGTGATCGCCAAACCTTCTCCCTATGACTATTTCTGCTCTTTCCGCGCCACGCGCTTTGCCATATAGATATCCGGCTTGCCAATCCCATTGGCATCCGGCATTACTCCAACAATGCTAAAGCCAACTTTCTGATAAAACTCGAAGGGATGCCGCTTCAGATTCTTGATACCGCTGATTTTCTCCTCCAGGTTTTCATATAGATCAGTATCTGACAAGGAGGTTGCGCCATTCTCATCATCCGTTCCCAGCCAAATCGTCAAAGCGCCCCGTTCCGCCACAAGTTTTTCCAAGTCTTCTACCAATGCCCTTCCAATTCCTTTCCCGCGGAAAGACTCCTTGACAACCAGCGGATGCAACTCCCATACGTTACCGTCATACATGCTTTTACCGCCGATCCATCCGACGACAGCGCCTTGATCAACCGCCACCCGGCTGATCTGCCCATCACCGCTTTCGCTAATAGAGTCGTACACTTCCTCCAAAGCTTTCTCTAGGCTTGGCCAGGCCAGCGATATTCCAATAAAGCTTTCATATAAAAGCTGGGCTGCCTGTCCGATCAAGTCTTTGTCCTCAGCTTTTAAGTCGATAATCCTCATATGAATCACCTTTTTAGTTTATCCCCGCACTCTCATAACGGGTCGTCAATTTATTCATCAACCTGCCCATTTTGATCGGAAACAAATAACAGGCCAGCGTTTGAAGCCTTTGACTGGTGCTGTGACAAATAATGAAACTCTTCTTATGGATATTCTTGGCGAGCCCGACACCCACCTTTTCCGGAGAGGCTTTGAACTCATCTGGCACAGGCAATGGACCGGCCGATTTTGTTCTGGTAAGCGGCGGATGGAAAATGTGAAAGCTGATACCGTCGTTGATGAACTCCAAATTCAAACATTTGGCCAGCGCTTCAATAGCACCCTTACTCGACGCATAAGGGCTGATATTGGCAAAGCCCATTATGCCAACGCCAGAACTCGTAAAGATTATCTTGCCGCCCTTTTGTTGTTTCATATATGGCAGTACAGCCTGCGACAAATATAGCGCGCCGAAATAATTCACATCAAATACGTCCCGATAAGTCGCCACTTCGGTAATATTCATCGGCCCAAATGTGCATCGACAGGCATTATGAATCGCACAATCCACGCTGCCAAATTTCTGAACGCTCTCTTTAACACATTCCTTCATACGATTAGCATCCCGGACATCACAGACCAAGGCCAGGAGAGAGGGCCATTCTTTACTAAGGCCCTTTAGGTTATCAATATCGATATCCAACACTGTTACGTTGAATTGATCATCCAAAAGCTGCTTAACGAGATAGTACCCAATACCTTGTGCGGCTCCCGTAATGATAATGTTCTTCATTGCCCTACCCCCTACAAGCTCGTAGATCCATCTAAATTGAGCTCGTCATAGCGTTGTCCCCGAACCATTCTGATCCCCTGTTTGCGACAACACTCTTCAAAGCCAAATTTCTGAATCAGGCCCAGCACCCTCTCATTTCCCGACCACGTCTGCGTATAGATATCCTCGATGCCTTTACTCAACAGGTATTGAATGAACAGATCCCAGACAGCTGTGGCATATCCCTTACGGCGCGCTGACAAGTCCGGAATGTCGATGCCGATTGTACAGTAGCCATCTTCATTGGTATACTGATAATGATCATCAATTGAGTAGGCGTTGCACCACCCGATGTGCTTTCGGCTCGCATCGTTCACACAGATTTGGAAACCCCAGCGCATGCGCCCTTCATCTTTTTCTGCGGCAAGCCATGCCAAGCCTGTGCAATCACCTTTCCCGGTGCAATCATTAAGTCAAGGCTAACAAAGGTTTTTCATGTTTTTGGGCCTGGCTTTATGCTTTCTGTTAACGTCATATACTTGATAATACACTCTATTGTCGGTGAACTGTTGTCTGGGTCCCTTTGTTTCTTTGGCGTAGCCAATATAGGCAATCCCACAAGGCACAACATGCTCAGGAAGCCCTGTAATTTTTGAGATCTTTCTTACATTTTGATCACCATAGACTCCTACCCAGAGCGAACCCAATCCGAGTGCTGTTGCGCATAACAAGATGTTTTGCATTGCTGCGCTGCAATCAAAGATATACATTTTGCCTACATTTCTGCACAAATGCGTATTGGCACAGACAACAATTGCGCACGGAGCATTATAATTGGCAAAGACAAACTCCGACCTTATTTCATCCATGATACTCTTCTCAGTTACAACCACCATTTCCCAGGGCTGATTATTGCAGGCTGACGGGGCGGCGAAGGCGGCTTTCAAAATGGTATCGATCTTTTCTTCTTCCACGGGCTTGTCCAGATAAGAGCGGATACTTCTGCGACGAATGAACAAGTCCAGAACATCTTCATACATTGCGATTCACTCCCGGAACTTTTGCATACTCAAATGACAAAGACTACTCAATAAACACTGCCGAGTACCAGTTTTGCGGCTGATTTTGATCCCGCAAAGTCTCAATTGGCAGACCAAACTTGCGGGCGGTTTTGAACACATCGATCCCAACACTATGAAAAGCAGGCCGTGCCTTTTTGGGGTTGACGCAACTCTGCCCACGCGAGCCGGCGCATTCACTGCAAATGGCACAGTCACTTAGGGAAAAAGCAAAGTAATAGCCGTCGATAAAGGCTTCCCGCTCAATTGCGAAGGACACTTCCTGAGAAATCTTTTTATCGTGGGAATGCACAATTATGCCCCAGCTATAGCGGAGCAAAACCTGTTCGTACTCCCACGGACGCAGAGAATTCGGACGCGACGGACATGTGGGACCCTTCCCCCAATCAGCGCAGCCAAAGGAACATTTCAGAATCGTGCGTGGATCAAAGGCAATATCGTCAATGCGAAACGGTACGGCGTGGTCGGCTCCCATCTCCAGGGCAAGTTTAACAAAATCATTCTGATTCCTCATGGTCTTTAACCTTCTTTCGCTGATTTATCTCTGTGAATTTACATAATGGCAGCGCGTTTTCCTGCTATAACAGCGCCACAAACAGTAAAACTGTCAGACAAATAGCGCATATCAGCCAATCTGCACGACTGGCCGTGAAAACGGGTCGCGTACGTTCCTCCGCATAGCAGCGCGCTTCCATAGCGAACACCATCTCATCGGCACGTTGCAGTGTGCGGCTTAGCAGCGGAAAGACAATAAAGCCAATCCGCTTGATGGGGTTTCTGCGCAACTGCACGCAGCGGGAATTTTGAGCGTGCATCATCTCCGAATAACTGTCAAAGATGAGCGGCATTAAAACAAAAGTGAGGTTGATCATGGTCGCGACCCGGGCAGCCGGCACCAACGGAATGGGGCGCAGGTACCATTCGATCACATTCCGAAAGGTCAGCAATGAAGTAGTGCTGGTCATAATCGTACAGACCAAGAGGATCAGTATCAGGCGCGCGCCGAAGCGTAAGCCCTCAACCACGCCCTGGATTGAAATACCGACAATAGGGCAGCCCGGTATGGGATCACCAGGTATATTAAAGGCGTCCGCAATCAGGACGATAAGAATGATCCACACGAAAAGCCGCATGTCCTTCAGCAGCGCACTGATTGGCAGTTTACTGATAGCCAAGGCCACTACAATGACGCCAGTCAGCAGTAGATAGTGGCGCAGTTCGGAGGCGAAGCTGACAGAGAGGCTCAACAAAACCATCCCCAGGAGTTTCAGGCGGCCGTCCATCCGGTGCAGCACGGTGTCTTTTTGAATGTAGTGCAAGAAGGTCACTTGAGCCATGTTACTTCGCTGACCTCCTCTCCCTCCTTGAGAGGAACGCGCACTCCATAGTTTAAGGCGCGGTAAATGACGTCCTGCGGCGCACCATCCTCGACCAATCTGCCTTGATGCAAAATGATCAGGCGATCGGCATGGGCGAGCACCTTTTCCAACTCGTGCGTGACCAGCAAAATCGTATGTCCCGCTTGATTGAGCTGCACAATTTGCTTCAGGATTTGGATCACGCCCGGATAATCCAGACCTGTAAACGGTTCGTCAAAGATGAGCATCTCGGGCTGCATCGCCAGCACACCGGCAATGGCCAGTCTCTTTTTCTGCCCGCCCGACAAAGTGCGCGGGTCTTTGCCAGAGTGATCCTCCAGACCGGTCACCCGCAGTGCAGTGGCAACAGCCTGCTCTACTTCCCGGGGCGACAGGTTCAGGTTCTCCGGGCCAAAGGCAACATCTTCAGCCACAGTTTGTCCGACAATCTGGCT
>JBMNNY010000056.1:0-11991 GCA_050942765.1 Bacillota bacterium | reverse complement strand
CGTGCAGGGCCGAGACACCATTGGCCACCCGTGCCAGCCGCAGGCCTGCCACAGTCATATTAAAGGGGTCGCCGCCCAGCGCAATCATTTGCTCACGCGCGAGGCCATTGAAAGCTCCCATGTATTCCAGCAAACTGAGCGGATGCGATTCGTTGCCTTCTTTTACGGGGGTGTGCGTTGTGAAGACAATTTCACGGCGTGTAGTGCGTAGCGCCTGATTATAATCGCTTCCGGCCTGCATTTTTTCCTTGATCAGTTCCAGAGCAGCCAGTACAGCATGCCCTTCATTAAAATGATAAATATCAACGGGGATGCCTAATGCGCGCAGAGCACGAACACCACCGATGCCGAGAACCATCTCTTGCGCCACACGTTCCTCGCCAAACCAGCCGTATAGCTGGCCGGTGATCCAACGGTCGTCATTTTCAGGCAAATTAGTATCCAACAAATAGAGGGGGGCATTGCCGTATTTATCAACCAGCCATACTTTGCAGGTGACAGCCCGTCCCCGGATCTCGACACTGACTTTCACGCCAGTATCTTTAAGAAAATCATAGTTATAAATTGGATAAGTGTCGTAGGGCACACCTTGCGCATCCAAGACCTGGCGGGTGTAGCCCTGTCGCCATAGCAAGCCAATTCCAACGACCGGCAGGTCTAGATCATGGGCGGCTTTAAGATAGTCGCCAGCCAAAATTCCAAGACCACCGGCATAGAGATGCAGCTCGGGATGTAATCCATATTCCATACAGAAGTACGCCACCCGTGGCGTAGTTAAGGCAGCCGATGAAGCAAATGAGGCCAATGAAGCCGACGAAACCGATAAGGCCGATGAGGCCGATACTGCAGGTGCCGCCGATGGCGCCGATACAGCAGATGTATCAGCATTCAGCAAAGCAGTCGGAAACTTGGTCATTTTCATCCCTCCCGCAAATATGGATATCAATTGTTCACATTTCGACACATCAATACAGACGTCAGATCAAAAGTCCAAAGGATAAATCGCAAATGGTATGAATTGGCGTAAAATTGATGAATTTCCAGACGCAGCGCGAGTGCGCACGATTGCGCAAACGTTTGCACAACCACTCCAATATTATTCGGCGGCTCTTATAAAAATCCTATCAATTCAACGATAATTATCGCATTTATATGCTCGTATGCTCAAATGGCGCGGTGATAGCACCTGATAGCGCCACTGCATTTGCCGCTGAAACACATGCCCCACGCGCATGCGTCACGCCCCGCGCCGCGAGCATGCATACCTACTTACATACGGCATGCATCCAGACATGCAGGCATGCATCCAGACATGCAGGCATGCATGTGCCCAACACCTTGCGCCAGTCATTTCTTCATTCACAAACTGAAACCGGCCCGAGTTGGGGCCGGTTCCAGCGACAGAGGATCAGTGATGATTCGGTGTTACCACTTATTTCTCTTTGGCCAAGGCCGCGTTGACTTTTTCTGCAGCTGCATCCAGAGCTTTCTTGACTGTATCATTATTGTAATCGCCATTAACATATGTGGTCAGGATGTTTTTGAACTCCGCTACAATAGCGTTTTCAATATCGCCCCAAACGCCCAGTGGCGAGTAGGCCGTGGCATAGTCCAGGGTTGTTTTGAAGGTTTTCCATATACCAGAGGAATAGTAAGGATCGTTATAGGCATCAACCGTAGCCGGCAGCATGTGGGTTAAGTTCTGAGTGTATTCCACCATACGTTTCTTTTCGAGTAAGAACTTAATCCACTGTTTGGCGATGTCTTTGTTTTTGCTGGAGTTCAGGATGACCAGGTTACTGCCGCCGGAGAAACTGGCTTTAGCTTTGGGACCGCGCGGCGGCTCAATAACGTCATAGTTCAGGTTGGGGTTCTCTTGTTCAATGTTGGCAATATTAAAGGGACCCATATAGCACATGGCCACATTGCCGTTTGTGAAGGCTGCGTCTGCCTGCGGCTGATTGTATTCCGCACAGGCCTTGTCAGCAATACCTTTCTCCAGCAGACTAACGTACCATTTCATGGCTGTCACGCCAGCATTGCTGTTAAAGGCAGCTTTTTTGTTGTCTTGCGTAAGCAGGGATCCGCCATTGCCCCAGAGAATTATTGCCCAGTTATGAATTAGGTCCCAGGCGTTTGTTCCGGCCAGGGAAATACCTTTTCCGGTTCCATACTTGGCGACAATCTTTTGACCGGCTTCGATCAGTTCGTCATGTGTGGTTGGGTATTTAGCTCCTGCTTCGCGGAACATGTCAACATTCACGAACAGGCAGCGGGTTTCGGCGAACCATGGAACTCCGTAATACTTGCCTTTGTATATGGCAGAGTCCAGGTTGGCTTTCATGAAAGCCTTGGCACCGCCAAACTCGTTGATGTCGATGACGGAAAGGCCTCCGGTGGCAGCGAATTGAGGATTCCAGGTAGTACCGACTTGGAAGACATCAGCGCCTTCACCGGTGGCTATTGCCGTCGTAATTCTGGTCCAGGCAGTATCCCAGCCTACCACTTCAAAACGGACAGCATAGCCTGTCTTGGCCTCAAACTCTTTGGCCACACTTTCTACCCAGGGAATGTGTGTGGCATCCGGGGCATTTGGCATCGCCCAAAAGACGATCTGCTTTGGAGCTGCTGCCGCGCTGAACACGCCAATCAACAAGACTGTGGCGAGCATCAGTGACAGCAAAACACCTTTCTTTAACATCTTACGAACCTCCCTCAGTTTCGGTTTGGATTGGAATGATCATTATCCGGACAAAAACTGAGCAGCAAGTTTTGTTCGGGGATAATCACCTCCTGCAAGTCAACTGCCTTTCATCTTTAGCCCTTTGTGGCACCAGCCACTAAGCCATCCACGATTTGCTTCTGCATTAATGTAAACAAGATCAGGACTGGAATAGATACAATGACGCAGGCAGCCATCATTTGGGCCCAGCGAGCCTGTTGGGTTGTAATATATTCCAACAGACCGATCGAAACCGTCTTGGTGTTTTGGCCGGTAAGCACCGATGCAAACAGGACTTCATTCCATGCCATGATAAAGCAGTAGATGCCTACCGCCGCCAGTCCAGGTTTGGAAAGCGGCAAGATAATACGAAAGAGGGTTCCCCATGGCGTGCATCCGTCCAATGCCGCCTGCTCATCAATTTCACGCGGAATTGATTCCAGGTAATTACGAAGCATCAAGACTGAAAAGGGCAGTGCAAAAGATGTATAAGTGAGAATCATACCCCAATATGTATCACGCAGCGGTATGCCGGTCAGATTCTTGACCCAGACAAACAAAACGAAATATGGGATTAAGAAAAGCACACCCGGGAACATCTGCGTCATCAACAGGCCCATTGTATAAATGCCACGCCCACGAAAGGCATAGCGGGAAAGCGCATAGGCGGCCATGACACTTAGAAAAACGCCGCTGATCATGGTACCGATGCTGATGATCAGGCTGTTTTTAAAATAATCGAAAATGCGTACCGTATTATTGGCTTCGATGTAATTTTTCAGAGTAAATGTGCGTGGAAACCATTGCGGTGATTTTTCCGGATCCATCACGTCCGCGCCCTGGATCTCAAGACTGGTCTTGAATGATCCGGACACCATCCAAAGGAAGGGCAGGAGGACTATGGCCAGCACAATCAACACCAACAGGTAAATGCAGATGCGGCCAAGAACCTGCCGTCTCTTTCGGTTAAGAATGAGAGTTCCAGCCATGTTCATTCCTCCATCGATTTATTGACCCGCAGAGTCCTCAGGTAGATTGCCGCCACAGTCATCATCATGATCACCAGGATCAAAGACATAGCCGAGCCGAGACCAAAATGGAAGTTAAGAAATGTCTCCCGGTGAATCAATACGGACGGGACATCGGCCTGAACCCCGGGATCATTGCCGAGCATGATATAGAATTGATTAAAGGCATTGAAGTTCCAAATTACGTTCAGCAATAACAAAGTCTTGGATACCGGTTTCAGGTATGGAAAGATCACATATCGGAAACGCTGCCAGGGACCAGCGCCATCAATGGTGGCAGCTTCTATGACTTCTTGTGGGATGGTTTGCAGTCCGGCCAATAGTAACAGGCATCCGAACGGCCATCCTTTCCAGATGCTGGCGACCATTACGGCGAATAGTGAATATTTACCGACCAGCCAGACCATTGGCTCCTTGATTATCCCCAAAGCCAGCAACGTCTTATTGACAATTCCGATACGGGATTGAAACATAAAGCGCCAGACGTTAAACGTGACTGAATCAGGAAGTATGTATGGCAACAAGACAATGCCACGCACCAGAGTGCGCCCAACGAACTTCTTGTTTAGCAGCAGCGCCACTGCGAGGCCAAGGGCGTACCCTACCGGTATGGTTACCGCGCCGTAAATCAGGACATTCAGAACAGAACGCCAGTAACGCTGACCAACGGTGGTAATTGGATTGAAGCCATCAATAAAGTTTTTAAGTCCGATAAATGGCGCCTTAGTCCACTGCTGCAGTGAAAAAATGTCCAAGTCTTTAAAACTAATGAGAATGCTTGAGATCATAGGGGTAATATGAACAATGATCGTACCGAGCAACGCCGGCAAAATGAATAAGTAGGCGATACGATTCCAGCGCCAGTCACTGGCAAACTTCTTTACGGACGCGGCGGCTCGCTGAAATACTGGATGGTTCATAGTACGGCTACACCCCACTTCCCATAGTGATGATTACCTTCCGGATTTTGGAGCCGCCACCGGAATAGTAATTTGCAGCGCGGGCATCTGCAAAGCTGGCTTCTACAGCCCCGGCATCTGCAGCACTTTCATCTCCAACGCCAGGCGTGGCGGCGATTTGTGCAACTGGCTGTCCGTCAACGGTAATTGATTTCACACCGCGGCTAATTCTTTCCGGGTTCAGCACTTCTATTTGATAGACCGTGCCCCTGAAATGGCGCACTGCCTTGAAACCAGACCAGTGCGGAGGAATACAGGGGTCAATAATCAGGCGATCATAGTCTGGACGGATGCCTAAAATATACTGAGTTGCGGCGACATATGCCCAGGCGGCGGTACCAGTCAGCCAGGAATTGCGCCCCAGCCCGTAGAGAGGGTGAGGGGTTCCCAAGATGTTCTGACAGAAGACGTAAGGTTCCGCTTGAAAAACCTCCGCATTTTGCAGGTGGTTGGCTGGCATAATTTGGTCATATAAGCGCCAGGACAGCTCACCATCGCCCATCATGGCAGCGGCAATGATCGCCCAGGGGTTGGTCTGAACAAAGATGCCGCCATTTTCTTTTGCTCCCGGGGGATAAGTGGTGCAGCCGCCAATGGCAGCATCATATTTACGGAAAGGTGGCGCCAGCAGCATCAAGCCATTGGGCGTATTCAACCGCTCCAGAGCGGAATGCATACAGGTGGCCGCCCGGTGGCGATCGGCTATACCGGAGATAACAGCCCAGCTTTGGGTGTTGAGAAAAATTTCACCTTCTCCTTTATTAAGCGAACTGCCGAGCGGGGTTCCGTCGCCCTGCCAGGCTCTGATATACCAGCTGCCGTCCCAGGCTGTTTCATTAATGCGCTTAGCCATTGACGCGTAGGCCTCCCGGAAACGGGTGGCGTCTTGGGATTTGCCGATGTGTGCGGCCAGCTCGGACAGATCCAGCAGTGCACGGCATAATAGCTGCCCGACCAGAACGCTTTCGGGTGCCTGCTGACCGGCTGGCAGATTGAGGGCGTCATTCCAGTCTGCAAAGCCCAGACGCGGGATCCCATGCGGACCGGTATTGTTAAGGCTGAACTCGACGGCGCGGCACAGGTGTTCATAAACTGAGCCGGTACTGGTGCCGCCACCGGCACCACTGCCAGCGCCACCGCCACCACGGCCGCTGGCACCGCCACCGCCATCACAGTCAGCATAGGGAATACTCTTTTCCAGGAAAGCAAAATCGCCGGTCTCTTTTAAGTATTGGCAGACTGCCAGTACCGCCCAAAGATGATCATCAGAGTAACCGCTGAGATCACCGGCATCGGTAAACGGATAATATTGATGATAGGCGTCGCCTATGCTGAACTGTTTTCCGAGCAGGCGGGTAAGGCGTTCCTTGACAGCAGCCGGCTCACAGTGGACTACTCCCAAAGTATCCTGGCAGCTGTCGCGAAAACCTATTCCGCGTCGGATGCCGCACTCATAAAGTGATACAAAGCGCGCCCAATTGAAAGTGGTCATGCATTGATAGGGGTTCCAGGTGTTGACTGTCTCATCAAATAGCTGATTGGGAGTGATGGCTGACAGGCGACTCAGACGGTCCTGCCAGCATTCTCTAAGGTGAGTAAAGGAGCGATCAACTTGCTGCGGATTATCGGCAAAGGGTTTTAGCGCCTTCGGGACGGATCGTTCATCAGGCGCAATACCCATGATCAAAGTCAGTTCGGCAGTCTCACCGGGTTCCAGCCGCCACTCATGTGAGAATGACGCAATGCCATTTCCCCGGTAAGCAGAGGTGTTTCCGGACGTACCGCGCTCAACTGCGGCGGGATTTGATTCACTGCGGTAGTTGCCGATGAAAGATTCGCGATCACAGTCGAAACCTAGCGGGGGTTGAGAACTATGTACAAAGATGCAGCCAGTCGTACGCATATGGGTGGTGAAGTAAATAGTGCGTTCTTGCTCATTGTACCAGGCCTGCGCAATTTGCTGTGTCCAGTCAAGGTTGGTCAGATCATTATCAGCGTCGAATGGACAAAACTCAGCATAGCTGAAAGTCCTAAATTGCGCTGCGACCTGACGCATGTTCCGAAAGCGCCAGCGCCATATTTCCAGCCGCACGCCTGGCGGTATGAAGAAAAGCCCTTCAGCGCTTAAGCCGTTACGAACCCCGGTGATAATTGAATAGCCAAGTCCATGACGACATTTATAGCTGTCCAGCTGGGCGTTCACAGGTGCCCAGGTTGGAGACCAATAGTGGCTTGGATTGTGGCCCGGACTATGGCCGTGACTGTGGTTGTGACCAGGATTTTGGCCAGGCTCAGCCGCTTCTTTGATGTAAATGTAGCGACCGGGGCGATCCATCGGCAGATTGTTGTAGCGGTAGCGCAAAAGGCGCCGGTATTTGGGATCGCCATCAAAGCTGAAACCGCCGGCAGTATTCGAGATAATGCCGCCATAGGTCTGATCCCCAAGATAATTAATCCATGGGGTAGGGGTATCCGGTCGTTCAATCACAAATTCACGGTTTTGGTGATCAAATCTTCCGTAGTCCATTTTTGTCCCTCCCCGACGCAATGCTCTTGGCCTGTTCAAGCAATTGCTTCCAAAGGGATGCGGCCTGTTGGTCATGTTCGGCTAAGGCGGGCAATAAAGACCAGATCGACATGTTGCGTTCATAATCATCGCCAAAAACGACTTTGCCGTCATCGGCGTTGATGACATCCGGCTGATTCCAGATGTAACCGGACTGTCCGGCAATATTGTCATAGGTTTTACGGGCCAGTTCCATTCCCTGATCGATAAAGCCTTCGAAGATCGCCAGAGCAGCCAGCGCATATGTTTCGCCCGGCAAAATGTTGCCTGCCTGATGGTTGACGTCATCTTCAGGAGCATGCTGACCATTGGCGGATACTGAATTTACGGCGCCATAAGGAGAGGCGGCGGCGTTCAGATCCAGCATCGCTCGGACGGCTTTCCTTACTTTTTCGGGCGGCAATAGATAGCCCAGACCCAGCATGTGAGCGTACCATTGTCCATTGAGCTGGCAAACGGTGCAGTCATCGTTTGCTTCGGATGGCACATCCTTTGTTTCAGAACATGCATCGATTGCTTCGGAGCGCGCCTTGCTCAGTTGCTCCGATTGCCTGGGCCCGGGCATGGCGATGGCGCGGTAATAGCTTCCGTTCCATAGCAGCGTATCAAAGGCGTCAGAGGCCCTGGAAAACCGGTCGCGGAAAAGCGTGGCTCTAGCCTGATCGCCCATGCGCAGCGCACATTCTTCTGCGGCTCTCAGTGCCGCCAAATAAAGGCTTCCCGTATAGGGCGTGACTCCGCTCATCGCCCAGTTATCAAAGGTCGAATCCATACCTTCGTTTTCCGGTAGTCCGTCGCCGTCGCGATCAGCCTCGGCCTGCCATTCCATAGCTTTGATAAGGGTAGGGTACATTTCTTTCAGAAACTGATCATCATGCCAATAAAGTACATTGCGATAGACCAGCAAGGCAAATTTGCTGCAGAGGTCCTTCCAGCGTGGTCCGGCACTGGTGCCCGTACTGGGACAGTCGAGACGGTTTTTGCCTAAATCATGGGGTATATAGCCGTCAGCCAGCTGGTAATGTGCGAACTGACGCATCGTTCTTTTCTCGAGGTCAGGAAATAGCAGCGCCAGTGGTATTGAACCATAATAATGAACATCCAAGGTTCCCAGTAACGGATGATGAGTTGGGCATTCCAGCAGGGCAAAGCGCCCATCCCGCACCCACCAGCTCGCTGTTACGATAGGATACAGGTTATTGATCAAGGCATCCATAAGCCAGTCAGGCAAGGATGACGAATTTGCATGATGTGTTATGCTGTTTTGCCAGGAGGCGGAATCCTGATATAGCTCTTCAAAACGATTCAGCGCATCAGCTGCTACCGTCCAGGCATCCTGATACCGGTTTTCATAGTGATGTCCGTTCGGATGATTAGGCATATGCCAGGCATAGACAAAGTCCCATTGAGCGCTCGCGCCCGGCAACAGCGGATGGCGCAGGCGCTGTGCAATAGCTCCCATCCACTCGCCAAACTCACCCTCCAGACGCTGCGGTCCAAGTCCGTTCGGCAAAGAACCCGATTCCGCAAATTGATCCCAACCCGCCACAATCAAATCATCCGCAGCGAGATCCCGAAAACACTTTTTGACGTATTGACTGCTGTCGCAGATATATGTTTCTGTATCGGCTGTATGTCGGGCGGCTAAGGCAATTGTGCCTTCGCGCTGGTCGAAAGGGTTGGGTCGATCTTTACGGAAGATAATGCCGGTGATATTGCCTTCGCAACGTGCCTCATTGTAGCGTGCTACATTCCAGGAACCGATGCAGTTGATGGCCGAAGCCATTACCGATACTTTGAGCGGGCGATCACTTTTGCTGGCAATAATCAGTTTATAAAAAGCCGCCGGGATTCCCGAATCTTCGTATCGTCCCGGGATAAAAGGCGAAAAGGCAATCATTTTTATCGCCAGAGGGATGTTTCCGCAATCAAAAATCAGTTCGGCAATCGGAAACATTCCATTCATCTTTATGCCTTTAGCAGCCGGAGCAGTCCCAATCGCCAGGGTCTGCAGCAAAAACGCATGCGGCTGCTCACTGCCATCATCCACCCAGACTGCAAACGGATTGGCCACCCGGTAGTCACCAAATAGTCCGGAACGAAAATTATGCAGTTGACCCAAGGGATGTTCCCAGTTGTTCAGGCCGGTAAATGCCCCGCGGGTGCCGTCCGGGAAAATCTCCAGAGTACCGGTGCCAATTCCCCCCAAAGGCATTCCGGACCGCAGTTCAGAGTTATGTGCGTAAGTTGCCACAGTGTCACCCTTTTCACTAGTTTCTTGACCATGGAAAGATGCTTTCGCCTCTTGACCAAGGAAAGATGCGTTTGCGGAGCGGAAGGACGCGTTTGCCTATGCTACAGCCACGCCGCCATATCTCGTTGGTATTTCTTGAGTGGCGGAGCGGTGGATTCGCGTTCGATCAGCTCACAACTCAGAATGATCCTGGTAATTTCAGGTTCTTCACCGTTGAGGATTTTCAGCATCTTTTTGGCTCCGATTTCGCCCATCTGCCGGAGGGGCTGCCTGACAGTAGTCAGTGATGGCGTGACCCAGCGGGCTGGTTCAATATCATCAAATCCGACAAGAGCAATATCATCCGGGACCTGCAAATCATGGTTTCGAATTGCCGAAAGCGCTCCGATTGCCATCAGATCACTGGTGGCGAAGACGGCGCTGGGTGGTTCGTGCAGCTTAAGCAACTGTTCCATAGCGGAAGCTCCGCTTTCTTCGAGATAATCGCCCCGCACTACCAGTGCCGGATCAAAGGCGATATTGGCGGCCTCTAGAGTCTCACGGTAACCGCGCAGACGCTCGCGGCATTCAGGTGTGTCAAGGCCGGCGATCAAACCGATTCGTTTATGTCCAAGTTTGATCAGATGACGCACTGCCACACGTGCGCCTTCATAATTATCAATGATTACGGAACTGACCAATGCTTTGGCAGTGCCGTCAATCAGGGTCACGGGGAATTTCTCGTCAGCCAAGTCTTGCATCGTTTTAGAGTCCAACTCTCTGGGGGTGACAATAATCAGTCCGTCGACGCGGCGCTCGCGCATCAGACGTGCCAGATTCAGCTCATGCCCGGGACGGTTATGAGTCGAGCAGAGCGCCAGATAATAGCCAGCATTGACGAGTGTCTCTTCAATGCCATCAATGATTTCGCCGTAAAAGGGGCGCCGGATTTCCGGAACAATTACACCAATGAAATTGCTTTTCTTTAATGAGAGACTGCGGGCTTGTGCATTGGGCTGGAAATTCAGCCTCTTCATGGCTCGGGTCACCCGCATACGCATTTCTTCACTGACTACGCTGTTGCCGTTGATTACCCTGGAAACCGTTGCCTTAGATACTCCAGCCTCACGGGCTACATCGCTGATATTGGCCATTAGAAATTCACTCCTTGTTAACCGGTTCCCGTTGAAATGTTAGGATTTTCGGGCAAAACATGCACAAATTTATTGATACCAGTTTCATTTTATTATTTAAATTCGTTCTTCAGAACGGTTAAAAATTCCTGCTGGTTTGGAAAATAAATTAACAAATTGCGATAAATAAGAGGTTATGCAGCTAAAGCCTTGAATAATAATGATGTGCGGTGATGGCCAGACGCTCTGAAACCGGTATCATATTTTTTATCGGTTTTTTGCCATCATTTTTAGAGGTGATTTGCGCGTACTGTAGAATATGAATTCTAACAACGGAGCCAATCTCTGTGAAAATGGTCTCTGGGAATATGATAAAAGCTCGTTTTATAAAAGCTCGGGCGAAGGAGGAACTCTGATGGCAGGAGTCAGGCTTGAAAAGGTTTCAAAGATCTTTGACGGTGGTGTAAAGGCCGTCAATGAAGCGGACTTGGAAATACGAGATCGTGAATTTACCGTATTAGTAGGTCCGTCAGGTTGTGGGAAAACGACTACTTTGCGCATGATTGCAGGCCTTGAAATGCCAACTAGCGGCAATATTTTTATTGGCGAGCGCCTGGTTAATGAAGTCCCTCCAAAAGATCGCGATATTGCCATGGTGTTTCAGAATTACGCACTTTATCCGCATATGACCGCCTATGAGAATATGGCGTTCGGTTTAAAACTGCGCAAAGTTCCCAAGGCGGAGATTGATCGCCGAGTCAAAGAGGCCGCTGAGATTTTGGGAATTGGCGACCTGCTGAAGAGGAAACCCCGGGCGCTTTCAGGCGGCCAGAGGCAACGCGTGGCTCTGGGACGGGCGATTGTGCGCGAACCGCAAGTCTTTTTGATGGATGAGCCATTATCCAACCTGGATGCCAAACTACGTGTCATGATGCGTGCAGAGCTTAGTCATTTACATAAACGCCTGCAAACGACCATTGTCTACGTCACGCATGATCAGATAGAAGCCATGACGATGGGCGACCGTATTGTCGTAATGAAAGATGGCGTAATCCAGCAGGTTGGTGCGCCACTGGAGATTTATGAAAAGCCACAAAACCTGTTTGTTGCTTCATTCATCGGTAGCCTTCCCATCAACCTTATCCCTGTGCAGGTAATTGTAGAAGGCGATAATTTTATTGCTGATTCAGGCTTTTTCAGAATTACTTTACCTGAAAGCCGCCAGACCGAATGTGCTGCGATTGCAGGACGCAAAGCTGTACTGGGCATGCGCCCTGAAAGAGTCCAAATTTGCAGAGACGGCCAGAGTGAGTGCGCTGAGGCTTTTGAAGCAGTCGTTGATTTCGTTGA
>JBMNNY010000055.1:0-12040 GCA_050942765.1 Bacillota bacterium | reverse complement strand
TGATTAAAGCCAAAGTTCATTGCGTCCTTTCAGAACTAGACTTTAGTCAGCCAAATATGACCAAGGCCGAAATGGAACAGCTACATAAACAGGCGGCCCGTTTCATTAAAGAAGAGTGTCAGCGCACATTGCGCAGTATTCAGAAAATGGAGGCTGACATACTGATGTTCGGCTTAAGCTGTTACGCAAAATATGGCAAAGACTTCAGCTTTGGCGATTGGCCAAAAAGATTCAGTCAGGCGGATATCGCGGTCGAAGTGGATTTGCAAATTGATCGGAGCGGGACGTACTTCTAGGTGCTTGAAGCGGTAGCGGCGGCCGGGGGATATGCGGCATTCAGCATCGCCACGGCACATCCATGACGCCCAAAATTGGGCACCCCATCACTTTGGCACCCTGGCCCTTCTGCCGAATTTTCGGCATCATCGCCCCATTATTAAACCCTAAATGCCGTCATGGCGCACTTTTGCCATGACGGCATGTTTTTTGCATATGATCCTGAATTGATCAATGGCCACCCAAATAGGCCAATCTAATTCTTCATATATGGAGGGACTTTTAAGATGCGTCAAGGTTGTAAGTATGGTACCCACAGAGTTCTCGAGCCCCAAGGTGTATTGCCCCAACCCGCCTGGAAAATTGATAATACCATGGAAATTTATGATAATGAGATCCTGGTAGATGTGCAAACCCTGAATATTGACGCCGCCAGCTTTACCCAGATTAAAAAAGATGTCGGCGAAGATCCTGAAAAAGTAGCCGCCCGCATGAAGGAAATCGTAGCCCAGCGCGGTAAGCATCACAACCCCGTGACCGGTTCCGGCGGTATGTTTATCGGCACCGTGCGCGAAATCGGCCCGAAACTCAAAGATCGCGACCTGAAGCCCGGCGATCGCATTGCCAGCCTGGTTTCACTTTCTCTTACCCCGCTGCGGATTGACCGCATTAAGCAAGTACATTTGGAACGTGATCAGGTAGACATCGAAGGTCAGGCTATCCTTTTCGAGAGCGGCATTTACGCCAAACTGCCGTCCGACATGCCTGAAAGCCTTGCCCTCGCAGTACTGGATGTCGCCGGTGCCCCGGCACAGACTGCCAAGTTGGTCAAGCCTGGCGATACAGTCCTGATTATAGGTGCTGCCGGTAAATCCGGTGTCCTTTGTCTATACGAAGCCAAAAAACGCGCTGGTATCAGCGGTAAAGTCATCGCCCTCGGACATAGCGAGCGTAATGCCGCCCGTATCCGCGAACTCGGTATGGCTGATGAGATCATTACCGCCGATGCTTCCAAGCCTTTGGAAGTTATGCGTGAGGTCGAAAGAGTTACCAACGGCAAACTGGCGGATGTCACCATCAACGTTGTCAACATTCCCGGTACTGAAATGAGCTCCATCCTCGCCACTCGCGACAATGGCATAGTCTACTTCTTCAGCATGGCTACCAGCTTCACCGCTGCTGCCCTGGGTGCCGAAGGCGTTGGCAAAGACGTCACCATGTTGATCGGTAACGGCTATACCAAAGATCATGCGGAGATCTCCCTGAACGTTATGCGTGAGTCGGCCAAACTAAAAGAGCTGTTTGAGAAGCTTTACGTATAATGACTAAGGCTTACTGCTACTAACTGCTTTAGTTAAATTTTGGCGGTAGGGAGGTTGTATAGTTGCGTAATTTCAGAGAAATCCCCATTTGGAAAAATGTATCCGATGAGGAATGGAATGATTGGAAATGGCAGTTTCGCAACCGCATCCTGGACTTGGATACACTCAAACAGGTTGTGCCCTTGACTGCTGAAGAGGAACAGGGCGTGGCAAGCTGCCTCGAGCATTTGCGCATGGCGATCACCCCGTACTACGCCTCTTTGATCAATCAGGATGATCCCAATTGCCCGATTCGCAAGCAAGCGATTCCGCGTGCGCCCGAATTGGATATGGGCGAAAACGATATGCTCGATCCGCTCAATGAGGACACCGATTCGCCGGTGCCGCGCATTACGCATCGTTATCCGGATCGCGTGCTGTTTTTGGTGACCGATATCTGTTCTATGTATTGCCGTCATTGCACCAGAAGGCGTTTTGCCGGCCAGCATGATCAGGCCATCAAACAGGAAGAGTTCGATCAGGCAATCGCATATATCAGAGAGCATAAGGAGATTCGTGACGTTTTGATTTCCGGCGGCGACCCGCTGACACTCTCTGATGATTTCCTGGAATCGATCATCAAGCGTATCCGCGAGATCGACCATGTTGAAGTAATCCGTATTGGATCACGCGTGCCGGTAGTCATGCCGCAGCGCATCACCAAAGAGCTCGTTGATATGCTGCGCAAGTATCATCCGCTTTGGATTAACACTCATTTCAACCATCCAAACGAGATGACACCAGAGGCACAGCGGGCGCTGGCTCTGCTGGCCGATGCCGGTATTCCTCTTGGGAATCAGTCGGTTTTGCTTAAAGGGGTTAATGATTGCCCCATCATCATGAAAAAGCTCGTGCATGTTTTGGTGAAAAACAGAGTGCGGCCGTATTACATCTATCAATGCGATCTTTCCAGAGGCATTGAGCATTTCCGCACCTCGGTCGCCAAGGGCATCGAGATTATTGAACTGCTGCGTGGGCATACGTCCGGATATGCCGTACCCACCTTTGTCGTGGATGCCCCGGGCGGTGGCGGGAAGATACCGGTTGGTCCGCAATACCTTATTTCGCAAACCGACCGCAAAGTCATCCTGCGCAATTATGAAGGCGTGATCTGTACTTATACCGAGCCGATCGACAAGATCAGCGAGTGTAATAATTGCGGCTTGTGCGATTCGGAGAATGGCTTGAACATTGGACTCGGACGTCTGATCAATGGCGGAGAAATTTCTCTGGAGCCCAAAGGTTTGGAGCGTTTGGCACGTCGGAAAAAGGTCGCGCATTCGGAAGTGTAATAGTCGTAAGCGCAAGCTACCAAAGAGCGCGACTTCCATAAGTATGATCATAACTTGGAATAGGGATGGCGATGGATTTATTAAAACAGCTGGACTTGTTTAGGCGTATTGCAGATAACGGGATAAAGAGTCTGTCCGTGACCGGGATGGCGAAAAACTGTGGCAAAACCACAGTACTAAACTACCTGATCCGCGAAGGCGCAGCGGCACAGCTAAAGCTGGGCGTAACATCGGCCGGACGCGATGGCGAAAAGATTGACATCGTCACCGGATTGCCAAAACCGGCGATCTATGTACCAGACGGGTGTCTGGTGGTAACTGCGGCTGGAACGTTGCAGCGCGATGAGTGCTGCGACTGTGGCGATGGCAGCGATTACGCCGAAGTCGCGCTGATTCATCAGACAGACTTTTCGACACCGCTCGGCCCGCTTGTTCTGGGCAGAGTTCGGCGCGCCGGGAAAATTGAAATCATCGGCGGCAACCGTTTTCAGACGGCACAAGCCGCTATCGACTTGCTCCAGCGAAATGGCGCATCGCTAACATTAGTAGACGGAGCTGCCAACCGCGTTTTCCTGGCAGCTCCGGCTTTAGTCGAAGCCGTAATTCTAGCCACTGGCGCCGCGGTGCATCCCGAGCTGGACAAGGTTCTGGACGAGACCGCCTTCGCACTGGAGGTCTGGAAGCTTCCGAAGACAGAGAGTGCAGCCATTTTGAAAACAATGGCGAGGCGCGCGGAGGCGGAAACGGGAGCAGGAACGGACACGGGAGCGGGAACACGTACGGAAGCGGAAGTGGCGGGAGTGGAAGCTGAAGCGGATACGGGAGCCGAAGCGGCGGATGCATTGGCAGATGCATCGGCAGATGCAGGCTCGCAAACTCCTGTGCTATTTACCGGAGATTGGAATTGCCAGGAAGTGAATGTGCCAACCGTTCTGGGGCATGAGGAGGAGCTGGCAGCGCAAGTTGGGATGCATGCCAGAGCATTGGTACTGCCGGGTGCGCTGACCGATGAGTTATTGGACTGCCTTAGCACCGTACGCCGCCGAAAATTGGGCGGTTTCGAAATCGTGGTTCAGGATCCCACCCGCGTTTTGGCTTCAGCAACGGGATTACACCGTTTCCAAAGGCGCGGTGGAATAGTGACCGTACTGAAACCAGTGCATATGGCAGCTGTCACAGTTAACCCGTTTTCACCATACTGGCCGGGTTTTGATGCCCGGGAATTTTTGGAGCGCGCTGCCGAAAGGTTTGCGCCTTTGCCGGTTTATGACGTTGTGTTGGGACGCAAGGGCTAGCGCGACACCGGCGCATGGCATGCGACGCATGCGCGTCCGCACAGCTGCGTCACCTATCGCACGTCGCTTCACGTCGCTTGTTGTTTAGTGGAAAGTGGAGGGGAATTGCATGAAACTTGATCTTGATCAGGCTTTGATTGCGCGGGCTCGCGCCGCGGCATCATCGATTGCCGACGGAGTCATGGCGGAAATCAAGCCTTGCACGACAGTTGCCGTTGAAAGATCGATTCTTAGGCTACTTGGAGTAGACGGCGTTGATGTTGACGGCGTACCGCTCCCCAATGTAGTGGTCGAGCGGATGGTCGAAGACGGACTGATTAACCTGGGAGCGGCCCGCGTAATGGCACGTGCCATCGCCGCCACCGGTGACGATGTGAACACCATCGCCGCCAAAATCAGCAGAGACGAAATTGAACTGACTGAATTGCCAGCCGAGGGTGAAGCGGATGGTATGGTAAAGATCAATGCCATTGCTGCGCAGAGCGTGGCGCGCATCAGCGCCAACCGCAATTACCGGGAAGAGTTCATTGGCAAACACGGCGAAGCGCCCACTCCCTGGCTTTATGTGATCGTGGCCACCGGGAACATTTATGAAGACGTCAAGCAGGCAACAGCGGCCGCCCGGGCCGGAGCCGACATCATTGCTGTAATCCGCAGCACAGCGCAAAGTTTGCTGGACTATGTTCCGTATGGTGCCACTACTGAGGGTTTTGGCGGTACCTTTGCCACACAGGAAAACTTCCGCATTATGCGCGCCGCACTGGATGAAACCAGTAAAGAACTGGGGCGCTATATCAGATTAGTCAACTACGCTTCCGGGCTGTGCATGCCGGAGATTGCGGCAATGGGCGCCCTGGAACGCCTTGATATGATGCTGAATGACGCCATGTACGGCATCCTGTTCCGTGATATTAACATGGTGCGCACTTTGGCAGATCAGCATTTTTCACGCATGATCAACGCCGCGGCCGGCATAATCATCAATACTGGAGAGGATAATTACCTCACCACTGCCGATGCGGTCGAAGCAGCCCATACAGTGCTTGCCTCACAGTTTGTCAATGAAGCACTGGCTTTGCGTTCCGGTTTGCCGGAAGAACAGATGGGACTCGGACATGCGTTTGAAATTGATCCAGCTATGGAAGACAGCCTGGTGCTGGAAATCGCGCAGGCCGAGATGGCGCGTGAGATTTTCCCGAAGCATCCGCTGAAATATATGCCGCCGACCAAATTTATGACCGGTGACATCTTCCGCGGCTTCCTGATGAATGGCATGTTCAACCTCACCGGTGTAATGACCGATCAGCATATTCAGTTACTGGGTATTCTTACCGAAGCGATTCATACGCCTTTCCTGCAGGATCGCGATCTGGCCATCCGTAACGCCAAGCATGTCTTTAATTCAGCCAGGCACTTGCGTTCCGAGATTGAGTTTGTCAAGGACGGACTCATTCAGCGCCGTGCGGCAGAAGTACTCGGAAAGGCTACCAGCCTGCTTGAAGAGATTGCCACTTATGGCTTGATGACCGCCATCGAAAAAGGCCTGTTCGCCGATATTAAGAGACCGCGTAACGGCGGCCGCGGCTTAGAAGGGGTCTTCCACAAAGAGGCTGGCTACGTCAATCCATTTGAAGATCTATTGAAGAAGGAAATAAACGCGAGGAGGGTCGGCTAATGGATGCAAAGAACATCGGCGTTGTCAGACCGTATGGTGATACCGAAAACGACGGCAAAATTCAGTTATCATTTACATTGCCGGTCCCTGCCGGGGCGCGTGCCATGGAGGCTGCCCGCCGCCTGGTGCTGAAGATGGGCTTCGAAGAGGCCGCTGTAGCGCACATGAGGCCGATGGGCAACGATTTCACATTTTTCGTGGTTTATGGGCGCTGCCTGCAAAGCATCGATTTTGATGAGATTGAAGCCGCTGAAGTAAAAGTAGCTGCCATGAACCATAAAGAGATTGAAAAATTCATTGAAGAAAAGATTGGCCGTCCCATTGTGGTTGTGGCCGCCTGTACCGGAACCGACGCTCACACAGTCGGGATTGATGCCATTATCAATGTCAAAGGTTACAATGGCGAAAAGGGTCTGGAAAGCTACAGCTGGTTCAAGGCCTATAACCTGGGCAGCCAGGTGCCGAATGAGGATCTGATCGCCAAAGCGGTGGAAGTCGGCGCGGACGCCATTCTGGTCTCTCAGGTTGTCACCCAGAAAAACGTACACATTACCAACCTTACGCGTCTGGCGGATCTACTGGAAGCGGAAGGCTTGCGCGAAAAGATCATCACCGTCGTCGGCGGACCGCGCGTCAGCCACGAGTTTGCGCTCGAGCTGGGTTTTGATGCCGGGTTTGGGCCGGGGACGCTTCCAACACATGTAGGGTCCTATTTGGCTCAAGAAATGGCACGCCGTCTGGCAAAGTAACGTGAGCGCCGCCAGGCAAAGTAGCGCCACTGCGCTAAAGGAAAAAGCCAGTCGCATCGCGAAATTCTAAAAATCTACACTTATAGGAGGTTGATCCAGATGGAAGTTATGATCCGGTTGCGGATGAGTCAGGCTGACGCGCATTACGGCGGGGATCTGGTGGATGGAGCCAGAATGCTGGCACTGTTCGGAGATGTCGCCACCGAATTGCTGATTCGGCGTGACGGCGATGAAGGCTTGTTTGTAGCCTATGATAACGTAGAGTTCAAAGCCCCGGTCTTTGCCGGAGATTATATTGAAGCTGTCGGACGCATTGTCAAAGAAGGCAATACTTCCCGGCGTATGGAGTTTGAAGCCCGTAAGGTGATCGCCTCGCTGCGTGATCCGAACAATCCTTCTGCAGCAGATGTACTGCCGGAGCCGATTATTGTCACCAAGGCCAGTGGCACTTGTGTTGTCCCCAAAGATAAACAGCGCAAATAAGCTTGCTCAGGACAGGAGGTAATCAGATTGGATAAGTTAGTGATTGTGGCAGCCATGACTGGCGCTGAAACCACGAAAGAAAATAACCCGGCTTTGCCGGTTTCTCCGGAAGAGATCATCCGCTCGGCAGTGGAATGCCGCAAGGCTGGTGCTTCCATGGTGCACTTGCATGTGCGCGATGATCAGGGGCGTCCCACTCAGGATGTCGAGGTTTTCCGGAAGGTTGTCGAGGGAATCCGCCGCGAAACCGACCTGATTGTTCAGATTTCAGCGGGTGGCGCTGTGACAGCTACTGCTGAAGAGCGCCTGGCTCCCCTGGTGCTCAAGCCTGAGATGGCATCGTTGACAACCGGTACCGTGAATTTTGGCGACGATGTTTTCATGAATCCGCCGTCCATGATCGCCACTTTTGCCAAGCGTATGAAAGAGCTCAGCATCCGGCCGGAAATTGAAGTCTTCGAAGTTGGTATGATCAACAATGCTTTGCGGCTGGTCAAAATGGGTCTATTGGACGAACCGCTGCACTTTGACTTTGTCATGGGCGTTCCTGGCGGCATTCCCGGCACTGTCAAAGACTTGCTGCATATGGTGGAAACTATTCCGGCGGGCAGCACCTGGCAGGTGGCTGGTGTCGGACGCGCCGAGTTGACGCTGGGAACAATGGCCATCATGATGGGCGGCCATGTGCGCGTAGGCTTCGAGGATAATATCTTCTATTCCAAAGGTGTTCTGGCTGAAAATAATGCGCAGCTGGTTGCCAGAATGGCAAGACTGGCCGCTGAGTTCGGTCGTCCGGTGGCTGAACCGGCCGAAGCACGCCAGATTTTGAGACTCAAATAGTACAAGAGTAATCAAAGATGTGAAAAAACGGAATCCACTTCTCAGGATAAAATGCCAATTGTGATCGCTAGGCAGGCGTGGCATGCAGCTAAGAGACACGTCAGCGAACTTTTTGCAGAAGAATATGCCATACGAAAGCTCAGGTGACACGAAAATGTATGTCGATTGTAAGTATACATGATATAAAAACATATTGGAGGGAAGGCTGTGCAAAAACGCGTTTCGATTGAGGAAGCACTCACGCATGTAAGGGACGGCATGACCATTATGGTAGGCGGCTTTTTAGGAGTAGGATCCCCCGAAAAGCTGATTGATGCTTTAGTTCAGAAAGGCGTTAAAGACCTCACCCTTATATGCAACGACACTGCTTTTGTTGACCGCGGCGTCGGCAAAATGGTTGTCGCGCACCAGTTCAGAAAGATTATTGCCTCACACATTGGGACTAATGCTGAGACAGGCCGGCAGATGAACGCTGGCGAGACTGAAGTTGAACTAGTGCCCCAGGGAACCCTGGCTGAGAGAATACGCTGCGGTGGAGCCGGCTTAGGCGGCTTCTATACCCCGACTGGAGTTGGAACCGTTGTTGCCGACGGTAAAGAAACGCGCGAGTTCAATGGCCGCCAGTATTTGCTGGAATTGCCACTCAGGGCAGATGTAGCACTGGTCAAGGCATATAAGGCGGATGAAGTAGGAAACCTTATTTACCGTCGTTCTGCGCGCAATTTTAATCCGCTAATGGCAATGGCTGCCGATCTCGTGATTGCGGAAGTTGACAATATTGTGCCAACCGGAGAGATCGACCAAGATCATGTCATGACACCTGGTATCTTTGTCAATTACCTTGTTAAGGAGGATGCCTGATGGACCGCGCTGCACGTCGTGAGTTGATTGTCAAGTGGATTGCCAAACAGCTTCAGCATGGACAGTTAGTCAATTTGGGAATCGGAATGCCGACCATGGTGGCCAATCACATTCCTGAAGGTGTCAATATCATTTTACAGAGTGAGAACGGTTTTCTGGGCCTGGGAGCAGCTCCGGAACCGCATGAGGTGGATCCGGATGTGACGAATGCCGGAGCACAGCACGTCACGATTTTGCCGGGCGGTGCCTGTTTTGACAGTGCGACTTCTTTTGCCATCATCAGAGGCGGACGACTGGACGTCACCGTCCTCGGAGCGCTCGAAGTGGATGAACTCGGCAACCTGGCGAACTGGATGATGCCAGGCAAAATAGTGCCGGGTATGGGCGGAGCGATGGACTTAACAGTTGGAGCCAAAAAGGTTATTGTGGCTATGGAGCACACCACCAAAGACGGCAAAGCCAAAATTCTGCCACAGTGTACTTTGCCGCTCACTGCCCAGCAAGAGGTGGACTTAATCGTTACCGATATGGGTGTCATTGAAGTTACACCGCAGGGATTGGTACTGAAAGAAATCGCTCCCGGCGTTACTGTGGAAGAGGTTGTGGCTGCTACCGCAGCAAAGCTGACCATTCATCCGGAATTGAAAGAAATGACAGCTTAGAAATGAGCGCTTAGAAATGACTGCCTAGAAATATGACCGCTTAGAAATGATCGCTTAGTTTGAAGGAAATGGCGGTTTAGTTGAGAAACATTGACTGGCAGGGGGTGGATCAATTGATCGAACACATATTGGTCGTTGGTGCTGGTACAATGGGAAGCGGTATTGCCCAGGCAATTGCGGAAGGCGGTCGGCAAGTTTTGCTGGCGGACGCAATCCCTGGTGCAGCCGAAAAAGCAAAAAGCCGTATTGGCGGATTGCTGGATAAAGCGATTGCTAAAGGAAAAACTACCCCGGAAGTCAAGGACGCCGTATTAGGAAGGATTGCAGTACTTGGAGATCTCAGCGAACTGACTGAAAGCGCTGGCTGCACATGCGGATGCGGCGGTGCATGCGCTGGCCACGGTGCTGGCTCTGGCGCTGGCACTGGCGCTGGCACTGGCGCTGGCACTGGCGCTGGCACTGGCGCTAAGATCGAGATGGTAATAGAAGCGATCACAGAAAACACCGAGGTCAAAAAAGAGCTCTTTGCGAAACTGGACAAAGTGTTTGGTCCGGAGGTCATCTTCGCAAGCAACACGTCCGCATTGAGCATTACTGAACTGGCGCGTGTGACTAGCCGGCCGGATCGTTTCATTGGGATGCATTTCTTCAATCCTGTGCCGCTCATGAAATTGGTGGAGATCATCCGCGGAGCTGATACCGCTGATTCCACATTTGAGGTTGTGCGCACTTTGGCGGAGCAGCTTGGCAAAACACCGGTAACAGTGAATGAAGCGCCTGGATTTGTCGTTAACCGGCTGCTGATCCCTATGATTAATGAAGCTGTGTACACGCTGATGGAAGGGGTCGCCTCGGCCGAAGATATTGATACTGCTATGAAACTGGGAGCCGGGCATCCGATGGGGCCGCTCGCCTTGGCCGATATGATCGGATTGGATGTTTGCCTGGCGATCATGGAAACGCTCTATGAGGAGTTCGGCGATCCCAAATACCGTCCGTGTCCCCTCCTCAGAAAGCTGGTCCGGGCTGGACGCCTTGGCCGCAAAAGCGGAAGAGGATTTTTCGATTATAATCAATAATAATAGCTTGAAGCACAGCATGACCCGGCGCTTTTGGCCGGGTTTTTGCTAAATCAGGGGGTAATGGAAATGACCGATCTTGTAAAGCTGGATGTTCGTGATAACCGGGTGGCCGTGATTACGATTAACCGTCCGGAAGCGCTGAACGCGCTGAACCGCGCAGTGCTGAAGGCGTTGGATGAAGTCCTGACAAGCATAGAGCAAAACAAAGATATTCGGGCCGTTGTCATTACCGGGGCAGGTGAGAAGGCGTTCGTAGCCGGGGCGGACATTGCTGAGATGAAAGATATGCAGCCTGCTGAGGCCGAGGAATTTTCGCATCTTGGTCAAAAGATTTTCACCCGCATCAAATGCCTGAAACAGGCTGTGGTGGCGGCGGTCAACGGCTACGCTCTGGGTGGTGGATGCGAACTGGCGATGGCCTGCGACCTTAGGGTAGCCTCCGAAAATGCGCGCTTCGGACAGCCGGAAATCAATCTGGGGATTATTCCGGGATTTGGTGGCACGGTGCGTCTTTCGCGCCTGGTTGGCCCGGCTAAAGCCCGTGAAATGATCATGACCGGGGCGATGATTAACGCCGAAGAGGCTTTGCGTATTGGATTGGTCAACCGCGTTGTGCCGGCCGGGGCAGGGCAGGCGCTGGAAGCAGCCCTGGCATTGGCGGCGGAACTGGCGGCAAAACCGGCGGAGGCACTGGCGATCGCCAAGGCTGCCACCCGCGAAGGCTGGGACATGCCGGTCGAAGAGGCTATGCGCATGGAGTCGGCGCGTTTTGCGGAAGCATTTAAATCACCGGATCAACGCGAAGGCATGACTGCTTACCTCGAGAAAAGAAAGCCAAACTGGCAGTAAGAGTAGGAGATATATGTGAATATGTGAAACTTGGTGTGCATTGGGCGACAAGACGCGAGGCAGCTATGCCACCCCGCGTCTTGTTTTGCATCCTTGCCTGGGCCCATCCTTGCGTCCCGCTATCTTCCTGTCATCTTCCTGTTGTTGTTATCTTGTTGCTGCCGCATCCATGCGTACGCACTGCATTCCGCGCTCGCTATTTTGTGAGTCGCGAATTTCATTGATTAAAGCTGGTAAGACTTCATTGACATCACCGACAATGCCATAGTGCGCCACGCTGAAAATCGGGGCGCTGGCATCGCGGTTGATGGCGATAATGACGTCTGCTCCCTGCATGCCAGCGAGATGCTGAATTGCTCCCGAGATGCCGCAGGCAATATATACGCGCGGGGCAACCGTCTTACCGGTTTGTCCCACCTGGTGGTCAGCAGATATCCATCCGGCATCGACTACGGCACGCGAAGCGCCAACCGCCCCACCAAGCAACCCGGCCAGCTCGGTGATTAGCGCGAATGACTCTGGTTTACCCATGCCACGTCCGCCAGCCACAATGATCTCGGCATCCTCCAGATTCACAGCTTCCTTCAGAGACTTGATAGTCTCGATCCATTTTAC
>JBMNNY010000208.1:0-3275 GCA_050942765.1 Bacillota bacterium | reverse complement strand
CCAGTCTGGATTGCGGCGTGAAGTTAAATCATTTACTCCCTACGCTGGCATTACCCAGATCAGGTTCAGGGTCGGCGATTTTAGTATCGCCCTCTCAGCCGGGACTACCCAGCTCCCCCGGAGCAGTGCTCCTTTTTGCAACTCAATTATACCTTTGTCTGCATGATATGTCAAATTATTGGACTGCCGTCAGCTTTGTGCGGTGTTTTGGCATGGTAATAACGCGGTACGGTAGAGGGGGATGCGGTGGCGGGGCATCTTGCGTGCCTTGTGCGTGATGAGCGCTTGCCGCGCGCCTTGCGGCGTGATCACGCGCTTGCCGCGTACATTGGCCGCGCACATTGAACAAACCGGCTAAAAATGTTATCATCTCCATATATTACTTGTTAAATTTTATGTAAATGAAAGCGGGTGTTGTCTTGAAAAAGCTGCTGCCCTTATTGATGATAATGCTCGCCATATTGGCATCTGCCTCTTTAACCGTAGCGGCATTTGTTCCACAGGCTGGTGCAGGATGGCAGGTCATATCCACGGAACACTTCATTTTCTACTTCAACCCCGCCACTGAAAAGCAGGCTCGCTATGTGGCAGGCTATGCAGAGGCAATTCATGATCGTCTCACTGAAGAATTGCAGATTACGCTGCCCGAAAAGACACATGTAATTGTCATGGATGAAGGCGATGTCTTCAATGGCATGGCCACTCCCACTCCCAGACAGAAAATAGTGCTTTACAGTATCTCGGATTATGCGCCTGGTGGTGCGTTTGGCGTTAGCGAATCGGCAATATTGGACGTGTTCTGCCACGAATATACTCATATGCTGCAGATGACATATGCCCCCAAAGGATTCGCCATTCTGAATCGCATCATTGGCTGGAATTTATTCATTCCGAACGTTGCCCTCCCCATGTGGAGCATTGAAGGACTGGCTGTCTATGAGGAAAGCCTTTTTTCAGCGGCTGGGCGGCTCAATAGCAGCACCTGGGAAATGTACTTGCGTGCCGATTATCTGGATAACCGGCTTTTGACCATGGATCAGGTCTGGGCAGGGCCCTATCGCTGGCCATATGGTAACTCTTATTATCTTTACGGCTCGTTCTTTACGGAATACCTGGCGAATCGCTTCGGCCGCGAAAAACTGTCCGAATTATACCAGGCCACCGCCGATGACATTCCTTTTATTCAGTTTAAAAGCACTTTCCGGAAAATCGTTCAGCATAAATTCATGGATGTCGTTAATGACTGGTATAATTATCTGGTAGCCAAATTTGAGTCCGACAAGGCAAAAATCACCGCCGCAGGTCTGATGGAAGGACAAAGGATTTCATATACTGGCGGAAAAACCGGATACGGAGTTTTCGCTCCGGACGGTACTCTATATTACAGCAGTTATGGCATGAAAACCCTGCCGGCGCTTAGGAAAACCGCGCCGGACTATATGTCTGGCACCAAGGTTAACAACTTGATGATGTCCAGAATGTCACTTTCACGCGATGGCAAAACAATCGCTTTTGATATGACAGGAGCCACCGAGAGTTCTAATTTTATTAATGATCTGTATGCCCTCAATTTGGAAACCGGCAAGATCCAGCGCCTGACTACCAATCTGCGCGCCAAAGATCCTTCCTGGTCTCCGGATGGTAGCCAAATTGCCTTTATTCGCAATAACCCGCCGAATTATAATCTTGCGATCCTAAATGTCACTGACGGCAGCGTACGTGACTTGATCAGTTCCAGTGGATCAACGCAGGTTTATACTCCTGCATGGTCCCCGGTTAACCAGCGCATCGCCTTTGCGCGTTTCGAGTCGCAAGCAGAAGGCGTACGTATTTATATCGTGGATGCCGAAAGTGGCAGCTATCAGCGCCTGAATCCGGAAATCAGCCGCGCTGGTACCGGTATTGGTTCTGATGCTGGCGGCGGCATCGCAGAGTTCGATCCGGTTTGGTCGCCCGATGGCCGCTACATTTACTATACTGCCGACTATACAGGGGTTTATAATATTTACGCCCATGATACCACCACTGGATCAGTGTTTCAGGTGACAAACGTGCTCACAGGAGCGTATGCTCCGGATATCTCCAGTGATGGACAAATGCTGGCTTATACCGGCTTTACGTCAGATGGCTATGACCAATTTGTGATGCACCTTGAGCCGCACAAATTTCGCTTAGTCAGCGACAGCAGTGATGACGGCGACCAGTCATTGGCGACACTGGCAGTGACATTGGATGAGGCCACGCAAGAGACGTCCAGTCAACAACCTGAGACACCTGAGAGAACAGGCGGCTTCTTTACGGCTGAATTTGCGCCACTGGCTGATGAAGCACACCCCTACTCTGCTTGGCTTACTTTGTGCCCGATGTTCGCTGGAATCACAGGATACTATCTGCCTAACGGAGCTTACCGCATCGGGTTGTCAGTGATGGGCATGGATGTTCTGGATACGGTTAATTACAGCCTGACTGCTTTATGGAGTGATGGTGGTCCCGGTTATCTTGCGAGCCTAGACTGGCGCACCAAGTATTTCAGTCTCGGGTTTTTCAGTTATCTGGATTATGAGCTGAATAATGAAGGGTTTTCGGAAGTTCGCAGACTGCAAAATGGTCTGGTAATATCCGATAGCGGTATGGGATTGTTTTCGCCCAAGGACAGCTGGGAGCTAGAACTAGGCGGATCCTATATCATTGATTGGCCACTTTCCGATCCTTCCGGAGCAAGCTCGACAATCTGGGCACAGGAGTTCAGTCTAAATTATGGCATAGTCCAGACTGGGTCCGGACCGGTCGATCTACGCCGCGGATGGGAGCTGGCTTATGATTTCAGTAGTGTTTATACACCGGCAGATCGTCAGTTTTCCTATCTCCAATTTGCCAATGTCCTCGTTTATGTCTCGCTCTACGATGCAATTGCATTCTCTCTGAGCGGGACTGTCAAGCAATCTAATGCTGCTCTGGCCGGATATAATTTTTTAGTACCGGGGGCTGGTGAGGCTCGAGGCAATTGGCTTTGGGAAGGTAGCGCTGCTCTGGAGGCACCGCTATTGATTGTAGAGCGTGGTTTTACAGTGTTTCCGTTATATTGGCACGGCCTGAACTTATATTCCGCGATCAATATGGGACAAGTGCTGGATCCTGCCGATGCTTTTCACGCTGTAATCGATGCTGGTTTGGTTTTTAGGATTCAGCTTTCAGCCCTTCCGATTGACATTTATGGCATAGCCAGCTATTCGCTGACCCCCAGCAGTAAGCCGTGGGGTTTCCAGATACGGTTT
>JBMNNY010000089.1:0-8801 GCA_050942765.1 Bacillota bacterium | reverse complement strand
CGGTTTGGGTTGTAGTCCTTCGCTTTAGTCTTTCTGAAGCAAAGAAAAGCCGCCAGGTTATCACTTGGCGGCTTTTATAATACCTGTTGCCTTTTGCAAGGAAGGCCGCCTGTTACCAGGTGGCCTTCTCAGATGTCTGATGCTCTTTATTTTCTTTTTTGCATATGTTTTTGGCTCAGCCTTCAGCTTTCGATCTGACCTGTAGGCCCAGCCCCAGCAATAAATACTAATTCTTGTGCTCGTAAACTATTGCGCCATCCACAATAACCATTTCAACTTTGGCATCAAAATCCATCGGATGACGATCGAAAACTACAATGTCAGCATCCTTACCAGATTCCAGACTGCCGACGCGGTCAGCAATCTCAGCAATTTCAGCCGCACTGAGTGTGATGCAGCGCAAGGCTTCTTCTTTGGTTAAACCGTGCTGAATTGCAAATTTGGCACAAAGCGGGAGACTGTCCAATGGAATGACAGGAGAATCTGTCATGATTGCCGTCTTAACGCCAGCCTTGGTCAATTTGACGATTGTATCGAAAGTAGTATTCTTAAGTTCAATTTTCGTTCTGGTTCCGAAGGTTGGGCCTACAATGGCAGGTAGCTTCCGCGACACGATTTCGTCAATAATGAGATGCCCTTCTGTACAATGATCCAGAGTAATGCGGACGTTAAATTCCTCAGCAATTCTGATGGCAGTCATAATGTCATCAGCCCGATGAGCATGCGCTTTCAGAGGAATTTCGCGTTTGAGCACCGGAATCAATGACTCCATTTTGATGTCAAATGCAGGACGTTTCGAAGGATCGTCGCCAGCTGCCTCTTTCTTCTCGAGGTATTCCGCAGCCCTGAACAAAGTTTCACGCAAAATGGCGGCAGTAGCCATGCGGGTGGACGGCGATTTTTTCATGCTGTTATAAACCCGCTTCGGATTTTCACCAAAGGCACATTTCATCGCAATGGGCTGCCGGAGCAGCTTCTTTTCAACTGTATTGCCATAGGTCTTGATGGCTGCAAAAGTTCCTCCCAATACGTTGGCGGAGCCAGGGCCTGTTACAGCCGTTGTTACACCGGCTTGCAGAGCCTCTTCAAACGGCAAATCTGTGGGATAAATGGCATCAATCGCCCGCAGATGCGGAGTAACAGGATCAGTGCACTCATTGCCATCATCACCCTCAAAACCGACAGCGTCGTTGAACATGCCAATATGACAATGCGCATCCACAAAACCAGGCACCACATATTTACCGGTCACATCGATTTTTCTTACAGCCTCTGCTGGTAGATTCTTGCCGACAGCCTTGATTTTGCTACCCTCTACCAACACTTCACCATTGCTTATTTCCGGATCAGAAACAGGTAATACAGTACCGCCGCTTAACAACAATGCATCAGTCAAGTATAAAACCTCCTGCCATTAGATAAGATATTATGATTTATTAGGCATCTACCCTGCTGATTCCTATGCACGACAAATTTATTTTTGATTTCTTACTGATTTCTGTAACAAAAACATCATTTCTACGTTAGACAAGATAACAGGCTTAATATATTCTTTCATTGCAGGCAAAATAAACCGGAGGGGGCGGTCAGGTTGAATCATTTCAGAATTGTTGCGGGAGCACCTGGCGGAGGTAAGAGTAAAAAAATCATAGAAATGTTGCGCAGTTCTAGCGCTCGTGCTGTAATGCTTGATGGAGATCATTCCCCTTCTCAGATCCGTCAATTGAGCTTCGAGAATCACGTGGACATACGTCATGTCGCCAATCGAGAGCAGCTTATGCAAGATATTGAGCGACTGGCAGAGTTGAATGAACCAATCCATATCTACATCGATGCGCCGTTTCTTTCACTAGAAGACTATAGCTTCCTAAAGGATAAATCCAGCAACCAAATGCCCATTACGGTTACTCTCCCGGTCGAGCCTGCAGGAATCGCCGATCAGCTGTTTATGACCTGGCCGGACGATGCATATGAACTAATAAGAGTAGGCTGATAGACCGAGATTTCATGGAGCTGTTCCAATGCAGGAACAGCTCCGTTTTTTTGCAGGGTTAGTCATTATTGCTGACGAAATTGAAAAATGCATTGGAGAAATGCATGCGCTAAGAATAAAGTTGAAAGGAGCAAGAACATTGTACGACCCAAGATTGGCAAAACTAGCCCATTTACTTGTCAACTATTCTCTCAGCCTCAAGAAGGGAGATCGGTTGGCAGTTGTTGGCTCAGTCAACGCACAGCCACTAATGCTGGAAGTATACAAGGAGGCCCTGCTGGCAGGAGCATTGCCGGATTTGCTGCCTTCCTTCAGTGAGACAAGCGAGCTTTTTTACCAATATGCTTCTGACGAACAAATTCAGGCACCGCCTTCGCCAATCGTGATGGCTTCCAGAACAAGCTATGACGCATTATTAACCATTCAGGCACCCTCCAATGTCAAAGCATTATCGCATGTGGATCCGGCTAAGATTACCCTGAGCAGCCGTGCAGGAACCGAGTTGAACAAAATTTTCTGGCAGCGGATGAGCAGCGGTGAAATGCGCTGGTGCGGTACCCTCTATCCCACCCAGGGACTGGCGCAGGAAGCCGGCATGGGCATTCACGAATATGCTGATTTCGTGTTTAAAGCCGGATTGCTGGATGCCGACAACCCGGAAGATGAATGGCGCAAAATCCACGATCAGCAGGAAAAAATTTCGGCCGAGCTTGATAAGCGCAAGAGTTTTCGCATTGTATCTGAAGGTACTGATCTGCGTTTTAGAGCCGAAGGACGGCATTGGATTAATTGCGACGGCAAATTGAACTTCCCGGATGGCGAAGTCTTTACCGGACCGATTGAGGATAGCGTAGAAGGCCATATCCGCTTCTCGTTCCCCGGCATCTATGGCGGTAAAGAAATCGAAGATATCAGGCTGGTGTTTGAACGCGGCAAGGTGGTGAAGGCTGAAGCAGCCAAAGGCCAGGATCTCTTGTATTCGCTGCTTGATACAGACGCCGGTTCCAGATATGTCGGCGAAATAGCGGTCGGCACAAACCCCGGAATTACCAAATTCTCAAAGAACATGCTTTTTGACGAGAAAATTGGCGGTACCGTCCATCTGGCACTCGGCCGCTCGGTTCCGATGTCTCTGGGCAAAAATGAGTCGGCCATCCATTGGGATATGCTATGTGATATGCGCCAGGGCGGAGAAATCTATGCTGATGGCGAGCTGATCTACAAAGCCGGCAAATTCTTATTCGTATGAGACGATGAGAACTCGCAATAGGGATTAGGGGTGCCGGGGGCACCCCTAATCTATCCTGATTTTCCAGAATCTACCGCACAGAACTGTGCATTTCGTTTTGAATCTTGCGCAACTCATAAATGCAGCTGGCTTTCTCAGCACGAGCGACCATTTCGCTGATTCTTTTTGGATCACCAACACGCAGCGGCATGGTACCGCTCTTCATCTGTAAAGCCACTACCGTCTTATAGCGCTCTTTCTCGAGTTCAACGGCGTTTTTGGCTAAAAAGGATCCGCCGCCGAATCCGGCAATTAGTGCCATAGCGGCTTGGGCAATCACAGACATCGAGGCGTCATTGCCATTTAAAATCAAATATCTGGCTGCCAGGGCAGCACCGGCACCCAGAATGAAATCTGCCAGAAAGCCCAGCGTAATCCCTATTTCACCGTCATTACCGGTAAGGCGCGGCATTAAAAGCCGATTATCATGAATATAAAGATGATTGAGCAGTCCGCCAAAACCGCCGATCGCCAAAATGACTATAATGTGTAACTCCTGCATCGGCATCCCTCCCACTTTATTGATCAGGATGCCTGGCCAAAAACCTCTCTTAACGGAGATTGAGGAGAATGATGATGCTAGCAATCCCGGAGGCACTGATCGCCATTTGTCAAAAAATACAAAATGCTGGATTCCAAGCCTACATCGTCGGCGGGGCAGTACGTGATTCGTTGCTTGGCAGGCCGGTGCATGACTGGGATATTGCCACGAATGCTCTACCGGAGGATTGCATGGCGCTTTTCCCCAAAGTCATTCCCACCGGGTTGAAATATGGCACTGTAACCGTTTTTTCTGAATCCTATCAGGTAGAAGTAACTACTTACCGCTCAGATGGCGTTTACCGCGACGGACGCCGGCCTGAATCAGTAGGATTTGTTTCGGACATCACTACGGATCTATCCCGTCGCGATTTTACCATCAACGCCATGGCCTATGATCCTTTGGCTGCGCGCCTGATTGACCCGTTTGGCGGACAGCAGGATCTGAGGGACCGCTTAATACGTACAGTTGGCAAAGCCAATCAGCGCTTCGCAGAAGATGCATTGCGCATGATGCGGGCAGTCAGATTTATGGCGGAGCTGGGGTTTACATTGGATCCAGATATTGTGCGGGAGCTACAGCCAGAAATGATGGCGCGGATTAGTATGGAGCGGATTCGGGATGAGTTTTCGAGAATCATACTGACGGACGGTCTGACAGGTGCTATCTGCTTGTTGAAAGAAAGCGCCATGTTGGACGCTTTTTTGCCAGAGCTGGCAGCCACGGACATCCCTCAAAATCGTTATCATACATTGACAGTTTTTGAACATTGCCTTAAGACTGCTGAACTGGTAAGACCCGATTTGACGTTACGTCTGGCGGCGCTGCTGCATGACATCGGAAAGCCGCGTACGCGCAGTATTGGTTCAGACGGCCAGGTTCATTTCTACCGCCATGAAGCGGTAGGTTCAGAATTAGCTCAGGTGGTCCTGCTGAGAATGAAATACCCAAAGAATCTGGCACGCAGGGTAGCCGTACTCATTGCACAACACATGTCGGACCTGAATGATCAGACCAGTGACAAGTCTCTCAGACGTACCATTCAGCGCGTAGGGAAAGAAAACATCTTTCTGCTGCTAGAGCTGCATGGCGCTGATCGCGCCGCTGGCAAAGCACTGCAAAAACCGTTTGATGAAGCCCGCTTCCGGAAGCGGGTTGCCGATATGATGCATCAAACACCTCTAGGTCTTGAGCAACTGGCAGTCAATGGTGATCAATTAATGAAAACGCTTGGTTTGACCCGTGGACCGCACATCGGAAAAATCCTGCAGCAACTGCTGGATCGCGTTTTGGAGGATCCCGAGCTAAACAACGCCGAAACACTCATCGCCATCGCCCGGACAATAGCCGAAAGCAAGAGCAAGGACACCGGGCAAACCGGAGAAACAAGGCAAAGATAAACGGCTATTTCACCGAACGCAGCAAAAGACGAAACACAGTACCCTCCCCAATCTCACTAATGACCTCGACTTTCCCACGATGCACGTCCACAATGCATTGCTGTACTATTGAGAGGCCTAATCCTGTTCCGCCAGTTTTGGTGGTAAAGAAAGGCTCGAAAATCCGCTCCCTGATATTAGGCGGAATGCCCGATCCGGTATCACGTACCGAAATCTCTACAAATTCAGGATCATCCTGCTGCAGCACAATCTCAATATAACCGCCGTTAGGCATCGCCTGCACCGAATTGCGCACCAGGTTTATCAAAGCACGCAACAGTGATTTCGGCTCAATCATAGCGCTGAGATCTTCAGATTGAACCCGGACTTCAATTTTAATCCCGGCTTCAGCAGCTGACTGCTCCACCTGAGCCACCGCGATCTTAATAATGGGTAAAACCTGCACTTGTCTTAAGGCCTTAGCTTGTGGCCGCCCCAGATAAAGGATTTCCTCAATAAGCTCATCCAGTGCATCGGTATAAGCCTGTATTTTCAAAAACAGTTCGGATATTTTGGCGGGATCATTGCTAATCAGGCCCAGCTGGGCGGCTGCCCGGATTGTACTAAGAGGATTGCGTAAATCATGGGCAGCCTTGATAATCAGATCAGCCGTCGTTTCATCATGCTTCAGGTAGTGGGCTTTACTTTCCAGAGCAATCCGCTCCGAAATATCCCAGATAAAAAAGACAACCCCACAGCACTGCGTGCTGGCAAAATGCTGAGAAGCCCAAACTTCAACCCATTTGGTTTGTCCGCCGGATTCGACCCGCTCAATAAAACTGACTGCTGGCGTTTTTTCGCTGACCAAGTCTTCCAAATCTTTTTCGCCGAAATCTCTAAACAATGTTGTGACCTTTTGTCCAATCAAATTGCGGCTGTTAATTAAGAGATGTCGTTTGGCGGAATCGGTCGTTTTTTTGATAACACCATGGTTGTCAACAACGATTACTCCAATGAACGGATTGTGGTAAATTTCTTCTGTAAAAACCTGCGCATCATCTTCTCTAAAACGATACGAAAACTCGCGCGAAATCGAAAATGCTGTTCCTTCCAGAAGGAGAATGAGCCAATTGTCCAAACCGTTGCACGGAAGAATCGCCCCCAATATTCCCAGTAAAGTGCCAGTACTTGTTTTGATCGGTGTTCCAATTGTCGTGCAATCAGTCAGATCCTCACAGCTATGTTCTGTACCTGTAATCAGTACGGTTCCGGAAGTAGCCAGAGCCTTCTCAATCCCATTGGTTCCAATATTACCCCCGGACCAGCTTGTTCCGAGGCCATATTTCTCCGCCAGCTTTTCCATTGAAGGATTATAATTCATAAGTAAGCATTTGCCGTCGATATCGGTAATGAAAACTATGTAGTCCCTTTCACCGAGAGTGGAGGCAAGGTAAGAAAGGTAGGGTTTGGCGACCTGCAGCAAAGTTGTCATTCTCCTTTCCTGCATGTTCAATGCTGGAATACAATAAAACGCCGTCGACTATATGTCAATGGCGTTAAAAATGGTGGAGCCAGAGGGAGTCGAACCCTCGACCTCTTGAATGCCATTCAAGCGCTCTCCCAACTGAGCTATGACCCCATTTAATACGAATTAGTATACATTGCGTGGAACGGACAAATTCAGTATACCAACAATGTCAAACAGATGTCAACTGGTTTTATTAACTATGTGCGGCATTAATTCATTGAAATACCTGATAACTTGTGGTATCATGTTGCAGGACTGGGGCTTCTTTATAGGAAAGGATGATTTCCCTATCAGAAAAGAGGCGGTGATCTGAATGAGAATAGAAACAGAAAGGTTAATTCTGCGACCGTTTGCCGAAGACGATGCTGCCGCAGCCAGCTACAATAGCAAGCAGCCGATTGTGGCGCATTTCATGTCGGATATGATTTTAGAGACCGACGAAGAGGCACTTCAATGGATTCGTTGGATTAACGGCGAAAAGTTTGATGTAACAGTACCTTTCGTTGCGCTTGCGATAGAGTTAAAAAACTCCCATAAATGTATTGGCTTGATCGGTGTTGCTCCAAAGCGTGCAATAAATAACGAAATTGAAATAATGTTCGAGATCGCAGACGAATATCAAAATCACGGCTACGCGACCGAAGCGAGTAAGGCAATGATCGGGTGGGCGTTTGAGCAAGCTCAACTGGAAGCTCTATCCGCAATTGTCAAGCCAGAGAACAAAGCCTCACGCCGTGTTATTGAGAAGCTAGGCTTTGTATACTGCGATACCCGCACGCTGCCTTATGACGGAAAAGACTGCGATTTTGATTATTTCCGGCTTTATCACACGGATAACTTGTCTTCTCGGGAATCAAAATAAGGCTTGTCCGGATAGCAGAAATTAAAACCTGCCAAGACCTGTCCCAACGGGACATCAAAAAACCACAAGGTCAATTAGGCCTTGTGGTTTAACTTTTCTGGTGGAGATAAGCGGGATCGAACCGCTGACCTCTTGAATGCCATTCAAGCGCTCTCCCAGCTGAGCTATACCCCCACAATAACTATGCAACTGTCCAATAAGCCGAGTTCTGTAACCCGTTTCCGGGACGGTAATCATCTGTCTACGATGCCGGTTGCCCGACACCTCCAGCGACCAACCCGAGAGAAGGACGGGCGATCCTGTTTCTCTCCTATTTGGTCTTGCTCCGGGTGGGGTTTGCCAAGCCGAACGGTTACCCGTCCGCTGGTGCGCTCTTACCGCACCTTTTCAGCTTTGCCGATGACCGTATTACTGGCGACCGGCGTTTTCTTTTCTGTGGCACTTTCCTTAGGGTCGCCCCCACCGGGTGTTACCCGGCACCCTGCCCTGCGGAGCTCGGACTTTCCTCGTGCGGCTGAACACCACACGCGATTACCTTAGACAGTTGCAGAAGCCAACGTCATGTCAGCAAAGATTATTATACCATGCCCCATAGCGGTGGTCAATGGAAACATTTGCGCTGCTATTGTAATGAAAACACTAGCGCATCAACTATTTCTTTCGTCAATCGCCTGATTAGCAAGCTGATCGGCAATTTTATTGCGACTGCGCGGGATATGCGTATAGGTCACTTTGCTAAACTTGGACGCTAATTGCCGAGCTTGCTGGTAAAGTGGAATCAGCTTTTCGTCTCTGACCTTATATTCCCCATTCATCTGGCGCACCATCAACTCGCTGTCCGAAAAGACGTTCAGCTGCCCGACATTCATTGTCAGTGCCTGCTCAAGTGCAGTGAGCAGGGCGGTATATTCCGCCACATTATTGGTGGTAGTCCCCAAAAAGCGATGAATCCGTTTGATCTCTTGCCCGTCAGAACCAAAAAAAACAAGGCCAATACCTGCCAGCCCGGGATTGCCTCGTGATGCCCCATCTGTATAAACCGTCATAATTGAATCCGCCAAATAACCTACCTCACTAACATTATTTATGATGCTCAAATGATGCTTGCTAAATGATGTTGCTATTACCCGCCGCTTTTAAAGCAAGAGACGTCCGCAATTCTCACAGTGATGCAGCTGATCGCCGCCCCGGTTAACCCGATTTACGAAAT
>JBMNNY010000054.1:0-12271 GCA_050942765.1 Bacillota bacterium | reverse complement strand
TTTCTGGTTTTGGAAAAATTAGCTCAGGATTTCAAAATTATCAAAAGGAATCCTTGGATGGATAGCGTATTAATATTATGCAAACGTTTGAATAACCTGCCGATCAATCAGCCGCATTAAATCTGATTGGCCGATTGACCTATCGACCGATCAACTTATCAATCGATCAACTCATCAGCAGATCAACCTAACAATCGATCAACCGATCAACCGATCAACTGACCAACTTATCGTATTTCAACCTATCTCTTCCAAATCTATGAACTGTTTTACACGATGTCATTTGATTTCTGGGAGGTGGTCCGCGGTAGAAATCCCTTTCCCTCGGTTAAGTGGGTGGAATAAGAAGGCAAGTTGAGGAGGTTTCTTTTATGAAGAAGTTAATCGCTTTGACCCTTGTTTTTCTTGCTGTGCTGGGCGTAGCGTTAAATGCTGCGGCCTCTGCAGAGGGCAAACTCGTTATCTGGGCTGATGAGTTGCGCACAACAGTCTTGCAAAATTTGGCCAAAGAATTTACCGTCAAATATAAAGTACCGGTCGAAGTACAAGAACTCGGTTTTGGCGACATCCGCGATCAGCTGGCAGTTGCCGGACCGGCTGGCAAAGGCCCTGACATTATCGTAGGCGCTCACGACTGGTTGGGGCAGTTGGTGACAAACGGCTTGATCGAACCACTCGACTTTTCAAAGAAGAATGAGTTTTCGCAGGTGGCCATCGACGCATTCGCCTGGGGGAAAGACCTCTATGGCGTGCCTTATGCCATTGAGGCAGTCGGATTGTTCTACAACAAGAATCTGGTGCCGAATCCTCCAAAGACCTGGGACGAACTGATCACCATCGGTCGCAAGATTTCCGACAAAGCCAATAAAAAGTACGGTTTTGTTATCCCGCAGCCCGATCCCTACCACACCTTCCCAATGATGAGCGCAGCCGGCGGGTATGTATTTGGAACTAATCCCGATGGTACGCTCAATCCGTTGGATGTAGGCCTCAATAACAAAGGTGCCGTCCGCGGCATGGAACTGCTTCTGCAACTGATCAAAGAAGGCATTATGCCTACCGGCATTGATTATGCGACGATGATGAGTCTTTTCAAAGAAGGCAAAATGGGCATGATCGTAACCGGTCCATGGGCTATCGCTGAGATCCGGGAAGCCAATGTCAACTACGGCTTCACCAAAATCCCACTGATTGACGGTAAAGCACCGCGCCCGTTCGTTGGCGTACAAGGCTTTATGATCAGTTCTTTCAGTAAAAACAAAATGCTGGCCAAAGCCTTCTTAAATGAATATATAGCCACTGAAGCCACAATGAAGGCTCTCTTTGACAAGGATCCGCGCCCGGCTGCTCATTTGGCGGTTGCCGCCAAGATCACCGATCCGGATATTGTCGGCACGCTCGAAAGCGCCAATGCCGGCATCCCGATGCCTGCCATTCCGGAAATGGCTTCCGTTTGGACAGCCTGGAGCAATGCTCTGGAGCTCATCTTCAATGGCAAAATGACTCCGCAAAAAGCTCTGGACGAAGCGGTTGCTCAGATTATTGCCACAATCAAGGGACAATAAGGCCCCAAATCACTAGCCGCGTATTTGTGTATCCCGAATTAACCTGGCCTTTCTGGTCTGAATAAAGTAGCGGTGCCGGTGCGGAAACGCATCGGCACCACGCTAAAAACGGTGGTGAAGGCTTTGAATAGGGTGACGCAGCCTACGGAAACAAACAACACCGACAGCAATGTTTCCGCCGTCAAAGAGCCCTGGCAATCCAGACTACCCAGACTACCCAGGCAATCCAGGCAACCGCTCAAAACAGGGCCAACAATTATCAAGATTCTTTTGTTGGGAATCCTAAACGCCCTGGCACTTTGGACGATTCCGATCCTTTGGGGCGATGGCCAGTGGATCCTTTTAGGAGTGCTGGTGATCGCCACTGCCGGGATTGACTATGCTTTTCTGTCGAAAAAAGCGTTTCCGCTCCGTTTCATGTTGCCAGGCCTATTATTTATGTTAGTTATGGTGATTTTTCCGATCGGTTATACCGTTTACGTTGCTTTTACGAACTTCGGAACAGGACATATCCTTACCAAAGCACAGGCAATCGAGCAATATGCCCACCGTTATTTGCTCCAAGAGAATTTGCCGATTTATACGCCGGAGTATTTTGCTGAAATTGCCGACCCTGCCAAAAATGCCGGTGATACCGACAGTGTCGGTAAAGCCAAACAACTGGCGGTGGTGTTGACTGACTCGCAAGGTCAGCAATTTGTGGGATATGATCAAAAGCTTTATCCATTGGCAGAATCACCCCTTAAGCCGGTTGATGCAGACGGTGACGGGGTTTTTGATAAAATGGGCAATCTGGCCCGATTGGGCGGATTAGAAGTTTTCGCTTACATCGGGCAATTTGAGAAGCTGATTTTTCATTTGGATGATCAGCCGGGCAGCCAGCCAGGTGACGCTGCCCAGGCAGAAGAGCAGCGAACTGATCAGCGTACTGATCAGCGTACTGATGTCTACCTGAAAATGCGCAGCATAGATCAATTCGCATCGTACGTTCCGCAATTCGAGTACAATGCGGAACTTGATACGCTCACAGACTTGGAGGACGGTACTGTCTACCGCGCCCTGGATGGCAGTTTTATATCGGATTCCGGTGAAACACTCGACATCGGGTTTCGCACGACAGTCGGCTGGCGCAACTTCATCAGCCTGCTGACGAATAAACGCATTGCCGATCCTTTCTGGCAGGTATTCTCCTGGACGGTGATCTGGGCACTCTTGAGCGTGGTAACGACCTTCGCTTTAGGCCTCTTGCTGGCAGTGCTGCTCAATGATGCCAAGTTGAAGCTGCGCGGTCTGTACCGGGTGCTGCTGATTATCCCATACACGCTGCCAGCGTTCATTTCAGCCCTGATTTGGCGCGGTATGTTCAATACGGAAGTGGGTGTCATAAATAATATTCTGGGTGTGAGCATTCCTTGGCTGCAGCATCCTTTTTGGGCCAAGGCAGCCTTGATTATTGTCAATCTATGGCTGGGATTCCCTTATATGATGATCATCTCGCTGGGTGCGTTGCAGAGTATTCCGACCGATCTGTATGAAGCGGCCACTGTCGACGGTGCTTCCGGATGGTATAAGTTCTGGAAAATCACTTTTCCGCTGTTGCTTGTTTCATTGGCACCACTGCTAATTTCGAGTTTTGCATTCAATTTTAACAACTTTTCCGTCATTTATCTGGTTACCGAAGGCCGGCCTGCAATTCCGGGTGCTTTAACGCCGACTGGTGCCACAGATATCTTAATCACTTATACTTACCGGATGGCCTTTGAAGGCGGCAGCGGCGGGCGGTATGGGTTGGCGTCCGCGGTATCAATCCTGATTTTCCTGATCGTCGGAACAATCAGCTGGTTTAATTTCCGCTTTACCGGCGCGCTTGAGGAGGTCAATGACAATGGCTAAACTGGACCGATTGTGGCGTCATGTTGTCATACTGGTTTGTATTGTCTTTGCGCTTTTTCCGGTAATCTGGATCATGTCCGCTTCGCTAGATCCCGCCAACTCAATTGCCGGACAAAAGCTGATCCCGCCGAACGCATCGTTCATTAATTATCAAAGGCTGTTTACCAGTGAGCAGCATCCATTTGGGACTTGGTTTCTGAATACCTTCAAAATATGCATTATCACCTCCTTATTGGTCGTTCTGATTACAGCCCTGGCAGCCTATGCCTTCTCCCGCTTGCGTTTTAAGGGACGTCGCAGCGGCCTTTTTGCGATTCTGCTGATCCAGATGTTTCCCCAGATGCTTGCGATGGTTGCCATTTATTTGATAATTTTCTTAATTGGAGAATATATCCCGGCTCTGGGACTTGATACGCATTCCGGGCTGATTTTGGTATACCTGGGCGGGGCGATGGGCGCAAACGTTTGGCTGTTGAAGGGCTTTTTTGATACGATCCCGAAATCATTGGAAGAGTCGGCGATGATTGATGGCGCAACTCATTTACAGATTTTCCGGAAGATTATCTTGCCACTGGCGCGCCCTATTTTGGTGGTTGTGTTCTTCCTGCAGTTTATGGCAACTTATTCTGAGTTCGTCATCGCGCGTGTACTGCTGGCCAATACCAATAATCTGACAATGGCGGTCGGACTGCAGACTTTTGTCGCGGATCAGTATGCCAAGCGGTGGGGTGTATTTGCTGCAGCGGCTTTGATCGGGGCCTTACCGATTGTGATTCTTTTTTGGGTCCTGCAGAAGCAATTGGTATCCGGGTTGACACGCGGTGCGGTTAAAGGCTGAAAGGATTGATCATCAATGCCTGTGACAATTAAGCATGTGGCCGCTGAGGCTAAAGTATCGGCCTCAACAGTTTCGCGCGTATTAACCGGGGATAGCCGAATCAGTGAGCCAACCCGTCAAAGAGTCCTTAAGGTCATGGAACAGCTGGGCTATCATCCGAATGCCATTGCCCGCAGTCTCGTCAATCAAAAGTCCGATACGATCGGGTTGGTCCTGTCCCGTGCACCACGTACTGCCATGGCTATTCCGTTTTTTGCCGAACTGATTGGCGGAATTTCCGAGCAGGCCTATGCGGACAAGCATCATGTGTTATTGGTGTCAAGCCTTTCACGCGAAGAAGAATGCAGCCAGGTGCTAAACCTTTTTCGGAACAGGCGCGTGGAGGGAGTAATTCACGCTGCCTCCCGTATGGATGATCCTCTGGTCAGCGCTCTGGAGCAAGAGGGTTTTCCTTTTGTGGTGATTGGGCGGGTTCCAGGTAGCGATGTGCCATCCGTTAATAATGATAATATTGCGGCTGCTGATATGGCCGTGACACATTTGCTGGATCAGGGCTATTTGCGCATTGCCTGTGTTGGGGGCAGTCCTGACCTGGTAGTGACATTCGATCGTCTGCAAGGTTATAAAAATGCGCTTACCAGGCGCGGAATAGAGATCAGGAAAGAATGGATAATTTGTACTGAATCCACGATGCAGGCCGGTATGGCCGCCGGCGAGAAGCTGCTGGGCACAGCGGCAACGGAAGAACCAGGAAAGGCGAGGGAAGCACGCAGTCATGGTGAACGGCCGGACGCCATCTTTGCCATGGACGATACGCTGGCCGTGGGGGTTTTGAAGAGCGCCCGCCAATATGGCATTAAATGCCCGGAGGAACTCGGTCTTATCGGATTCAATGATGATCCCATCTCCAGCATTATGGAGCCAGCCTTATCGACGGTGCGTATTCCTATTTTCGAAATGGGGCGGCAGGCTGCGAAGATGCTGATCCATGGCATTGAACATGAATTTACCGGCAAAAACCGGATCGTGCCTGCTGAATTAGTGATCCGGCAGTCCAGCATGCGGCAGGCAAGTCTGTGCGGCAAGCAAGTCTGTAAGTGACCTGTTCATTAAAGAGATGCACATACTATTTACAGATTACACTTCAGCGGAAGGGGTATATTCTTGAATACTGGCTTAACACTGCCAGACAGAGATGCATTTATACCGATTAGCAAAGTGGCAGCCTATGAAAAATGCGCCGGTGGCGCAGTTTTTTCTGCTAACATTGCACACCAGGCCGGGGCGAGACCGGCCAACGCGGGATCGGGAATAGCCCGGATTGAAATTCGCTTCCTGGATCATGAAATCGTGCACTTTTCGATGCTGCCCGATCAGCTGCATGTTGGAGATGTAATTGCGCCGGATAGCGGTGCAGTGATCTACAATGGAACGGGCAACTTGTCAATTGCTGTTGCTGATCTGGGCGACCGGATTGAGTTGGCTTCGGAAAAGCTCAGCGTCATAGTGCATAAGAATCCTTTTATGGTTGATTATGTGCGGCGGGTGCCGGCGGAAGCAGCAAGCGCAGCAGGCACAACAGGCACAGCAGGCACAGCAGGCGCAACAAGCGCAGCAGCTGCAGCGGTGGCAGGAGACGGTTTTATCACCGGTGGTAGTGTTGGCTGGCTGGGACGGGGTGCGGCTTGTCGTCATCAAATCAAAACAAACGAGCATTTCTATGGTTTTGGTGAGAAAACGGGCTATTTGGATAAGCGTGGACAAAGGCTGGAAATGTGGAACACCGATGTCAATCCGTATCTGCAGTCCACCGATTGCCTGTATATGTCGATTCCTTTTTATATCGCGCATTCTCAGGCCGGTGCCTATGGTGTGTTTCTGGACAGCCCCGGTCGAACGATTTTTGATGTCGGCAAAGGGGAGCCGGAGATACTGTCGATGGCCACCAGGGAACGGCGGCTTAACTATTATCTTTTTGCCGGTCCGCGCATGGAAGACGTTGTTGAGCAGTATACCAGACTGACTGGAAGAATGGCGCTGCCACCGCTCTGGACACTGGGCTATCACCAATCTCGCTATAGCTACAGTTCGCAGGCTGAAGTCGAAGAAGTGGCAGCAGCGCTGCGTAATAATGAAATTCCCTGTGATGCAGTTTACCTTGATATTCATTATATGGACGGTTTCCGCGTCTTTACTTTTGATCCGAAACACTTTCCGGACCCGCAAGCCATGTGCGATAAGCTGGCAAAGATGGGCTTCAGAACGGTTGCGATCGTCGATCCAGGTGTCAAAATTGATCCGGAGTACGGGCCATATTTGCGGGGTATGGCCGATAACCATTTCGTGCGCGCCGCTGACGGTCAGCCTGTTACAGTGGAGGTTTGGCCTGGAGCGGTTCATCTGCCGGACTTTCTGAAGGAAGAAACCCGGGAATGGTGGTCGGAAGAGCATGCCGTACTGTTTGAAGCCGGTATCTCGGGAATTTGGAATGATATGAATGAACCGGCTGCCTTCGATACTCCCGATAAGACGTTGCCTCATGATGCGCTGCATGGTCCTAATTTCGAAGAAGTGCGCCATGAGCTGGTTCATAATCTTTATGCCAATCGGATGGCGGAGGCCTCTGTGATGGCTTTTCAGGTGTACAAGCCTGCCGACAGGCCTTTTGTGATCAGCCGGGCAGGCTACTCCGGAATTCAGCGCTATGCCTGTACCTGGACAGGAGATAATTCGAGCTGGTGGGAGCATCTCGAAATGGCAATCCCGATGTGTCTGAACTTGGGTTTATCAGGTCAGCCATTTTGCGGTTGTGATGTCGGAGGGTTTTTGTTCGATTCAAATCCCGAACTGGTAACCAGGTGGACGCAGTTGGGAGTGTTCATTCCACTTTTCCGCAATCACAGTGCTATCGGGACCAGGGCGCAGGAGCCGTTTGCTCTGCCAGATCCGTATCTGGCGATTTGCCGGGAGGCGATCCGGTTCAGATATCAATTGTTGCCGTATCTCTATACTTTGATGTACCGGGCTTCCTTAACAGGCTGTCCGGTGATGCGTCCGCTGGTGATGGACTATGCTCAGGATGAAAGGGCGCACCGGCTGTTCGATCAATTCTTGTTCGGCAGTAGTGTCATGGTGGCGCCAGTGACCAAACCTGGAAGTGTCTGCCGTCATGTTTATTTGCCAGAAGGCATTTGGCTGGATTATTATAGCGGCCGTATTTGGCAAGGGCCGGCGGATATTGTGGCGGAAGCGCCCTTGGAGTGCATTCCGGTGTTCCTTAAGGCAGGCGCGATCCTGCCGCTGGCTCCGGTGATGAATTACACCGGCGAGCAAGCGCCGACTATTGAGTACCTGGACGTTTTTCCGGGTAATGCATCCGGCAGCACTTTTGATTTATATCATGATGACGGGTATTCATTACGCTATCAACAAGGAGAATCGGCCATTTGGCACTTCGAATTCCGGCGCGCCGACACCGTGCTGTCCGTCAGTGCGGCGAAAAACGGTACGTATGATCAACCGCTGCCAGTGCAGGTGGTGCGCATTTTCGGGCTGGAAGTGCCGCCTGTATCGGTGAGCTTTGGGGGCGGTGCAGTTGCACCGGAGGCGACTCTGGCAAGTGTCGTAACAAGCCAATCCTGGTATTTTGATGCGATGCGTGGTTGTCTGCATGTTGGAGTCCATACCGCCCCTGGCCTGACAAACTGGAAAATGGAGATCAGTCTGTGATGAACGCACATGCCATCTATCACAAACCTTCTGGCATATATGCCTGGGCCGCCGGTCCGGACAGTCTGACCGTAAGGCTGCGTACTTCCCGGGCGGAAATAGACAGTGTGGCGATTGCTTATGCTGATCGTCATGAACATCCGAGAAACTGGCGCTTGTGTGTTATGAACCTGGAGGATCACGACGGGTTATATGATTATTGGACAGCCACCATTTCCTTGCCAACCAGGCGATTTGCCTATTACTTTATCTTGACTGAAAACGGACAGGAAGTCTGGTATGGAGAAGGCGGTTTTGCGGAATTTGTCCCTGCGGACGTAATTTGGCGTTGGTGTTTTCAGTATCCCTATTTGTGGTGGGATCGAAATGCCACCATACCGCAATGGGCGCAGGATGCCATTGTCTACTCAATTTTCCCCGAACGCTTTTGTAACGGAGATCCATCTAATGATCCCCCCAATGTCAAGCCCTGGGGCGAACTGCCGGAGTCCCAAAGCTTCTTTGGGGGTGATTTGCGCGGCATTATTACAAAACTTGATTATCTGGAATGGCTTGGCGTAAACTGTCTTTACCTGACCCCGATTTTCAGCGCTCCCTCTAACCATAAATACGATACCAGTGATTATTACGAAATTGATCCGCATTTTGGGGATCAGGAGACGGCCCGCGAGTTGGTTGCGCAGTGCCACCAGCGTGGCATCAGGGTTGTTTTGGACGCCGTTTTTAATCATAGCGGGTTGAGTTTTGCTCCATTTCAAGATGTAGTACAGAAGGGAGCAGACTCGCGGTATGCCTCATGGTTCAATATTTACAATTATCCGGTTGATCCGGCTGCAGAGCCGCCCAATTACGAGACATTTGCGAATGGAATTGCCTCCATGCCCAAACTGATGACAGATAACCCGGAAGTGCGCGAATATTTGATTCAGGCAGCAGAATTCTGGACCAGGCATTTGTCACTCGATGGATGGCGGTTGGATGTCGCTGATGAAGTACACCCGGATTTTTGGCGCGAGTTCCGCCGACGCATCAAGGCTATTAATCCAGAGTGCTTGATTATTGGTGAAGTAATGCACGATGCTGCCAATTTCCTGGAAGGCGATCATTTTGACACGGTAATGCATTACCCCTGGCAGCATCTATGCGTGGATTTTCTTACCAGACAGGAACCGGCGATTAGTCTGGAGACATTTGCCGATACACTGGGAAGGCTGCGCCAGGCCGAGCGCAGTACTGTCACACCGATGCTTTGGAACCTGCTTGATTCGCATGACCGCAGGCGCATTTTAACCGCGCTTTCCGGAAACCGTGCATTACTTAAGCTGGCGGTAGCATTTCAGTTCTTATACCCGGGTGTTCCATATATCTATTATGGTGATGAAATTGGCATGGCTGGCGGAGAGGATCCCGATTGCCGCCGGTGTATGGAGTGGCATCCGTCGCAATGGGATTCTGAAATATTGGCGCACTATCGGGCACTGATCAAGTTGCGCCGCGAGAAAAAAATCTTCTCCGGAGGCAAGTTTACTCAGCTGCTGGTTGATGGTGAACGTAGTGTATATGTGTTTGCCAGATGGGATGCCGCAGATGCAGCTTTATGCATGTTCAACTTTTCGGAAAGCCCGGTGCTGGTGTCGACTGGGGAAATCCTTGGGCAACTGAGACAATTGGCGCAATCGGTCGAAGCATTGGCAGGATCATATCAGTTATGCTTTCCACCATGCGCTGCCGATGGCGAGGTGACGGGGATGGACGACTGTGCCGCCGTTACTTGCTGCAAGATAGCCTCAGATGACTGCTTCTGTTCAATCAAGCTGGATCCGTTATCTGTCGTGGTTTTTGAACGCATTTCCTGAACGGCCATGCCTCTGAAACATGGATCTCTCATTCCCTGCATAGAAAAGCATCCCCTTCATGTCATCATTGATGATCCGACCGGAAGGAAGCGCACCTAAGATAGCGAATAAACGAAGGTACCTTAAAACAGGTACCTAATTTAAGCGCGCAGCTGAGAAGGAGCTATGCCGGGTGTATAAAGTTGCTGTAGTAAAGTGCGATAGCTATGACGTTTCCAAAGTTACGCAGTCACTAAATCGAGCGCTGGATTTGCTGGGCGGCATTGATGCTTTCCTGCCAGCCTCCACATCCCCGTCCGGATCTATACTATTAAAACCCAATCTGCTTGCCGGTGAACCGCCTGAGAAAGCGGTCACTACCCATCCATCGGTTATGCAAGCCATTGCATCGATTTTGCTGCAAAAGGGCTGTCAAGTGGAAATGGGGGATAGCCCAGGGCTCGGAACTCCGCTAAAAACAGCTATTAAATCCGGACTTCAACCGGTATATGATTTGGGAGTATTGCCTGCGGATTTTGAAACAGTGGTCGAAATAAATTCGCCTGAAGGGCGGGTTTCCAGACGGCTTCCAACAGCGGCAGCTGTTGCTGGCGCTGCAATGGTAGTAAGTTGTGCGAAGTTGAAGACCCATGCTTTACAGCTCTATACCGGCGGAGTCAAAAACCTGTATGGCTGTCTGGTCGGACTGAATAAGGCCAAGCAGCATTTTCGTTATCCTGATCGCGATGTATTTGCCGATTTTCTTCTTGATATATATACGGCTGTCAGGCCAGGACTGACCATTATCGACGGGATTATGGCAATGGAAGGCAATGGACCGCGTACCGGGACACCGCGCAAGGTGGGGGTCCTAATCGTTTCTGGCAATGCGCTGGCCGCTGATCTTGCGGCATTGCAGATTATTGGGTTTTCTCCGAGTAAGATACCGATTGTCAAAGCAGCCAAGAAACGCAATCTAAAGCCATTTTCAATGGATGATGTTCAATGGCTGGGTGATAACCTTGACGATGTGAGAGTCGAGGGATTTAAACCGGCCGTTACAACGCGAGTATCATTCGGACCTCCATTTCTGCAAAAGACGTTGCGTAATTTACTCATTGCCTATCCGGCGATATCACCTGCCAAATGTAAGTCATGCGGCGCCTGTGTCAAAATCTGTCCTGCCAAAGCATTGAATTTGCTCGATGGCCGGGTACATTTGACACGCTCAAAATGCATTACCTGTTACTGCTGCCACGAAGCTTGCACCTATGGCGCAATTGATCTGCAATGCGGGGTTCTGGGGCGGGTTGCCAACAGGATAGTGGGTGAGGAGTAAGTCCGGCAGCCGCGCATCCATATCTTTCATAAAGGTTCGCCGTGAAAATGTGTCGAAAATCCTTCCGTAACAGGATTTGTTATTGGAGGGATATTTTATGGCAAGGCACCAGTTTATTACATTAGTATGTCTGCTAAGTGTGATGCTCGTGCTGGGTGGTTGTTCCAATGCGGCTCAACCAACTCCGACCGGTCGGCTGAGCGGGCAGATTACTGATGCAAAGACGGGAATTGTACTACAAGGTGCGCATGTTACTCTTGGCGGGAATCCGGTCACAGTAGTCAACGGTACCTATATGGCTGATGCTCTGCTACCAGGAACCTATGAACTAATCGTTACTGCTTCTGGATATCGGGAGTATTACATAAAAGTAGCGATCGGGAGAGAAAGCATCAGTCACAATATAAAAATGCAGCCCGCAGCTGAACCGCCATCGCCTTCGCAGCCAAATCCAGGTTATAGTGCAGCAGACTTGGATTTGCTGGCCAGGTTGGTCCATGCGGAAGCGGAAGGTGAGCCCTATCTCGGGAAAGTCGCTGTAGCCGCAACTGTCCTCAATCGGGTTGCCAGCAGCAATTATCCAAACACAATTCCAGGAGTAATCTATCAGGTTATCGATGGCCGCTATGTGCAATATGAACCGGTCCTCAATGGCAGGATCAATATACCGGCGGGAGCGGAAGCGATAAGAGCCACGCAGGAGGCAGTGCGCGGAGTGGATCCTTCCTTTGGGGCGATCGGATTCTTTAACCCGGCCAAGACTTCAAACTCATGGGTGCGCAGCCGTCCGGTAACAACTGTGATAGGAAACCATGTTTTTTTCAAATAATAATCAAGAAGTAGTGTCCGGAGCAGTATCGCGGAGGTGCCTTTATGATATTGGCCCAGGTGATGCAGGGAATCAGTTGCCAACGCAGCACGCAATCTGGCAATGACAATAGCTCATTACTGCAGGCAGATATATCTGGTATTTCAACTGATACGCGATCACTCAAGCCGGGGGAACTGTTTTTTGCCTTAAGCGGGCGCCGCTTGCACGGAGCGGCGTTTGTAAAAGAGGCCTTAGCCAGGG
>JBMNNY010000053.1:0-12454 GCA_050942765.1 Bacillota bacterium | reverse complement strand
GGGCCGCCTGCCAGCAGAAACTCGAAGGAATCATGGCAAAACGCCTTGGCTCGCCATACTTGCCAGGCAAACGTTCGCCCGACTGGATCAAAATAAAAAGGCGGCTATTACAGCCATTTGTGATTTGTGGGTTTTACAGTCATGCGCCACAAAGGGATCCCAAAAGAAGTGCCATTGCCTCTCTCCTAATTGGGGCTTATTACCATGGCGCGCTGCGTGGTTTCGGCTATGTCGGCTCCGGTTTATCACAACGGGATATTGATTACTTGCAGTATACATTGGCCCCTTTGGTGGCAGATGCGCCGCCGGGGCCAGCCGATGATTTCCCGACTGCCGGACGTCAGGTCTATTGGGTAAAACCAGAGCTAACCTGCCTGGTGGAGTATCTCGAGTTAACAGAGGCGCGCACGTTGCGCCACCCGTCATTCCAGGGGTTTTGCCCCGGTATTAAGCCTCAGGAATGTATTTTTGACCCCTCCGGATCTTTCGACCCGAATGAACTGAGAGAAGGGGAGAACGAACTGAACTGACACAACAAACACAACAGACACAACGGACAGAACGGACGGTGCAATAGGAAATGGATGCCAAGAACCAAACGATGGTCTCAGTAGAAGGACATACCTTGCTGATTAGTAATATTGATAAAGTTTTTTGGCCGCAGCATGGGTACACCAAAGCAGATATTCTGCAGTATTATACCTCTGTCTGGCCTTATCTCGCCCCGCACCTGCATAACAGGCTGCTTTCTTTGGTACGTTATCCGCACGGAATCAACGGCCACTACTTTTATCAGAAAAACTTCCCGGATGCCCCATTCTGGGTGGAAAGAGTACCACTGCGCGCCGAGAATCGCGTGACAGTCTATTGCATGGCCAATAATCTGGCAACCTTGCTTTGGAGCGTTAATCTTGGTTGTATCGAAGTGCATCCGTGGCTGAGCCGCTTCCCGCATCTGGAAAATCCGACCTACATCATTATTGATCTGGATCCGATGGAGCCTGCCACATTCTCCGATGCAGTCGAAGTGGCCTTAGCCATCAAAATCCTGCTGGATCAGATTAACTTGCGCAGTTTTCCCAAAATATCCGGCGCTACCGGTCTCCATATTTATATCCCGATTGCACCGATCTACACCTTCAAGCAGACCAGCCAGCTGGTCGAAAGCCTGGGTGACATCATCATCAGAACTATGCCTGATAAGGCCACGAATCAAAGGGCTATTAAGGACCGCGGCGGGCGCGTCTACATAGATCATCTACAGAACCTGAAGGGCAAGACTATTGCCGCTGTCTACAGCTTGAGACCTTTTCCAGAAGCACCGGTATCGATGCCGGTTCGTTGGGAAGAACTGCGCCACGTCAGCCCCGGATCGTTTACCATTAAAAATGCCCTCGACCGCATAAAAAAAGAAGGCGATCTGTTCGCCCCCCTCTTGAACCTAGATCAGTCGCTGAATGATGCTCTCCGTTTGCTGGGCGTTACTGATGGGCGCCGCCACTGATGACCGGCTGCCATCGTTGTCAGCATCAGTGCTGTCGCCGCCTTGCCACTGACCGCCGCCTTGAGCCCTCACTCAAATCGCCGCCCCTAGGACTTTAGCCAGAATATCAGCTTGCTCGGGATCATTCTCCAGCAATAATTTAATATGATGCGCCAGATGTTCCTTTTCTCCGCACAAGATCTGCCGTAATACAAGAGCTACTTTGTCCATGCCTAGCAGGTCGGCTTCCCGGGCGTGCAGGCTGTAATCATTAATCGCCAGCAACTCGCCACAAATATCTTCACGAACACGCGCCAAAAGACCTTCAATGCGCGGATCCGGCTTGTCAAGAGCGCTGCGCGTTTCCATCGCCAAATATGGCCACCTCCTAAAAGGAGTCCTTATAACATATGCGAAGGAATGCGCCAGGTAACATGCAATCAGCCTTCTATGACCTAAATACTATAGGCTATAGGCTACTCGGCGATCTTCTCGGCCCCAATCACGGTCGGCTGCGCTTCGTCGGTCTCCAGCGGAGACTTCCCTTCCAGCGCCATCCTAAGCCGCGAAATAAGTACTTCCAGCCCGGCGCGGTTAAAACCGCCTTCCGGCAATATGATATGAGCATATTTTTTAGTGGGCTCAATAAATGCCTCATGCATTGGCTTAACAGTCTTGAGATATTGGTCAAATACGGACTCCAAAGAGCGGCCACGTTCATTAATGTCTCTGGAGACCCGCCGGATTAGCCTGACATCGGGATCAGTGTCCACAAATATCATCAGGTCGATCATCTTGCGAATAGCCGGATCATAAAACGCCAGAATACCTTCGAAAACGATAATCCGCTTCGGCTCCACCAATACTTCGCCGGGTTTGCGGGTATGCGTTACGAAGCAATATTCTGGCCGGTAAACTTTCTGTCCGCTACGTAATTTTTTCAAGTCCACGATCAGTCTTTTGAAGTCAAAAGCATCCGGATGATCATAGTTTTGTTTGACGCGCTCTTCCATCGGTAAGTTGGTCTGATCCCTATAATAGGCATCCTGTGGAATTAAAGCGCAATCGTCCTTAAAAGTATCCAAGATCGTCCGCGCCACAGTTGTCTTTCCAGAGCCGGTGCCGCCTGCCAAGCCGATAATCATTGGCGCCTGCATCTATGTTACCTCCCTAAGCTGTGCCCATCATCTAGAATTTCAGTGAAAAAGACGCCAGCAGCTGTGAATCCGCCAAGCTTAACAAGCGATAACCGAACATAAACGAACCCAAATCACTGTACTGCAACCCCACAACTGCCTGACGCTGGTTCCAGGGTTGCGTCGGAGCCAGAACAACATATTCCGCAAATAGCTGCAAATCAGGCGAAAGCCGGAAATTGATACCGGCATTTGTAATCGACTGGCTCAGGTTAAACTGTTCGGCGACTGATTGTCTTACCGCGCTATAGCCATAGCCTCCGTACAAAGTTGCCGTGCCAAGTACCAGCTTACCTTCAATGGCCACTGCCGCGGAAACAGGTTCCTGCATTAATGAACCGAACTGTGCGTATTCATAGCGGGTACGCAGTCCCAGTGAGCCGTATGCGTCTCCCGAAAGCCCTATGCCCTTGATAATACTGCCTACCGGTGTATTGGTCGAAACCACGAAACGCCCGATTTCAAGGGTCATATCCAAATCCTGAGTGGTATTTTGTGCCGTCGCACTGCCCACAGAAAGTTCATGATCACCATTGAGGCCGCCATTATCACCAATACTCATGGCGTTAATGCGCCTGCCATAAAGGTCAGTTAAGGCCACGGACGACACCAGACCCATACTGGAACCTGCTCCGGCACTAACTGTCCATGTTCCGGAGCTGCTTGTTTTGCTATTAGTAAACGCATCTGCCCGAAACACAGCATCGAGTCCTGCTTCCTGAACGCCCAGTTTACCTGGCATGGCCAGTGTACCCGTATTTTGCAGTACCGCATGCGGAGCATTTTCGGCAATAAATGTGGCAGGCATCAGCGCTGCACTCACAGGATCGTAATAGGTATCTATGATATGTAATTCGATATCACGCTGCAATCCGTAAGAAATCGGTGCCACCGGGCTGAATTGACATATGACAACCGGACCTCGCGCGCCAATCAACGGATCATCTGGCGTTGTCTCTGTCAAAGCGCTCAGTTTACTATACTCGTATTCTGGATCATTTAGATTTTCGGACGTTTCCAATCCGCTACTGCGCGCCAGTGAAGTCATATCCAGCGAGCGAATTGATACCCCGAGTGCCAGAAGTTCCTTCTTTAATTCCATCAAACACTCTTCCAGCAGTAGTAGCTGCCTGGCATCAAGACTTACACTGCGTGCCTGTTGCGCTTCCAGTCTTTCCAGCAGGCCTTTCAAATAATAGGCCATCTCATATCTGGTCAGCTCACGATTTTTGCCGATCAACTCTGCCGGATAATCCGGCAGGAGTCCATCATTATAGAGCAACGTAAAATGGCTATACAACCAATGATCGTATGGCACAACAGCCCCGGATGCTGAAATCAGCAACGGTGCAGCTATAAGCGTTAATAAAAGACAAATAGCACCGACCTTTTTTAACATTGCCTTTCACTCCTGGAGTCACTCATGTGCTATTTATTCTATTGTTTCCGCATAGTTCCTTTTATTCCATGTCAATATTGGTCTTTTTTCTTTAAAAATCGTTCCGCCAAAATCACAGCCACATAGTCGTCGAATGGTTGATCTGGTGTCTTGAGGCCAATTGGCAGCAGGCGACGCAAACCTTTACCGGGATGGTCGCGCAGATAACGCCGGCGTCCCTCAACGCTCGACAGATGCTCGTCGACAAAAACCAGGCGTGCCTGAGCGCTTAGCCCGCTCTGATCCCATTTAGTTTTAAAAGCAGTGCTGCCTGTACGATCACCAGCTACAACTGTCCGGACCTCTTCTTGCCGTACTAATTGCGCCACGGTGGTCATCAACTCGGCGGCAGGCACAATCCGTTTCCAAATCACGCCAACTGATTCATCGACCATTGCCAGGCCACACTTCTCTCTTCCTGGATCGACTGCTAATATCACTGACATTATATTTATCACCCTGTCTAAAGCAATTAGGAAACAACAGGCCACCCTGTTAAGGGCAGCCCTGTTTTACCGGATTCCCTAAAACCAAGCCGAAAAAATGCTAAAACATAATTGGCACTGATATAGTCGTTGAATTGTCTGTGCCTGTAGCCGTTTCCGCGCCTGCCTTCGCTTGTGCGTCATTACTTTCCGTGGTAATGATCATTTGATAAGTTCTGACAGGCGATGAGTTCACATAGACCGGGTACGTTTCCGACTCAAGCGGTAGCTGCTCACCAGCAGCGCCAATAGTACCAGAGCCGTTAACGCCAACGCCACCAGCCCCCAGACCCATATCTCTGGCCGCCTTACCGGTTAGCGCCAAAAAGTGCGGGGCTTTGTTCAGCTGGATCAGTTCCTCGTAAAATACACTCTCCAACCATGCCAGACTCTCCAAAACCGCTGCCTGGTACAGCTGTGGCTGTGGCAACTCCGCCTGTGCGCCATCGCCATGTCCGGACTGCGCTAGCGCCGCTTGCGCCCTCTGTGCCTCACTCTGTGCCTCAAGCGCGCTGGCAGCGCGCTCCGCCGCCTGAGCCACGATGTTGGCCTTTTCAAAGCGGTCTAATGACATCAGTTCCTCATCTGAAGCGGGTAATGCCTGGATCAGGCCGATATTCTTCAAAAGCCTGAATGCCTGAATTGTACGTTGCTGCTGCTGTTCCATCCCATAAGCTGGCCCTGCTGCCATAAGACAGAGAAGCAAGGCTAACAGGATCGTTACTGTGTGTTTTTTAGTCATTTTGCATCCGGCTAATCGCTTCCATTAAAGCAAACCAACAAACGCCGGTTATTTCCCTCCTTTCACTCCGAATTAGAATACAGGAAAAACTTCGACGCTACCAGCCTATATCCCTGTCTTTCCGGATTCGCGAAAGGATGGAAATCGCAAACGCGCCTGCCAGAGGCGCGCTGTGCTATGCGGAATTATTCTTTAATCTTCAAGGCCACTTTCAGCGGCCCCTGGGCCCGCCAGGTATTCTCTTCGGCACAGGCCTGAATGATGACCGTCTTATTCTGATGATTCTTTACCCTGGAAATGATGTCCTGTACTTCCTGCCAGGAACTGATCTGACCGACAATGCCCTGTAAGTCGGAAACCATGCCTTTTTCGACAATGGCACGCCAGTTAACTTCCTCGAGCAGCCCCAGAATTTTTTCCAATATGGCATTCGGATCCGCATTGCTATCTACAGCGGCTTCCGCAATCACTTCACCGGCTGCAAAAATTAGTTCATCCGGCAAAATTTGAAATGTTACCAGCACCGGTTCCTGAGCCACTGTATTTGTAGAAGACAAAACCCTCAGTACCGCTTTGCCTTTGACGGAAACCAGCTTGGCAACAGCCTCCTCCAAGTCGACCGGCCTGATCTTCAGGGCATCCGTTTCGCTGCCTGGCACCTGGGCACCACGCACCAACGCCAGTTCGTTTGCTTTTTTAAGGTGAACATTGAGCAGTTCCTGCGTTATTTCAGCAGTGCTGCGGCCGCCTTCGATCACGGTCGCCAAGACAATTTCGCCGGTATGGAAAACAACCTGCCTTCCAAGCATCCCCCGGAGTCCTTCCTGCAAACTCAACGTCTCGGCGGTGAGCGCTTCAACTTCCCGACTCAGCCGTTCCCTTTCCAGAGTGAGCTGGTCGATTACTGAAGTCAACTGAGACTGAATTTCGGTAAGTGGCTCCATTCTGGCCTGTGCGAAACGCAAGTTCTCCTCTGTTTCCGCCAGATTTTTCTCGGTTTCCGCCAGGTTCTTGCTGGCGATTTCATATTGATGTGTTACCGTATTGAGTCTTCCGGTTACGAGCACCAGCTGTTTTTCAACCTGGGCACGCCGTTCGGTCACTTGATCCAGCTTTTCCTTGGTAGCTTCATATTGGTCTACGAGCCGCTGGTATTCTTGTTCTTTCAAAGATACCTGATCAACTAACACCTCAACGGTATTGGTCAATTCGGAGGCATGCGCCTCAGTGCTCTCCAGTTCGCTGCGCGTCTGCTTGAGGTCATTTTGCAGCTCTTTCATGCTAAACAACGCCGTTCTGACATCCTGCGACACAACTGCCATGATGCCAATCGTTGCGGCAACAATAATCACGCCGGTAAAGATGGTGATCAGCATGGAAGTGTATTTGGGACGGAGATTAAAAAGCGTGATGCGGCGACGCCCTACGCGCATGCCGACCCGATCGCCCAAAAAGGCGACCACGCCACCCAAAGCAATCAGCACGATTACTAGTAGGGCACCATACATCCGATACACTCCCTTCGCACCATCGCCGCCACCAGCCTATGGTATTTACATACTGAAACGATCTCCCAGATAGAACTTGCGCGCAGTTTCATCCAGCGCAATTTCCTCCGATGTCCCGGATACCAGTATCTTGCCGTCAAAGATAATATATGCCCGATCGGTAATAGACAGTGTTTCGCGAACACTGTGATCAGTAATCAGAATCCCGAAACCCTTTTCTTTCAGATGGTGCACGATATCCTGAATATCTGACACAGCAATCGGATCAACGCCAGTAAACGGCTCATCCAGTAGAATATACTTCGGATCAGCAGCCAAAGCGCGTGCGATTTCGGCCCGGCGGCGCTCACCACCGGACAATGTATTCCCACGCTGATGCCGCAGATATTCAAGCCCTAAATCGTGCAACAGTTCTTCCAGCCGCTGTTTACGCTGCTCCTTCGGCAATCCCTTCATTTCCAGCACTGCCATGATATTATCCTCGACGCTCATCCGCCGGAAAATTGAAGGTTCCTGAGGCAGATAACCTAACCCGTAGCTGGCTCTCTGATGAATCGGCATGCTGCTGACATCATGCCCGTCCACGGAAACCGCACCTGCTTCAGCTTTTACCAGGCCAACGATCATATAAAAGGTCGTTGTCTTTCCGGCACCATTGGGGCCTAGTAAACCGACCACTTCGCCTTTATCTACTGTAAGACTGACACCGTCGACCACGATGCGACCGCGATAGGATTTCACCAAACCTTGAGCTTTAATGGCCATCAGAACACCTCATTTACCTTCAGCTTGTCCAAATATGAGTTTTACCTGGAATAATTTCGCCCTGATAGACTATTCTTCCTGCACCGCGCCGCGACCGGTATTTCTGAACATCCACCGTCAGCTCTGGTTCTCTCCATCTTTCCAATAAATCACGATACTTCCTACCGACCTCCGAGACCGGGTTAGCGAAAACTTCCTGCGGATGGCCTTGTTCCACCACCTGGCCATGATCCATTAAGATCACGCGCTGGGCTGCCCGCATAGCAAAGTATAGTTCATGCGTGACAACTAGCATAGTTGTGCCAGCGCGGGCCAAGTTTTCGAGTACTTCGATCACTTCTCCGACCAGAATCGGATCCAGCGAAGCGGTTGGTTCATCCCAAAGCATTATTTCCGGATTGAATGCCAGAGCCCTGGCAATTCCAACGCGCTGACGCTGTCCGCCTGAAAGGTTATCCGGGTAATCTTCGGCGCGATCAGCCATCCCTACTCTGGCCAATGCCTGCAAAGCCAGCTGTTCAGCTTCTTTGCGGTCCATGCCGCTCAGAATCCTGCCCATCGCAACATTGTCCAAAACGGTGAGACGTTTGATCAGATTGGAATGCTGAAAGACAAAACCAATGCGGCGTCTGGTCTCCAAAAGCTCGCTGGCACCCATCGTGGTGACTTCTTTTCCGGCGAAAAGTATGCTGCCAGCGTCCGGTTCAGTCAACCGGTTCAAGCAACGCACCAATGTAGATTTGCCGCAACCACTTGGTCCCATGATTGCCACAGTTTCGCCTTTGTTTACTTCGAAACTCACTCCGTTCAATGCCACGCGAGTCCCATATGCTTTCTTGAGGTTCCGGACGATTAGCATCCTTATTTCCTCGTTTCTTACGTCTTTCATTGGTAACAATTCATTCCCAGTCTGCATTTCCTACGTTCATTTCATCACCAGTCTGCGACGGTTCAGCCATTGCATGAGGCCTGGACGTCCTGCAGGAATGACAATTTCCCGCATAATGGTCTCGAACGGTTGTCCCATCGCTTCTCCAGCCACGATTTCTTCGTCATCAACCGGATTAAATTTCTCACACATAGCGGTGAAAAAGCATCCGGTCAAAAATCCCAGTCCAGCTGCCCCCCACACTCCCACAGCCGGAATATCAGCACCGGAAGCTAAAAAGGCCAGTACAAACCAGATCAGACCGATACTGCTGCCAAACAGGTACGGGCTGCCAGCCAGCTGTGCAGCGAAGTTCCGCAATTTGCTGCCCCGCAATACTCTCTGCCGTGCCTGCCTTTTCAGCACCGAAAAAATCAATGCATAATCCAGTAAAAACGCCAGAATTCCAAGCACAAACACACTCAAAGCTGCAATCGTGGTGCGTACCTCACCCAGCACCCGGAAAACTTCGCCGCGCAAGTTGGGCTGAATAGCGCCGATTGGCAAAGTGACGACATCCACCTGATCCTTTAGTTCCTGCCGGACCGTGTTTTTAATCGTGCTGACTGACAGTGTTTGATCGGTCAGCAACTGGACTTTCTCGCCAGCGTAGGCCTGATCTCCGACGTATTGTTCGATCACTGCCACCGAACGCCCAATTTCCTCATCGCGCAGGTTAGGCAGTGAGTTGCGGATGTCTCCGATCTGGGCTGAAAGCTCCGTCAGATTGACCTCCCCCGTGTCATCACCGGCCAGGCCTTCCAAAGTACCCGATATTCCGGTCGGATCAACCTCCGCAATCATTGTGATCGTGCGATCGGTCACCGTGATCAGATCATCCAGCCGTTTGCGGCCATCACCGCCAGGCGCCAGAAGCTGAGTATAATCTGTGACTTCAGATTGAAAGCGCAGCACCTTTTCGCGCCAATATTCTACAGCTGCCAGTGGCTCGCGCATCTTTTCCGAAAAAGCGGCCACCGTTTGTTTCTGGGCGGCAATGCCTTCCGAAAGCGCTCCCAATGCCCGGGTCGCCGACAGCAGGTTTTCAATTCCATCTCCCAAAGATAAAAACTGCGCTACTGAGGAAAGTCGGTTATTAAAGCCATTGAGCCGCGCCGCCACTTCTCCTAACCCTTCGACACTGGTTCGCAGCCGCTCAATGTCGGTACTGAGTCGTGCCATTTCCGCAGAAGCTGAGTCGATCTGTCGCATGGCCACTTCCAGACGAGCACTGCCCTGTACCGGATCTTCTTCTCCAAGCCCCGCCCGAACAGCCTTTATTTCCGACTGTGCCTGACGTGCATCATTTATTAAACGAGAATACCCGAGAACTTGTTCCAGCGCATTGGAGGCAACTGCAGCGGCTTCCGGCGAAATTTGGTGAAGCTGCGTGAGGAGCTGCTCACTTTCATCCAGCATGTTTATCAGTTCGTCCCGGCGGCTGCGTACTTGCGCCATGCCGGCAAAGCGTTGCACTTTCCCGTTTCCGTTCAGCAAATAGCTTTCAGAACGCGCTACATCGCGGCTGTCACCGCGAATGATAATACCATGAGCCTGTCGGGAATCGGCGGAATCCACCTGTACAATAACGTCTCCATCGCCGGGAGCCTCACCGGTGATGAGCGGCCGACCGGTCCCCTGCAGCGCCAATTGATCGCCGCGCCGGACCTCCTGATCGCCGGTCAGTTCAATCATCACCTCGGCAGCATAATAGCCCAGAAATCTCTTCATTTCGATCAACGTATTCATCAGATACTGGTAATCGTCTCCGCCATCAGCCAAAGTAACATCGCGCACCAATCCACTGCCTGCCTGTTCCTGCAGTATTGCCGTGATGGCGCTGCCAGATTCCAGCGCATCTTCAAGGGTGTAACCGGTTGGAAAGCGTAACTCGACCAGACGGTACTCTTTGATTACTTCCTGTACTCTCGCGGAAACTGCCTTCTGCGCGTCGGGGTCTTGCAGTACGATCTCAATGTTTCCACCGCGGCGAAAAGCGAAGCGTACTTCCCCCCAATCCGCGATGCGGTTAAGCAGCATTTCCTGAGCACCGCCATGTACGGAGCTGATAGTTAGACGAGGCTCAAGCAGCAACGAAAGGCCGGACCATCCGGGTACGCGCGCCAAAATTGCGTCCAGCCCTTCAAAAGTGTCGCGCCGTCGCAATTCATCAGGTAATGAAAGAAAAATTGCCGTCTTCCCAACCAGAGACGGCCCTATTTTGACTGTCGCACCAGGCAGATACTCACTAATCAACCGGTCGAGCTCCGTGCGGGACTCCGACAAGGTCTCGCTGCGCACCTGCAGAAACAAGTCGTATTGCCCATAGTCGCCCATTAGGCCATTAATAGCCTGACCGAAATAGCGATCCGCGACCCAGGCCAGGCCGGCTGAAAATGCTGAGGCCAGCAAAATGCCAGCAATTAGGAGGATGAAAAAGTCTTTTCGGAATGGAGTGCGCCATATAGTTGACATAATAAATCCCCTCCGCTTATCCGATTATATCACGGAGGGGATTCGGCTTTGTTATGTAAATCATGGAATAGCAGGAGCCATCAAACCCTGTTCATTCCTTGACCTGCGACCACAACTGGCAACTGTGCGGACTCACCTGGATCGCAGAATCAAATATGGCTTAATCACAGTTCTTCTACTCCGACCAGCAATCCATTTGCGAAAAAGTCGCCATTTTGTCCTTCAAGCTTTGTCACAGTATAAGTCTCAGCAGCATTCTCGAGAGGTGTGATCTTCTGCAACACTGCGGTTGTCATACTACCCTGTGCATCCAAGAAATAGGCTGCGTCCCCGACAGCCAGAGATTTGGCGTTTTCCATATTGCGATAGATTTGCGTTTTTTCCGGGCTCACCGAACACCATCCTTTTCCCTTAATATAAAAAGGATGATCATCGGTGGCAGTAACGGCCGTGCTGCCAAAATCGAGTATCACCAGATTATCATGAATAACGCTGGCCACTTCCGCAACCACCGATTGCTCAAGTTTGTTCTCATTGAGGTTGAAGCTCATAATCTTATCTCCTGGCGCTATGAGCTCGATTGCCTTTTCCGTTCCGTCGGCCATCGCAATTTTAGTGCCTTTTACAAAGCAATGGACATCGAGGCCATCAAAGTTGATTTCGGATATAGCCACATCATCCCACTTCTTGCCCGGATATACTTCCAGAATCTCAAACCTAAGCACCAGCGACAGATTCTTATCCACCGATTGCAGCGGTTCGACACTGAACACCTGAACACCGAGGCAGTCTTCCAGTTCCAGAATGGCATAGGGTTTTTTCCCCACATAAAACTTGAGCCGCTTCACTCTGGAGTTGTTTTCCCAGGCTTCGATGGATTTAAAATAGCCATTAAAGATATAAATTTCAGTAACCCTTGGGCCGAAAGGTCTGAAATAAAACTCGATAAATTCGCCAATCCCATAGCCTTTCACACCCTCAACCCAGGCGGTTCTCAAGTCAAAATCATGGGCGTTGGAGGCAACGTATGTATTACCGCTTTGGGCTGCCAGGAAAGAGGAGGCAAGAACACGGTCGGGTCCACCGCCGCAATACCAGCTGCAAGCCTTTGTTCCAGTACTCCAAAATTCCTCTTCCTCCGAGAATTCACTTAATAATAGTTTTTCTTCCTCAGTCAGATCTGCATATGTTAAATTTTGCGCATCCATTCTCTCCCTAAGCTGAATCCACTGCTCATACCGGTCCTGAGCTTCCTGACTAATGTCAATCTCCCCGACACGCGTTGGCTTCATGACTTTCAGTTCCTCCGGTTTGGCAGGCAAGCTTAGAGCAACTAAGAAGACCAACACTGCAAAAACAGGCAAGATCACACGCTTCATGGGCTTGATATCATCTCCTTTCCTAATCGCGGCTACATACCGGACACGCCGGATC
>JBMNNY010000052.1:0-12589 GCA_050942765.1 Bacillota bacterium | reverse complement strand
ATTTCCGATGAACCGATGTTTATACCGTGTACGCCGGCAGGAGTAATGGATTTAATTAAGTCCACTGGAGTCGAAATCAAGGGAAAAGAGTGCGTCGTGGTGGGGCGCAGCTTGATCGTTGGCAAGCCAGTCAGCTTTTTGCTGCTGCGGGAGCATGGCACCGTAACGATCGCGCACTCCCGTACTGCCAATTTGGCGGAAGTGTGCCGACGCGCTGATATTTTGGTGGTGGGTGTGGGACGCCCGAATCTGGTGACAGGCAATATGATTAAGCCAGGGGCAGTAGTTATTGATGTTGGAACCAACCGCGTTAATAACAGTCTTGTCGGAGATGTTAACTTTGAAGAAGCGGCTGCTGTCGCCAGCTATATTACGCCTGTACCAGGCGGAGTCGGCCCAATGACGATCGTAAAGTTGATGGAAAATACGGTTTTGGCAGCCCGATTGACAAAAAAGCAGCATAGCTGATAGTCTTGCACAATAAGAGGTTGCATAAAGTAATTTGGGGTGATGATTTTGAAACAGACGGTCTACGTAGTCGGACATAAAAATCCGGATACGGATTCGGTTTGTTCAGCATTAGGCTATGCAGCTTTGAAAAAAGGTCTTGGTTTTTCGAATTACGTTGCGGCCAGGGCCGGGGTTGTTGGCACCGAAGCATGCTTTTTGCTGCGCCATTTTGGTCTTGATGCCCCGCTTTATCTACCAGATGTCAAAACCAAAGTGCAGGATGTTATGAAAACCGATCTGCTGTCGGTGCCTATGGATGCTCCGATTAAACAGGTCTACCATAGTTTGCAGGAAACTAAAGGGAAACTGGCTGTAATCCAGCGCCCCGATGGCAGTCTGGGTGGTATTGTAACTAATTCGGATCTGGCCATGGCTTTTATGGGTGCGGTGGATTCGGAACAGCATTATTTGCGCTTTAAAGTAAGAACTTTGGTGGATGTCTTGGATGGAACGCTATTATGCGGCAATATAGATGCTGTGGTCAGCGGCCAGATTTTTATCGCGGCGATGTCTCCGCCAGTGATGCGAAAGTTTATAAAACCAGGGGCTATCATCATTACCGGTGATCGTACCGAAGCCCAAAAGATTGCTGCCGAGATTTCGGCTTGTCTGATAATTACCGGCAATGCCCGGGTAAATGACGAAATACTTACGATCGCCCGGCAAAGAAACATGCCGGTAATCGTGGCACCTGGTGATACATATCTGACAGTACGCAATGTTGGACTTAGCCGTGCTGTCAGTGATGTCATGAATCAGGAACCGGTAGTGTTCGCTCCGGAAGACCTGCTATCCGATGTAATTAAGCAAACCCGTGAAGCCAGACACCGTGTTTACCCGGTCGTCAATGAAAAAAGCCGTCTTGTGGCTGGAGCGCTTTTCAGGGATGATATCTTCAGCGATTCCGGACGCAATCTGGTGCTGGTGGATCATAATGAAAAGAGTCAGGCTGTAGCCGGGATCGAAGAAGCCAAGATACTGGAGATTATTGACCATCACCGGCTGGGTGATATCCAAACCAGCGGCCCGGTATTGGTACGCAATGAACCGGTAGGCAGCACTGCCACGATCATTGCAAAAATTGCCCGGGAAAATGAGTATGATTTACCACCTGAGATTTGCGGTGCTTTGCTCGGAGCCATCCTTTCGGACACTATGGTATTTAGGTCGCCCACCTGCACTGATATCGATCAAAAAATGGCGAATTATCTGGCCCAAAGGTGCGGCGAGGATCCAGAAAAACTCGGATTTGAAATGCTGCGTGCTGGCTCAGAAGTTGAGGATTTGCCAGCTGCGCAACTGATTCGTTACAATCTGAAGGAGTATCATATCGGTAGCTATCGCGCAGCAGTAGGGCAGTGCGAAGTTGTTGACACCAGCCGGCTGCTGGAGCGCAAAGACGAAATTCTGGCTGAAATGGATGAGTTATGCTATAGTCGGGAGCTATCTGTCATGATTATGATGTTTACCGAAATAATGCGCCGCGGCACGCACTTACTCATAACAGGCCCGGAGAAAGCTCTCATTGCGGCAGCTTTTAAGCAGAAGTTTGATCCAAAAGGCTTTTTCCTTCCCGGTGTCTTGTCGCGGAAGATGCAAATCATACCGAAAATAACGGCAGCCTTAGGCGGATAATGGCCAAAAATGATTTTATTCTGAGCAGAAAGAAAGCGGAAGGAGTTTCTGTTTCAGATACCGAATAATATCAGTAAGTATGCCGGTTCTTGGTTGAGCCGGTTTTATTCGGAAAGTATTATGTATACAGTATTACGGCGCTGACCGTACCCGTGACTACGAACGCTACAAATACGGCTGAGGAGAGATTATCATGCGCTTTAGTGAAAGAGCCCGGGCGATAACCCCGTCGTCAACCTTCGCATTTGATGCCAGAGCAAAGGAAATGGTCAGAAAAGGAATTGATGTCGTAAGCTTCGGAACAGGAGAGCCCGATTTTGATACTCCGAAGCTGATTCAGGACGCCGGAATTGAGGCAATCAGAAAAGGGATTACCAGATATACCCCGGTCGCCGGTTTGCTGCCTTTGCGGGAAGCGATCTGCCGGAAGATGAAGGAAGACCATGGATTAAGCTATGAGCCTTCTCAGGTACTGGTGTCTTCTGGCGCCAAAATGTCACTTTATACAGCATTCCAGGTGCTTTTGTCCCCCGGCGATGAAGTATTGATTCCGGCACCATACTGGGTCAGTTATGTTGAGCAGGTCAAACTGGCGGACGGAGTCCCGGTCATTGTACCGAGTACTGAAAAAGACGGTTTTCGGATCAAGCCGGAAGCATTGCGCAAGTATATTACCCCGAAAACCAGGGTATTGCTTCTGAACAGTCCGTCGAATCCTTCTGGTGCTGTATATACCGAGGCCGAAATCAGAGCGATTGCCGAAGTGGCTCTGCAACATGATTTGACGATAGTTTCCGACGAGATTTACGAAAAACTGATTTATGACAACAATCGCCATTTTTCGATTGCCCAGGTCAGTCCGGAACTGAAAGAACGTACTATCCTAATCAATGGTGTGTCCAAAACTTATGCTATGACCGGATGGCGTATTGGCTATGCCGTTGGTCCCAAAGAAGCCATTAAATTGATGGCTAATTTGCAGGGGCATAGTACTTCCAATGCTTCATCCATTAGCCAGTATGCCAGTATTACGGCGCTGAGCGGTTCGCAGGAAGATTTCTTTACAATGAAGGCTGAATTCGAAAAACGTCGTAACCTCATGGTAGAGCGCGTCAATAAGATTCCGGGATTCAGTTGCCGTAAACCAGAAGGAGCCTTTTACGTTTTTGCCAATATCTCCACATTGTTGTATAAGACACTGAGCGGCGTCACCATTAAATCCGGTGATGATTTGGCGGACGTTTTACTGGATCATGCCCATGTAGCTGTGATCCCCGGTTCCGGTTTCGGAATGCCCGAATTCGTAAGGTTCTCATATGCTACTTCGATCAGCAGGATTGAAGAGGGCTTGAACCGCATTAGCAATTATCTTTCAGAACAGTTGAAGCTGGAAAAAGTAGTCTGAGAAAGTAATCTGAGTGAGCTGGAATGCCAGATTGCTGCTCGATTGCTGCCAGATTATCAGCAAATGACCTGTTGCATTTTGACACGGAGCTGCCATACAAGTTTGGCAGCTCTGACTTTATGAAGCAAAGCGTGATACATAAAGTGTGATACAAAAAGTGTGGTACGAAAAGTGTGGTACGAAAAGTGTGGTACGATAGGAAATACTAGCAGAGCGAACTGCGTGGAATCGGGAAGGGGGAGAGGGGTTCATGATGCAGACGCGCTTTGGTAAAGTGCTCGCCATCCTATCTACGGAAGACGATCTCAGCGAGATCTTGACAGAAGTGGAAGGCCGGACTGAAAAAGCCTATGTCTATCGCCAGCTGACCGGGGATGTTTTACCCGGAGATACAGTCTTATTGAATACTACCGCCATACACCTGGGTTTGGGCAGCGGCGGCAGGCATTTCGTGCAAATGGTGGTCGGCAGGGAGCAGCGTGATGCGGACGGGCCGGGTCACATCATGAAACTTCGCTATACACCCTGGCAGCTGAAATGCCAGACCATCGACGAACCGGGGGCAGCCGGACATGAGCTTCTCAAAGACGGAGGCACTTTAGATGGCATGCCGGTAGTTGTGGCAGAGCTGCATAGTCAGCTGGCGCCGATCTGCCTAATGACAAAAGAACATAGTCCCCGCAAAATTCAGCTGGTATATATTATGCCTGATTGGGCTGCCCTGCCGATCGCGCTTAGCAACTCGGTCCGGCAGCTGCAAAGCAGGGGTTTGATTGACCATACTATCACATATGGACATGCCTTTGGCGGAGATGCTGAAGCCGTAAATATCTACAGTGCCTTACTAGCAGCCAGGAAAGTTTTTCAGGCCGATTTGGCAGTTATTGCAATGGGGCCAGGGATTGTCGGGACCGGTACAAAGTACGGGTTTTCGGGAATCGAACAAGGCCCGGCACTGGATGCAGCAGTTATAATGGGTGGGAAGGCGATCGCACCGCTACGTATCAGTTTCGGGGATCGGCGTACGCGGCATTACGGTATTAGTCACCATTCGCTGACCGTGTTGGCGGAAATCGTTCAAAACAGAGTCAGTGTGCCTTTGCCAGTGCTTTCTGAAGATAAGAACAGGATCATTTACGATCAGATGACGGCTGCCGGGATCGACAAAAAGCATCATCTGGTCGAAATTCAGGCAGCTGAAACGCTTGATTTGCTGGAAGGTCAGCAACTTAATGTTACGACAATGGGACGCAGTTTGCGCGAAGAACCGGAGTTTTTCATGAGTGCTGGCGCGGCCGGGATTTTGGCCGCACAGGAGGTAAGATAATGGACTTAAGAGAGACTTTAATCGGCAGCAAGTATTTTTTTCGTGGCATGATCAATTTGCGGCTCGACCAGGTGAAGACGCCTAATGGCAACATTGCCCAGCGAGTCGTGGCCGAGCATCCTGGAGCGGCTGCCATCGTGACGGTGAATCAGGATGGCCGTCTGGTAATGGTTAATCAGTACCGGCATCCGATCGGGAGGGAGCTGCTTGAAATCCCGGCTGGTAAGTTGGATGCAGGCGAACCTCCTGAACAGTGTGCTGTGCGTGAGTTGGCTGAGGAAACCGGGTTGCAGCCGACGCAATTGATAGAACTCGGAAAGATTGTGACAGCCCCCGGTTTCTGCAATGAGGAGATTACCTTGTTTTTTGCCCGGGGTGTGCCACCGCAGGATGGGCAGCAGGCTGAGCAGGATGCCGATGAGTTTATTGAAATCGAGCTGCTCGAAGTGGAGCAGGCTTTCGGCGCGATCTCCTCTGGGCGTATCACGGATGCTAAAACAATCTGCGGTTTGACGATGGCGCGCGCCCGGGGACTGATTTAGCACGGCCCGAGAAGGCTGCAAAATAATGTAATAATTTGGACTACCGGCACGTAAGCATGTACCAGACAGGAGGAGGGCGTTGCCGGTGGTCTTTTGGATGAAAATAAAGCAGCAGATCGGAGATTACATATCAAAGCATGCCACTTACTTCATCGTCGCCATCGTGATGCTGGTTATGGGAATCGTTTTCGGGGCACTGGCTGTCAGAATACTTAACCCCGGTCAACGTAGTGAGCTTTGGCAGTATCTGGCGACATTTTTCGACAGTATGGACAACCGTGAGACGGTTGCTGCTCCTATTTTGCTTCGGAACTCATTGACCGGTCATTTCAGAACTCTGGCGCTAATTACGGTACTGGGCTTATCAGTAATCGGCTCGCCCTTGATTCTGCTGTTCTTGTTTACGAGAGGCTTCATTATCGGGTTTTCAGTCGGATTTTTGGTGGAACAGATGGTTTTCAAAGGAATTCTTCTATCCATGGTCGCTGTCTTACCGCAGAATTTACTGATTGTGCCGGCATTGCTGCTGGCCAGTGTAGCCTGTCTGGACTTTTCCATCATTTTAGTGCGAGGTCGTCTTAAAAACCGGAGTTTGGGGAGGTTCCATGATCTGATGGCCACTGGCGCAGCTGTCCTGGCCTCCGGGATAATCCTGATCCTGGCTAGCCTGATTGAATCCTATATCAGTCCTGCTTTCTTGTCGCTTTTTGGCAGATGGCTAATCTAATCTGCTGTCATGAAATTGCTGTCTTGCTAATAGGTTTTAATAATTAATTACTCAGCGGGGGAGGGGACTGATGTGATTATAATTTCTCTTCCTGGAATTAAGAAGAAAGTATGGCCAGTGCTCAAAGTCCTGCTATTCTGCGGACTGGCAGGCGTCGGGTTTGCACTGCTAAGAAAACTCGTGAATTAAGCCAGAAGGTCAGTTCAGCTGACAGGCCATTAAGGCCTGTTTTTTCTTATTACTTCCAGAGATAATCGGGAGATAATCGGGCTGCCAAAAAAGGAAAAGGTGGTACATCAGCGAAATATGACATAACTTTGGTTAGTTCGACAGGGAGTGGAATAATGCAGGATTTGTTACAAAATTTCCTGGCATACCTTGCGGTGGAAAAAGGTCTCGCAGAAAATACTGTTCAGTCATATGGCCGAGATCTAAAAAACTTCTTTACTTACCTGACCGCCAAAAAAATTACACTTGATCATGTCACTCAGACCACAATTATTTCATACCTTTTGCATATTCAGGGCAAAGGACTTGCCACATCTACAGTTTCACGGAACCTGGCTTCATTGAAGTCTTTTTTTCATTTTCTTGTTCGTGAAAATGTACTCACCAGTGATCCAACACTTAACCTCGAATCTCCCAAACAGCAGAAAAAGCTGCCACAGATCCTTACTACCAAAGAAGTATCCATGCTACTGTCAATACCGGATCTCACGACCACTGCCGGTCTTCGCGACAAGGCCATGCTGGAAATGCTCTATGCCACTGGCCTAAGGGTTTCAGAGTTAACCGGTCTGGACTGTAAAGACGTTGACATCGAGTTTGGCTACGTTAAGTGCCTTGGCAAAGGCTCAAAAGAACGTATTGTCCCGCTTGGTTCAGTTGCCATCCGTGTGCTGAAGGATTATTTGCAGCGTGGCAGGCCTGAACTTGTTTCTGGCGCCAAATGCGATGCCATTTTCCTCAATCACCATGGCCAGCGGCTAACCAGACAAGGTTTTTGGAAAATTATTAAAAAATATGCGGATAGTTTGGGTACTGACAAAACAATTACGCCCCATACTCTGCGGCATTCATTCGCAACGCATTTATTGGAGAACGGGGCTGATCTGCGCGCTGTCCAGGAAATGTTGGGACATGCAGATATTTCCACAACACAAATATATACGCACTTAACACGCAGCAGACTGCGTAAGGTTTACGATCAGACACATCCGCGTGCCTGACGTGTGCGCATAATGGCACAGGACAGGGTACAGCTTTACAGCCGGTTAGTGCGCTTATGCCATAGTTTCGAGGGGGTCGACATAAGGATGATTGACAGAGTTTTTTTAATTGTGCTGGACGGAGTAGGTATTGGCGAGCTTCCCGATGCGCATCGCTATGGCGACAACGGCAGTGATACCATCCGAAACACTGCCAGAGCGGTCGGCGGCTTACATTTGCCGGTTCTGGAGCGTCTTGGCCTTGGCTGTCTGGGCAATATTGAAGGTGTATCTTGCACTAAAGACCCGGAGGCTTCATATGGGCGCATGGCTGAGAAGTCTCCCGGCAAGGATACCACCACCGGACATTGGGAGATCGCCGGCCTGATTTTGGATCAGCCTTTTCCGGTTTATCCAAACGGTTTCCCGCAAGATTTGCTGGCAAAGTTTTCAAGCGCTATCGGCCGGGAAATCATTGGCAATGAAGTCGCTTCTGGTACAGAGATCATCATGCGACTGGGCGACGAGCATGTCAGGACCGGCAAACCGATTGTCTACACTTCAGCTGATAGTGTATTTCAAATTGCAGCGCATGAAGATGTTATCACTGTAGATGAACTCTATAAAATCAGTGCTATGGCCAGAGCACTTCTGACCGGCGAACATGCTGTTGGCCGGGTTATTGCACGGCCATTTACCGGTACTTCCGGAAATTACGCGCGCACTTCGCGCCGCCGGGACTTCTCACTGACTCCGGTTGGCGAGACCATGCTCGATCGGCTTTGTGCTCATGGTTATGAAGTGTATGGCATCGGGAAGATTGACGATATTTTTGCCAACCGGGGACTCACCGGTTCGAACCATACGACTGATAACGCTTCGACTTTGCAGGCGATTCTGGACCGTACTGCAGTAGATTTTAAAGGTTTGGTCTTCGCTAATTGCATTGATTTCGATATGATTTTTGGACATCGTAATGATTACCTGGGATTTGCGCAGGCACTGGAAAGAGTGGACGCTTCCCTGCAGAAAATCCTGCCGGCCCTGACACCACGGGATTTACTGATTATCACTGCTGATCACGGCGTCGATCCGACTACTCCAAGTACCGATCATTCGCGTGAACATGTGCCTTTAATAGCTTACTGTCCTGGAGTCCCGGGTGTTAATCTGGGTACCAGAAACAGCTTCAGTGACATTGCAGCCACAGTAGTGGATTTGTTTGGTATTGGACCCTGGCCGACTGGCGAATCTTTTGCCAATGTGTTTCAGAATCATAAGGAGTGAGCAGGATGCGCGCATATGAATTTATTCTGGCTAAGAGAATGGGGCAAACCCATTCTGAAGCAGAGATTGCCGATTTTATCAAGGGCTATGTTGACGGGCGCATTTCTGATGCACAGGCTGCCGCTTGGTGCATGGCAGTCTATTTTAACAAGCTGTCACCTGCTGAGATGGCTGCTCTAACTAAGGCAATGATTGAGTCCGGCGACTGCATTGATTTAAGCGGCATTGAAGGTATTAAGGTTGATAAACATAGTACCGGCGGGGTTGGTGATAAAACAACCCTGGTGGTTGGCCCGATGGTGGCCGCGATTGGCTTGCCGTTCGCGAAAATGTCTGGACGTGGTTTGGGTCATACCGGCGGAACCCTTGATAAGCTTGAGTCTATTCCAGGCTTAACAGTAGAAATGGATCGTACGCGTTTTGTCAATCAGGTTCGCAAAATCGGATTGGCTGTCGTTGGACAGACTGGTAATCTTGTGCCTGCCGACAAGAAACTTTATGCCTTGCGAGACGAAACCGCCACGGTTGAAAACATCGGCATGATTGCCGCCAGCATTATGAGTAAAAAGATTGCCGCCGGAGCAGATGCCATTGTGCTAGATGTCAAATGCGGACGGGGCGCTTTTATGAACACAGTGCAGGACGCACGGAAGCTGGCCGAAGCCATGGTTCATATCGGTCACTCATTCGGGCGGAAAACCGCTGCCATTATCAGCGGTATGGAACAGCCGCTTGGCAGGGCTATCGGCAACGCTCTGGAAGTAAAAGAAGCGATTGCGACTTTGACTGGCAATGGACCGGAGGATTTGAGGGAGTTATGTCTGGAACTGGGCGCTAAAATGGCGGTTCTGGGCGAAGTCTGCCGCGAATCCGCCGAAGCACGGGGATTGCTTGAAAAGGCACTGTCCAGTGGAGCAGCTTTCGAAAAATTGCGCCTCCTTGTGCGGGAACAGGGCGGAGATGTGGCGGCGATTGATGATCCGCAGCGGCTGCCCGGCGCGGCCTATCAGGAAGAAGTGCTTGCGCCTGAATCAGGCACCGTCAAAGCGATTGATAGTCTCGCATTGGGTCTTTCAAGCATGGCACTAGGTTCCGGGAGAGAACGCAAAGAAGACCCTATTGATTACGCAGTCGGGATTGTACTTAACAAGAAAGCCGGTCAGAAAGTCAAAAAAGGCGAGTCACTGGCGACCCTCCACTATAACGATACTGTCAGACTCGCCGCTGCCCGCAGCCGCATTTTGGAGGCCTTCCAGATTACTCAGGAAGCCAACGTGCCTGAGCCGCCTTTGATACTCGGCACTGTTGAATGAATCTGTAATTTGACGCCCTTCGGGGCGTTTTTTTCCGCGGGTGTGAAGGAGCAATGAGCAAACCAATGAACATACTATGATGGAATGAGAAAATATATCATGCCGGAGGTGCCAGATAAACTATGAAAAGCGACATCCAGATTTCGCAAGAAGCCAAAAAGCAACCAATTGAGGAAATAGCCTCCAAAGTTCAAATTGACGCGGACTATCTTGACCTTTACGGGAAATACAAGGCTAAAGTAGACTTAACGCTAATGGATCAGCTGCGTTCCAAAGCGGACGGTAAACTTATATTTGTAACCGCCATGACACCTACGGCAGCCGGAGAGGGTAAAACCACCACGGTGGTCGGCTTGACCCAGGCATTAGGCAGGCTTGGGAAAAAGGTGATGTGTTGCCTGCGGGAGCCGTCACTGGGTCCGACCTTTGGTATGAAAGGTGGCGCTGCTGGCGGTGGTTATTCGCAGGTAGTTCCCATGGAGGATATTAACTTGCATTTCACAGGCGATATTCACGCCGTCGGTATGGCAAATAATCTGCTGGCGGCAATGATCGATAACCATATTGCTGCCGGTAATCAAGCCGACATTGATGAGCGAGCTATTGTATGGAAACGGGCGATTGACGTCAATGATCGTCAACTGCGGCAAATCATAACTGGTATTGGCGGGCGTACCAATGGCATTCTGATAGAAACCGGATTCGAAATCACCGCAGCTTCTGAAGTTATGGCGGTGCTATGTCTAAGTCGCAGTATTACTGATCTGAAGCAGCGCCTGGGTCGCATGATCGCTGCCTATAATAAAAAGGGGATGCCTGTCACAGCCGGCGATCTAAACGCAGCCGGGGCGATGGCCATCCTGCTCAAAGACGCACTGAAGCCCAATTTAGTTCAGACATTGGAGGGGCAGCCTGCCTTTATACATGGTGGCCCATTTGCCAATATTGCGCATGGCAACAACTCCATCATTGCCACTAAGATGGCGTTGAAGCTGAGCGATTATGTGATTACCGAAGGGGGATTCGCCTCCGAGCTGGGAGCCGAGAAATTTTTCGATATTGTCTGTCCCTTGGGCAACATCCGGCCGGCTGCAGCGGTGCTGGTAGTATCAGTTAGAGCGTTGAAACTGCAGGGTGGCGCGTTACGCAAAAACTTGGCTGCCGTGGATTTGGATGCATTGGAAAAGGGATTTGTCAATATGCGCAAACATCTTGAGAATTTAAAAGCCTTCGGAGTGCCAACCGTAGTTGCCATCAATCGTTTTTCAGATGACAGCGTGACAGAACTGGAAGCCATTATGACAGAATGCAAACGTTTGGGTGTGCTTTGTGCAGTTTCTGAAGTAGTTACGCAGGGCGGACAAGGCGGCCTTGAACTGGCAGAGAAAGTTCTGGCGGCCTGTGCTCAGGAAAACCATTTTGCGCCGCTCTTTTCCGGTGGCGAAACCATCACAGAACGTCTGGACCTGCTCGCTAAGCGACTCTATGGAGGAATAGGGGCCAATTTATTGCCTCAGGCAGAATCACAGCTGGAGAAAATAGACGCCATGGGCTATGGACACCTGCCGGTTTGCGTGGCGAAAACCCAATACTCCTTATCCGATAATCCTGCGCTGTCAGGCGCTCCGACAGACTGGACACTCAAAGTGCGGGAATTAAAAGTATCCGCCGGCGCAGGTTTTGTCGTGGCCTTAGCTGGCAACATCATGACCTTGCCGGGATTACCAAAAGATCCTGCGGCGGCTCATATGGATATTACTGCGGAAGGAGTAGTTTCCGGTCTGTCTTAATGAGATTCGGAATACAATTAAACAGAGTCTTGCTGCGAAGGGAGGCTTCAGCTTGTTGGCACGTTCTTCTGAGCTGCGGTCGCGTGAAGTGGTCAATATCAGTGACGGGCGCAGGCTCGGCCTGATCAATGATTTCGAGATCGACATGGCTACCGGCCAAATCAAAGCGATAGTAGTACCCGGACCTTCAAAGCTGATTCGCATTTTCACACGCAGTGAAGATCAGGTAATCCCCTGGGAAAGAATCATCAAGATTGGTGTAGATGTAATCCTTGTCGAAGCCTTAGGCGGTACTCTGGAGCAAAATAAAGGCAATTTAATCTGATTGCGCCGCGGATGAAGGCTGTTACTTAGTTCAGACTTCATCCGCGGCTTTTTTTCAGGTTTTGGAGGGAAAGTAACTCTGAAGGTTGAATGAGTTGGATCAAATGTGAAAGAGAGGGAAACTCATGGACAAATTTCTTGACGTATTGCAGGCACTTCTTGTAACTAACTTATTGCTTTTTATGATGCTCTCATTATTATCATTTTTCATTAATACCTTTGGCAGACTGAGAACCCGTTCCAAAGCCAGTACTCCCATTTTTGAGTGGCGCCCGACCGGACGGGAATGGCGCGCTTACCTCAAGACCAAGGCGCGCTCTTATTTGCTGAGTTTCCTGCTGTTTTTAGCCATATTTATAATTCTATCTACACTTTTTGGCGGCAAAAACGCAAATTTAGTATCAAGCCTGCTGATGGTAGCTTCCTTGATTCCAGGGGTCTTTCTATATATTCTGGCGATCGCGTTATCACCAAACAAATACACCATTTATCCGGAAGGCTTCACTTCTTTTGGTTGGCTT
>JBMNNY010000051.1:0-12620 GCA_050942765.1 Bacillota bacterium | reverse complement strand
ACCGGGTGAAGACATTGATTTCTTTGCCTTCCCGCCGATTAATCCAGCGTTTGGGACACCGGTTGTAGGCGGAGCAGACGTTTTCGTCGCTTTTTCTGATAAACCGGAAGTACAAAAACTAATGAAGTTTATTGCCAGCGTAGAGGGGAACACTCTCGCAGCTAAGAACGGATTCCTCTCGCAAAATAAGGCTGTACCGCTCAGCGCGTATCCCAATGATACACTGAGGAATTCTGCAAAGATCCTTACTTCTGCAAAGGTCTACGTTTTCGATGCCTCAGATATGATGCCCTCTGCTGTTGGTAACCAGGGCGGATTCTGGGATAAGTGCAAAGAGTTCCTTGCCAATCCGGCCAAACTGGACACGATTTTGGCGGAAATGGAGAAACTGGCTCAGCAGAACTACTGATCTCCTGAATTACATGGCAACGGGGGCAGCTCTGCAAATTTGCGGAGCTGCCTCTTCAGTACCATCAAGTGCATAGCCGTAAACCCGTGTACCCGCAAGCCCTAGACAGCGACAAGAGAAAGATGACAAGCAGAAGATCCTGCAAAGGAAGTGAGCCCATGGCCCAGCGAATGCGTGAGGGTAAGCGCACCGGCGGTTTTAAGTCTAAGTACCTATTCTCCTATCTTTGGATGGCCCCGGCGATCATCCTTATTTTCTTTTTTCTGGTATTGCCAACTTTCCAAACCATCAAACTCAGTTTACATGAGAAGATTAGCTTCAGCGAGCGTGAAGCCAGAGAACTTCTGCAAAGCGAGCTGCAGAATATTAAAGGTGCCGAAGTAGCTCTGACTGACAAGATCCAAGAAATCGCTGGCTGGGAGCAGGCCATTGCCAAGATTGAAGATCAATATAAAGTAACTGTGGCTTACGAAGACATCAGTGATACCATGACAGTAAAGCAAACTGCTGAACTTCTCACCGTTACTGTCAATACGGCTTTAAGACAGGAGCAAAGCGGGGTGGGACTGCAGCGTTTTGTCGGCCTGAAAAACTATACACGTATGCTGGAAGATCCAGAAATGAAACTTGCGCTACGTAACAACCTTTACTGGCTGGTCTTATTCACAATTTTTGTTGTCATCGCGGGAATGCTGATTGCAGTACTTTCAGACAAGGTCAGCTGGGGTAAGCTGGCCAAAACCATCATTTTTATGCCGATGGCGATTTCCGGTGCTGCCGGAGGCGTAATTTGGTATTTCATGTACCAAAAAGATGTAAGCACCGGTACAATCAACGCCATTATTAACGTATTCAACCCTCAGTTTGAAGGGATCGCCTTTCTGGGTGAAGCCCGACTGGTCACATTTGCCCTGATTGCGGTGGGTGTCTGGATGCAGGTCGGTTTTTGCACCGTGCTTTTCAGTGCCGCCCTACAGTCGGTGCCTGTGTCACTAATCGAAATGGCGCGCATCGAGGGGGCCAACAGCCTTCAGATTTTCTTTCGCATAGAGTTGCCATATATCTGGTCGACAGTAGTATTGGTGATCACGCAGATGATCATGTGGGTCTTGAAAGTGTTTGATATCGTCTTTACGATGACTCATGGCGGACCTTTTGGAGCGAGTGAGGTACTTGCCAATCGAATTTACAGGACCGATTTTAATTTGGGAGATTTCAATTATGGTTCAGCGATGGCCGTAATCCTATTCATAGCCATTATTCCGGTGCTGATTCTTAATATCAGGAATCTTTCCCGCGAAGAAAGCATCCGGGAATAACGGGAGGGAGAATTATGAAAGCTGGCACCAAAATCGGGTACGGATTCAGCCGCCTCAGTGTCAACGTTGCATTGGGGATGCTGGTAATTATATGGCTGCTGCCAACATTTATGCTGGTGGTCAGCTCTTTTCGGCCAATCGGTGATATGATGAGCAGCGGCTGGTGGACTGCTTTTTTGAATCCCGAACGGTTTACGCTTGACAATTACAAACTGGTGCTTACCAGTAAAGGCATTGGCACCAGTTTTATCAATTCGCTGATTATTACAATCCCGTCTACAATTCTGCCAATCCTGCTGGGGGCGCTGGCGGCTTATCCGTTGGCTTTCAGCAAATTCCCCGGCCGCAAATCGATTTTCATTACGCTAATTGCCATGCAGATTGTCCCGCTGCAGGTGGTCTTGATTCCGGTATTGCTGTTACTGATGGGACTAAATTTGAATGGAACATTTACAGGAGTCTGGCTGACTCACACGGCATTCGGTCTGCCGCTCTGTATTTACATATTTCGCAATTTCTTTGCTCAGATGCCCTATTCATTGATCGAAGCTGCCAAGATTGATGGCGCTAATAACCTGCAAATCTTCTTTCGGCTACTGGTTCCGATGGCCAAACCGGCTTTTGCCAGCATGGCAATTTTTCAGTTCCTCTGGGTCTGGAACGATATGCTGGTGGCTTTGTTTGTGCTTAACAACAGCGCACTGAATCCTGTGACCGTAAAGCTGTCCAGTCTGCTCGGATCGCTGGACGCGGGGTGGGAAATCATGACGCCAGCTGCGCTGCTTTCGATGCTGCTGCCGGTCACAATCTTCCTGATGTTCCAGAAGTACTATGTCAAAGGAATCCTGGCTGGGTCGGTGAAAGGGTGAGTAGCAGCTCACCCTTATTGTGATCAGAGTACTTTTCGTGATAATCTTGTATCATAAAGTCGTATATTTCATCTAGTTCTTACTCCAGTGCCTCTATTTCTGCTTCAGGGCGGTTCTGTTGGGTGTAAATATTGATTAGAGACTCGCAGGCCGAAATGGCCGGGCTGTCAAGCCCTAGTTCACCCCAAGGATCATACGCCTCCCGGTATTCAACTTCCCAGCGCGCCAAAGGGGCATCCATGGAGGAAAGCGTTAAGTCGATCTGATGGAGCGCAATTTTATAGTAAAGCTCCTTCCACTCCCAGCCGGAACGCCCCTTCTTACCATATTCGCTGACGGCCAGCTCATAGGCTTTTGCAAGGGCGGCTTCGTTGTCCTTCAAGTAGTCACGTAAGGGGATTGCTGCATAAAAACCGCGGCGCAGGTGGATTACTAAACCTGAGACCCTGGTACAATACGTTAACATTTATGCAACTGGAGGAAAAGGCCGCCATGAATATAGAATCCGCCGTGTTTTCCAGCCGCGATTTTATGAACTTAACCCAGGAAGAGGTACATCGGTTGAGTGCTGAGCAAAGCAAAATACTGGATGCCAGCTCCAAGCTGCCGCCAGCGATGCAGGCTATTGAAGAGGAATACGGTCCGGAGGGCGATTGGCAGGATCATTGGGTGACCTTGGATTCCAAGGGAACCAGAGTCTATACACGGATGTATTTGTGCAATAATGCTTCGGTGGCGCTGGACGCTGGCGGCAACATTGTACGGATTGAGAAATTCTAGTGTGTCTAACCGATCCAGATCGATATGGCTAGAAGCAGACCGGTGACAATATGATTAATAATATTTTCGGCACAAACCTGAGTCAGGTGGCTGGAATCGCTCCGCTTCAGTTTGCGCCATATACGCCAACCCAGCGGAGCCGTTACCATGCACAAAGAAACCCAGTGCGGCAAAACACCGCTGAGAATGCCAACCACAATTGAAAGATAAGTCAGCAGCACTATATACCCAAAGGCATTCTTGGAACGTTTACATCCCAGGCGTACAATTAAGTTGCGCTTGCCGGATCTGGTATCGGCAACCTCATCAGGGAATTCATTGAGATATAACACGCCGGTGATTAGAAAGCCAACCGGAAGTGAAGCGATTAGGGGCAGCCAGGAAAAGCTTTGGGCAATAACATAATGAGTACCGAGCACAATCAGGGGCCCAAAGCAAAAACCGGTGGTGGCTTCGCCCAGACCTTTCGAGGCCAGCCATACCGGTGGGGCGCTATATAGGTATCCAGCCAATACTCCCAGGAAGCCAATTAGCAATACCGGCCAGCCGCGCATGAAAGCCAATACCAGTCCGATGATGCACCCGCATACCAGACAGATCAAAGCGGCGATTCCCATTTGTCTGCCTGTCAGGAGGCCATCCTGAATAACACGGCTTCCGCCGCTGAATGGACTGATGACCGCATTATTGCGATCCGAGCCATTCAAATCATCAAAATAATCGTTCGCCAAATTACTGGAGGCATGCAGAAACAGCACGCCCAGCAGGGCGGCAGCCGACAGCCAGGTGTTCCTGCAGCCAAGATGATTGGCGGTGCTAATGCCAACGATTACCGGGATGATACTTGCCGAAAAAAAGGATACGCGCATGGCACGCAGCCATAACAGTAATTTGCTTTTCATGATGGTATTTTTACCATCTTTATTTTTTCTTAGTCTAATTGTCTAAGTGTTGTCAGATGGAAGCGACAGAACATGGCTGCGAAGGGACAGGGCTTTCTATGTTGAATTATATGTAGGTTAAGCATGTTGTGATAAAAAGTTTGGCGTATGTAAAAAAATTGCCATGTAAATGGCATATGCAAACAAAGCGCCTGAAAGACCTGAAAGATAGGAGGAGACAGCTTTTGAACTCACTGCGAAGTGCCCTGAAACGCATATTAAGAACCCCGATTTGGCGATATGATGTCCAAGTCGTAGCATGTCTTTTGCTAGGACTGCTGCTGGGCTTTACAAGACTCGCGCCGCTGGTGGTGATAGTATCAGCAATTGCGATTCCGATTATCTGGTATATTCGTCTTTACCGCGAGCAGCATGAGTACATCCTGCCTTTTATCTATCGGCTGCTACTGAACCTGATTGTCATGGTCTTTTATATCGGCCTGGATGCCAGCAAAAGCGGCTTCTACTTTATTGATCTGGTCGGGACATTTCTCACTGTCGGCATTTTCGGCGTGGCAGTGCCAGTGTTGCGTTTCATCGGTTATCCCTGGAAAGAACTGCTTAAACCGCACTTGTTATATCTGGTGTTTGTCGCACCGGTACTGCCTTATTTGATTACGAGTGCGATCTTGAGAACATTCGGTTATCCGTTCTAGGATCGTTAATTGTGGTATAATTAAGGTTGGTTTAGTGTTTCCTGAATGTTGAAGGAGGAGTGATCCAATGCCGAACCGGGAAAATCCGCTCGTGATCCAGAGCGATTATACCGTGTTGTTGGAAGTGGATAATCCTCATTTCGAAGACGCTCGCGCTGTATTAAGCACGTTTGCCGAACTGCTAAAAAGCCCGGAATATTTTCATACATATCGAATTACACCCATTTCATTATGGAACGCGGCGGCCAGCAAGGTAACTGTGGAACAGGTGCTGCAGCAACTCGAGCAGTATAGCAAATACGAGATCCCTGTCAATGTCAAGTATGGCATCGCTGATTATATGCAGCACTACGGGCGATTGAAACTACATTCTGGTGGCAGTGGCTCCGACGCCACCGACAGTCTCATCCTGCAGGCTGATGATGCGTTACTATTGGCGGAGATTCGCTCAATTAAGTCAGTCGCGCCCCTGCTGGGAGCCAATATTGACAGCCGCTCCTGCCGGATAGATTCGTCTAACCGGGGATTACTGAAAAGCACCCTGATTGCTGCAGGCTTTCCGGTTGAAGATTTGGCCGGTTACAGCGCGGGAGACCCGCTGGTAATCGAGCTGGTAGCTAAGGATGCCACAGGGAAACCCTTTGTACTGCGTGAGTACCAGAGACAAGCAGTTGAGAGCTTTTATGCTGGAGGCAGGATTGATGGTGGCAGCGGAATTATCGTTATGCCGTGCGGTGCAGGCAAAACGATTGTTGGCATCGGAGTGATGGCCAAGCTGCAGACCGAAACCCTGATATTATCCACCAACATTACTGCCGTCAGGCAGTGGATTGAGGAACTTTGCGAAAAAACCACCTTGCCCCGTACGCTGATCGGAGAATACACCGGTGAACAGAAGCAGATTTTGCCTGTAACAATAACTACTTATCAGATGCTGACGCATCGGACTTCGACTGATGAAGATTTTCCACATTTGACCCTATTTAACCGCCGAAACTGGGGCCTGATTATTTATGATGAAGTTCACTTACTGCCGGCACCGGTTTTCAGGGTGACAGCCGGATTACAGGCGCGCCGGCGCCTGGGGCTGACCGCCACACTGATCAGGGAGGATGGTCGGGAAGGGGAAGTCTTCTCGCTGATCGGGCCGAAAAAGTATGATGCTCCGTGGAAAAACCTTGAGAAGCAAGGCTGGATTGCGGCTGCCATTTGCCGTGAAATACGGGTTCCTTTGGATCCAGAATACCGGCTGACATATGTCGCTGCCGACCGCCGCAATCAATTCCGGGTTGCCTCGGAAAACCCGCAAAAGGCAGAGATTTTGCAGGAGATATTGCGGCATCATCGCGATGATCGGGTGCTTATAATCGGTCAGTATCTTTCTCAGTTGGAGGAGATTGCCCGGTTGACAGGTGCGCCATTGATTACCGGACGGACAAATCAATCAGAACGTGATCGCCTTTATGAATGCTTCCGAAATGGTGAGATTTCAATTCTGGTCGTTTCCAAAGTGGCTAACTTTGCAGTTGATTTGCCGGACGCCAATGTTGCCATCCAAATTTCAGGAACTTTTGGTTCTCGTCAGGAAGAAGCTCAGCGACTGGGCAGAATTCTGAGACCGAAAAGCGGGGAGGACGAAAAGGCTGCGGCTGGCGATTTGACGCGCGGCAAATGTGGGTCCGTAGCGGGCAATTCAGCAGGCGGCACAGCCTATTTTTATACATTGGTATCGCGCGATACGGTTGAAGTGGACTTTGCCATGAAACGACAGTTATTCTTGGTCGAACAGGGCTATGAATATCATATTCTCGAAATGGAGGAGTTTTACGCAGCCAAAGATGTAGCGGGAGGTGGCGAACGTGGTTGCTCTGGATAACTTGCTTGATAAGGAAGAGCCGCAATATCTGGAATCCATAGCATCGGCTCTGGCTTGTATCGACCCTGCTTTGGCTGACCTGCATTTTGCACTTGGTACAGACAATGGTGTGGCGCGCATCTACCAAAGTCTTTCGGATAATGAAAAACTGGCGCTTAAAACAATCGCTTTCTCAGCTGGCGAGCGCGGCGCGGAAAGCATGGCGATCTGGCATACAGTCAATCGTAGTGAGAGCCCGAGCCTTGCTGACGGAAGATTGTCTTGCGAACGCCTGCGGGCGCTGGGGCTAATCTATGAATCAGTGGTTGTCAGCGGACGCATCAAATATTTGATGGCACAGGAGACCTGCCAGGCGGTCATGAAACTGGTGAGTGCGGAAGCTGCTGCCGGGTTAACGCCGATCAGCATCAACGAAATCACGGAAGTGGAATCCTATCCTTATGCGCTCATTTTGGACATAATTCACTATTTGGCTTATCTGGCAGGTAACAATGTGACTCTGACCCAGAGCGGGAGCCTTTGGAAAAAGGATCAGACCCGTATCGAAAGAGGTTTTTTAGTCAAAGAGTGGTTTAGACACGGAGCGCCTTACCGTCCGGAGTTTCCTGGCCGGACAGCCTTTATTGCAGCTTTTTGTGAGGAGGCTGGTTTGACTTTCATCGATGATTCTGTTTTGCAGGTATATCCGGCAGTCCAGACGTGGGCACGGCAGCCATTTTGGAAATCCGCCAGGGCGGTAGGCGATTTTTGGCGAACCTGGTTGTTTCCAAGGCTGGGGCGGGTTGAACCTTTGGCGGCATTGGCGGCGGTGTTACCGGAGGGCGTTTGGTTTAGTGCGGACGAGATTGCCGAGCAAATCATGCCCTATGTGGTTGGGGAAGCCAGGCCTGAAAACCCGATGGTATCATTTAATGGCTTTTTCCGCACGGCATTGAACCTGGGAGCTGTGAATGCAGGCTATCGCGGGCGAACTGCCGTTTATGCTGTCACGAAACTTGGTAAATGGATACTGGATGATATGTCGGAAGCGAAAGCGCATACTGACTTCGAGATTCGGCTGGAAAGCCTCATTTATCCGCAACCCAGTTTTGAAATTTTGGTGCCTAAAGAAACCGAACCGGCCGTTTTATGGATGCTGGAGCTATTTTGCGACCTTCAGCAGATCGATGGCTTCCGAACCTATCGTCTGACAAGGGAGTCGGTGCACCGCGGGCTAAACTGGGCTGGAATACAGGATCTGATCGATCTGGCCGTACGCTGCGGACCAGGGCTGCCCAGCAATGTCCAATTTACAATCAAAGATTGGGCGGCAGGCTTTGGAAAAGCAGCTCTGATTCCGGGCATGCTGCTCCGTTGTGAAGAGGCTGAACTGGCACAAGCCATCTATTATGCGCCCCGTTTTGCCAACAGCGGCATTGAGAGACTTAATGAAACTGATTTGCTAATACCACCAGGGTGCAGAGCATTACTGGATCAAACTCTGGCGGATCTCGGGGTCACGCTGAAACAGTCTGCCGCCTTGACAGGCAATAATCAGGGCGGGGTAAGCGCAGGCGTGGCGGGCGTAGATCAGGGCGCAGACGTTGGCGCTGGCCCGGCGGGCACTGGCGCTGGTCCGGACGCAGGCGCAGACGCTGGCGCTGGCGCAGGTGCAGACGCCGCAGACGACAACGATGCCAAATGAAGCAGTTCCTGCCAGCGTGCATCGGTTTCGCGCTGCATCTGCTCGATGATTCCTTCATTTTCGGGTGTAAAAAGATGACGAAAGCGTGTCTGGCCCTTGAGCCAGTCCACCAGATCCTTCTTCTCCTTTGGCTGGTAATTGATCTTGGTTTGGCCGTTTTCCACTTCATAAAGCGGCCAGAAGCATGTTTCAACAGCTAATTTGGTGAGCGCCACTGTGTCTTCGGGGTCGATTCCCCAGCTCAGCCGGCAGGGTGCCATGGCATTGATAAAAGTTGGGCCATCATAGGACAAGGCTTTGCGAACTTTGCTGACCAGGTCGTTCCAGTGCGATATGGCCGCCTGGGCTGCGTACGGAATGTGATGGGCGGCCATGATCATGGTTAAATCTTTGCGCGGCTGCATTTTACCGGTGGATACTTTTCCTGTCGGGGTGGTCGTAGTATTAGCGCCTTTTGGCGTGGCACTGGAGCGCTGAATGCCAGTATTGGCATAGGCCCCGTTGTCATAGCAGATGTACAGCAGGCGATGGCCGCGTTCCATGGCACCGGAAAGCGATTGCAGCCCGATATCATAGGTTCCGCCGTCTCCACCAAAGGCAATGAAGTTGATTTTGCGCTGCAGGCGGCCCTGACGGGTTAGGGAACGGTAAGCGGCTTCCACACCGCTCAAAGTGGCGGCTGCATTCTCAAAAGCACTGTGGATGAAAGGCGTTTTCCAGGAAGTGTAGGGATAAATTGTGGAGGTAACTTCCAGACACCCTGTGGCTGCGCAGACGACGACCGGATCATCGGAAGCCCGCATCACCAGACGCATCAGAATCGGGAAACCGCATCCGGAACAAGCGCGATGTCCCGGAGTAAATTGCTCCGGCTTTTGGGAGAGTTCTTTTAAAGATGCCATCAGGATGCTCCTTTCACTATTTAACCCCTACAGCTGAACCGCTACAAATTCCGCTTACCTCTGGTCTAGAGAGCTAAGGCGTTTTTAGTTTGCTCATCCACGATACCGCTTTCGGGCAGTCCGTGCAAACGCTGAAAGGTTTTGACTGCATTTTCTGTTTCTGATCCAAAGATGCCGTCCGCCCGCGAATTTAGATATCCAAGCTGTTTAAGGCGCAGCTGAATGGTTACCACACCCTGACTGCGGCTCCCTTTTTTATATGTGCCGGGCAGTTTGGCATAGAAAAGATAATGATCGCCTACGACATCGACCGGAGTGCCTACAGAGACATAGCGGTAGACCTCTTCAACATCCCTGTTATACATGCGGAAACAACCATGTGAGGCAGCTGTACCAATGCTCCAAGGCTTATTGGTGCCATGGATTCCGTATGTGCCCCACGGGATATTCAATCCCATCCACCTTGTTCCAAAACCGTTGCCCCAAATTCCTTTATTAACAATTTTCCATTCGCCAAGCGGTGAGCGTGTCTGTTTTTTGCCGACCGCCACCGGATAGGTTTTGAAAGGCTTACCGTCGATCAGCAAGGTGAGCTGATGGGTATAGAGATTTATTAGAATGCGGGCTTGACCTTGCTTCTGAGTCGGATTTTCATTCTGTTGTGGTCTAGGGATGGCTTTTTCCTCATAGACTCTGACCAAAGCGGACTGCGTGGGAATATCCAATCGCCCGGTCGGAAGAAGGTTCTGCTCTTTCTGGAAGGCCTCTACCGCCGCAGACATTTCCTGATCATAAATACCGTCCGCTATGCCGGGGTTATATCCCAGACGTGCCAATGCTTCTTGATACTCGCGAATATCATCGCCTTCCATGAGCGGACTGGCCAGGAATAGCTCGCGGGCTTCTTCACAAATGAAAATTGCCGGATCCGAAATGTTTTCGTCGGATTCGGAAACGTCTGACTGAGCAGGTATTTCGCTGAAAAGACTATCTGTTTCCGAGCCCGGGGACTGGCTGAGGTTGTTAAGCAATGAGTCCGGTTGCGGTAACTGCCCCGGGTGGCCGATATCAGATGGTGAATCAGGGGTCGCTTGCGGGTTCACCAGTTTAACGATCTCCGGAATGCCGTAAGACATGGCCGTAATCAATGTGAGGGCTGCAAGCATTAGTAACAAACGTCTATTTACCAAAAGGTGCGCCTCCTTCACAGCACGATGATTTTAGCTGCAGGTATTAGTTAGGATGCCCCGGAATAATATATGTAATTCCTGTTTTTTGCAATCTGTACAGCCTGTCCAAGTTGAGGTAAGATTAGTATTATAGGATACTCATTAGCAGTGGAGCTTAAGCTGCTTATAACTAGGACATTGCCGACATTCGATTCAGGAGGTTGTTTGAGCATGATGCCCCTCTACGCCGCAGTTAAAGGCTTTTGTTGGGTGACCGTCGGCTTGTTTAATGGTTTTCATATTGAAGGACTGGAGAACATCCCCTGGGAAGGTCCAGGGATTGTGGTTGCCAATCATGTGAGTAATTGGGATCCGGTAATTCTTGGTACTATTGTGCCACGGCAGATTTTTTTCATGGCCAAAAAGGAACTTTTTGTAAACCCGATTGCCGCCAAAGCCTTAAGTATGGTGGGTGCTTTTAAGGTTCGGCGTGGCGAAGCTGATCGGGAGGCCATCCGTGAAGCAGCAAATCATCTTAATAAGGGTCGTCTGGTGGGCGTATTTGTGGAAGGAACCCGCAATCGTAATATCGATAATGAATTTCTGCCACCGCAGCCAGGTGCGGCGATGCTGGCAGTGAAAACCGGCGCCCCACTCATACCGGTGGCTTTGGTAAATACCAGGAGCACTTTCAAGAAGGTGCGTGATAAAGTCATCATTCGGATTGGGAAAGCCCTGACAGGCTTTGAAAATCGAGAAGCAAAGCATCGTCTCATTTATGATGAGATTGGCGGACAAATTATGAAGTCCATTGCGACGCTCTATGGAATGTAATTGAAATGTGAAGGTTGGTGCAAATGTATCGCTTCTGTAAAAAGGTGTTGCAGGCTTTTTTTGCCTTGTTTGCCTGGCGTATAGTTGGCATAGAAAACTTGCCTGCCGGGGCATGTGTTGTAGCCTGCAATCACATCAGCTTTTGGGATGGACCGTTGCTTTGGGCTGCCATAGAACAGAAGGCCTATTTTATGGCGAAATCGGAATTATTCCGACGGCCGCTTATAGGCAAAATTCTTTCATGGGCGGGTGCTTTTGCGGTGCGCCGCGGCAAATCGGATCGCAGTGCCATTAATAAAGCATTGGGTCTGGTCAAAAAAGGCAAGAAAGTGGTTGTATACATTCCCGGAACCAGAATCCGGCCGGGAAAGAAATTAGTATTAAAAAACGGTGCAGCGATGATTGCAATCCGGGGGCGTGTGCCTATTGTTCCGGTCGCCATTATGAACTCCGATCGCATGTTTGCATTTAAAGGGCGGCGCGCCAGACCGACGATCGTCTTTGGCAAACCGATCGATCCGCAGACCCAACTGCAATTGCAGGCGCTTCAAACTTCCGATGCCGCTTCGTCTCTGACGGCTGCTGCGATTGAAGACGAAAACACCGGCAGTCAGAGTCAGGGCAATCATGGCAATTATGAAGCATTAGTCCGGACCGTTTGGCGGGAGATATGCGCATTACAGGAAAGTTTATGACTGCTGGCGCCCTGATTTTGGGAATACTGAATCAGGGTGTTCTAATTGAAGACTATTTTAGTGCTTCTGCTGACGCTGGTTCTGTTTGCTGAAATATGGCTGACTGGCACAATCGCAAGATTCTTGGGGTTTTGGAATACCGCGATCATTATTGTGTTCAAAATAGCGTTCGGGATCCGCATGGCATTCCGGCATGGTCGCGAGACACTGAAGACATTGCGCGCAGCAGTTAAAAACAGACAGATACCGGAGATACCGGTGATTGAAGGCGCTCTTTTTATGGCGGCGCCTTTTTTGATTATGATGCCGGGCTTTCTGGTCAGTATGCTTAGTCTGGTGCTGCTGTGGGACAGAGGGCGCTCCTGGGTGGCCGAGATGCTGAGAAAGATCGGTCTCGCCTGGCTGAGCGGGAGGTATTTGCGCTGAGCAAACGAACCCGGGCTAAATCAGAATAGGTCAGATCAGAAGAATAGGTCAGATCAGAAG
>JBMNNY010000050.1:0-12626 GCA_050942765.1 Bacillota bacterium | reverse complement strand
CGCGATCGCCCGCGCTGTGACGACTGCCCGCTGCAAATCTGAGCTGACAATCACATCATAATGCTCTCCGGCCAACCTGGCCGCGACTGCCGCCGCCTGAGCCATGCCGTTCGCATTCAGGCCAATATCTAAATGACCCATTATACGGTGTTCAATATTCCAATCCGTCTCACCGTGGCGGACAACCGACAACTTCATTGAGCTGCCTCCCTCTCGCCCACAACCAGCGCCAGGTACTCTTGCAATACTTCCGCAACCCCGTCAGCATCACAATCAGCAGCGATGCGCCGGGCCAGCTTTTTCACTTCCGGCAGCCCGTTATCCATGACCACAGGATAGCCAACATTCTTCAGAAGCTCAACATCGTTCAGATTATCTCCGAAATACATCACATCTTCCAGGTTGGCTCCGATTTGCCCCAGAATAGTCTTCAGTGCAGTTAGTTTGTTGGACCTGGCATTTATTATTTCCAGCCACGACTTCTCTGCACCCACCGATAAGACTACATTGCAACGGCCGCCACCAAACAGGCGCTCCGCCTCATCGCGTATTCCAAAGATAAGGTCATTGTCATCATAAACTGAGATCTGAATCGGATCTGACTGCAATTGCGCTGTCAAATCACTCACAATCTCACAGCCATACCCTTCCGCGAATGAAGTATCGCGCCCCACCGCCTGCGTAAACTGCCGGCAGTCCATTTCCGGGCTGCCAAAAGCAATTGGATTTAATCCTTTACTGCAGTAAAAACGCACAACCTCCCGGGCAACCTCTAAATCAAGATAATTGCGTTCAACAATGTGGTCACCCTTAAGAATCAGAGAACCATTCTGCACAATCGACCACAAGCCCGGTTCATCATGCGCACTGATCTGTTCCTTGATACGCGATACCACTTTGAGGTTAAACCCACTCACCATAACGAATGGCACCCCGGCGCCAAGAATCCGTTGCACTGTATCAGCCGTACGCGCAGTCAAAACGCTCTTGCGCCCACCAAGCGTTCCACCGATATCTGAGGCAATAATGCGGATATTTCTCATAAACTAGATTCCTCTCCCTTACTTCGCCACTTCGCCCATTTCCTACATTAATTCATATATTAATCCATATGATCATACGTAGCCGCGGCTTCACTCCCGACGGCATGATTCCCGCCAACTACGTCCAAATTAGCTGGGGCGGTATGATCGGCAATATGATCTGCGTCCTGATCATCCTCGTTCGTCTGGCGGCCTAACCCACGAATGGCCGTAACGTAATCTTCCCACCTTACAGGAGAATCATCGGTCAAGGCAAATTGGTAAGCGCCATTTCCGTCATTGACAACAAGGTGGTTTGCCAGATTGAGATAGGCAAATTTGATATCCTTAACCCTCATGCTGATTTCGATTTCACCGCCGGAAAATGCAATGACGTTTTCATCAATCGTTAATGTTCCCTGACTTAACTTGATCAGATTATCTGTTGACTCGATGCGGTACGCAAACGCGGACGCACTGGTGGCATACCCGCCCTGCAGCGTCCCGGCTGCCAGCCGCTTCTTCAGCAGGCTGTGATACTCTCTTTCGAGCAGCACTCGGCCATTCTGATCATCAATTAACTCAAGCTTGGAATTGACTCTCCAAGAAGCACCGCATTTTTTGCATTTCACGCCAGTTTCCGTTTCTTCCATCGTGCGCACTCCGCCGCACTTCAGACATCCCCAAGTTACAACAGTAATCCCGCTGTGAGAGTTCAAAATCCGTCTTTCGCTCGGCGGCTGATTGACAAAGTCAAAAATGCGCGCCTCAATTGCCTTGCGCAGAGATGCCGCATTATTATATTCCCCGGGCTGAATCATCGGGAAAAACTTCACTGTCAGTTGCGTGAAAGAGGGCAGTTTCGCCCAGCGCGGAAAAGCCTCATGCGCTCCCAGCAGCGAAACGCACATGATCGGAGCCTGACATGAGTATAAAAACCGATATACTTCATCGCCAACAGCCACGGGACCTCCGTCCCAATTGCGCTGACCTTCCGGGAAAATGCAAACAGGCTGGCCTTCAGACACCCATTTGCGTAGTTTGCGTAAAGCTGAAATGTCTCTGCTCCATCGCCGCTTGGGGAATGCACCCCACATCGTAAACAGTATCCTGCTAATCGGTTTGCGGAATAACTCATCCGTGGCCATGTAGCGTATCGGCCGATTCAGAAACATGCCCATCAAATGTCCATCAACGTAATTGACATGATTACTGACAAGAATGAAACCGCCTTCTTGCGGTACATGTTCCAGCCCCTCCGCCTTGACTTTCCACAAAAACGGGAAAAGTTTCCGGGCTAAGGTTGCCGTCAGCAAAAGAATCCAGTTATAATCGACCACATCATAATAAAGCTCTTTCCAATAAGGTAAGATCAATGGCGAATTGCGGCGGAACTCCAGAAAACGTGTGCCAAATCTGCGTTTTAGGCTCGGATCCTCGACCAGTAATATCCAGACCAGAAATATCAGTCCCAAAGCGAGCGCTTCCAGCACCAGCGCCATCGAGTTTCTCCAAAGACCAATGCCGAGCCAAAAAACCACATAACCCCAATAGATCGGGTGGCGCACAAAACGGTAGATGTATTTATCAATCAGATAAAGCGTGGGGCCGAATGGCCATTCCTTACCCAGAGCAGCCAAAACCAGGTATCCACGCAAAGCAACATAGGCACCGAGAATGGCAATGAGCACTCCGGGGACTATGGTCAGCCAATTGGGGAGTTGCGGCAACATGGGGTCCCAACGCTGGGAAAGCCTGGTCATCAGCCATGGTAGCAATCCAAGATAAAACAGTCCCTTAAGCCAGACATGAACTCTTTTCATAGCTGTTAACCTCCGCACTAGTTGTAATGTAAATCATATTTGAAAGGTTACCTTCTCGAAAAAGTGACAACTTCAGCTTTCGGCATAGGCGGCGTTTTTCCTGCTGCGCGATGACATCCGCGCAACCCGCACTTGACTCGATCAGCCGCAGCTTTCCAACATCTGGTCTTTGACAGGACATCAATGGATTTTCTCGAATATATTATATTTATGAATGATTAATAACCAACCTCTCACGAACTCTCATGAATCTCATATGGATCTTTGATCCATTCCGAATATCTAATTCCAAATATCTGCACGAAAGGACGAGTACATTGGCCATTTCATCTCCGATGAAGATCACAGTCACTTTTCCAAATGGTCTTGGCAAAGAAGTCCCTGCAGGGATAAAAGTATGCGATCTCCTGACAACCGAAATGTCGCGCCAGAGCGTCCCCATCGTCGCCGCACTGGTCAATAATACTTTGCGCGAGCTTAATTACCAGGTCTTTACCAATTCGGAAATCATCCCGGTCGATCTGACCAGCGAACTCGGGGTCCGTATTTACTGGCGCAGTCTTAGTCTTGTGTTAATCCGGGCCGCCCGCGAGATTTATCCGGGTTGCCATGTTTTGATCGAGCACTCATTATCCAAAGGTATTTTTGGCGAGATCATTCTCGCGAACGGCCAATACGCCGACGCCGACTGTATTGAGCTGATTGAGAATCGCATGCGCCGGATTATCGCTGACAATGATCCGATTATCCGGGTGACGATGCCGGTCAAAGAGGCCATCGCCTTGTTTGAGGCCGACCAGCAGCCTGATAAAGCCAGATTGCTGGCATATAAAAAGAGCGACACTGTCAAAGTGTACCGTTGCGGATGGCTTCATGATTACTTCTACGGTTATATGGTGCCATCAACAGGTTATCTGAGATTATTTGAACTACGCCCTTACAACACTGGCTTTATCCTGCGCTTCCCGCGTCCTGAATCTCCAGCTGCCATCCAGCCTTTTGTACCTTCTCCGCGTCTAGCTAAGGTATTTGGTGAGTCTGAGCGTTGGGGCCGCATTCTAGAAGTAGATTATCTGGCTTCCCTGAACGAAAAAATTGCCTCCGGCAAAGGCCATGAAATCATCCGTATTTCTGAGGCGCTGCACGAGAAGAAAATTGCTGCTATCGCTGACAGCATCACTGCCGAAAAGAATCGCATCCGCCTGATTCTGATTGCCGGGCCTTCCTCCTCTGGCAAAACTACATTTGCCCAGCGGTTAATGGTGCAACTGCGCGTCAATGGTCTGCGTCCGGTTTCCATTTCGGTAGATGATTATTTCGTTGATCGGGCGCACACCCCCATAGGTGCTGATGGTAAGCCGGATTTCGAATGCCTCGAGGCGATTGATCTGGACTTGTTCAACGAACACCTCCGTGCCTTGATTGCTGGCAGACCGGTACAGTTGCCGCGCTATAGCTTCATCAAAGGCACTCGCGAAAAATCCGACCACATTCTGCAGATTACTCAGGATCAGCCCATATTGATTGAAGGCATTCATGGTCTGAACGAACGGCTGACCCCTTCTGTTCCTAAGGAAGAAAAATACAAAGTCTATGTCAGTGCTTTGACGCAGTTAAATATGGATGCCCACAACCGTGTCCCAACAACCGATAATCGCCTAATCCGCAGAATTGTGCGTGATCACAGGACACGCGGCTATTCCGCCACCAACACGATCACGATTTGGCCGTCAGTGCGCCGCGGCGAGGAGCGCCATATCTTTCCCTTCCAGGAAGAGGCAGACGTGATGTTCAATTCGGCGCTCGTCTATGAGTTGGCTATTCTCAAATCTTATGTCGAACCGCTTCTGAAACAGGTACGTCCTGACGACCCTGCGCATATTGAGGCCAAGCGTATCCTCAAAATGCTGCAATACTTCGTCCAGCTGGATGAAAGTGAAGTTCCGCGGAACTCCATTTTGCGGGAATTTATCGGCAACAGCTGCTTCTTCAAGGAGCCAGCGCCAACACCAGTGCCGGAGATACCGGAGATGCCGGAGGCACCGGAAGCGCCGGAGCAGGAGCAAGTCGCTAACTGAGTGCGAGGATGCAACGCAATGGGGTGGCGGAAGGTTTCGAAATTAAATTCTGGAGAATAATTGCGAAGTCGCGAAGTAAGATTGCGAAACCGCAGAGAAAGATTGCTAAGTTGCAAAAATGCGGAGAAAGATTGCGGAGGGAAGCATATGACTCAACCTCAATGTCAGTCGCACATGTCCAAACTTCAGAACCGCACATCGAGACTTCGTTACAGCATAGCCAAACTCTATTGCCGCGCCTTTCAAGTCACACTCTGGATCGCATCTCATTTTCTGCCCTGGCGCCAACCTGAGCTGTTGGAAGGGCCAGGCAGCCTGGGCAAACTGCCGGCCTTCATCAAGAACAAGGGCATTAGTAACGTCCTAATCGTCACTGATCATGGTTTGGCTGCCTTAGGTCTGATGAATAGTCTCCTGGAGGGCCTCACCGCCGCAGGCGTCCGCTATGCCGTCTATGACAGGACTGTTCCCAATCCCACTATCGATAATATTGAAGAAGCCCTGGCGATGTATCAGGCCAACCAATGCAACGGGATTATCGCCTTCGGCGGCGGTTCTCCGATCGATTGCGCCAAAGGCGTCGCCGCCAGAGTTGCGCGCCCCCGCAAAAGCATTCCGCAGATGAAGGGTTTGCTGAAAGTACTCGCGAAGATCCCCCCGCTGGTGGCTATCCCGACCACAGCCGGTACCGGCAGCGAGACGACCCTGGCAGCGGTTGTTACGAACAGTAGAACCCATGAGAAATATGCCCTCAATGACGTTTCTCTGATTCCGCACTATGCGGTTCTGGATCCGCTGCTTACGGTAAATCTGCCGCCCCATATCACGGCCACCACCGGTATGGATGCCCTGACACATGCTGTCGAAGCTTATATTGGCAGAGGCAATACTGCCAAGACCTGGCGCTATGCCCGGGAAGCTGTCCCGCTAATCTTTGAAAACCTCTATACTGCATATACCGATGGAACCAACTTGGATGCGCGCGTCAAAATGCAGAAGGCCGCTTTTCTGGCTGGCGCTGCTTTTACAAGAGCTTATGTTGGCTATACCCACGCGATCGCCCATACGCTGGGAGGATTCTATGGCGTGCCGCATGGCCTGGCCAACGCCGTGATCCTGCCTTACATATTGGAGTATTTTGGAGCGTCTGCCCATAGGCCACTTGCTGAGCTGGCAGATTTGGCCGGTATCAGCTCGCCGAGCGACACGCCAGCACAAAAGGCGGCCCGCTTTATTACTGCTTTGCGGGAAATGAACCGCAAAATGGATATTCCCGAGAAAATCAAAGGCATTCAGGAGCAGGATATCCCGATCATGGCTGAACGCGCATTGAGCGAAGCCCATCCGCTTTATCCCGTGCCCAAAATCATGACGCAACAGGAAATGATCCGAATGTATCACCTGATTAAGGAATAGAGGTACATTGGGCACCCTGTAAAATGAGTTATATATCAAACTATCCGAGGGGGTTAACAAAATGGACGTTGAAATTTTGCTCGAATATTGGCCGCTGCTACTACCGCTGTTTCTCTTACAGTTGATTCTGGCAGTCGCGGGAATTATCAGCATCGTCAGAAGGAAACCCGCCGAAATTAAGGGCGGCGTCAAATGGCCCTGGATTATCCTCTGCGCGTTTTTCGGCATCGTAGGAGCACTCGTTTACTTTGCCTTTGGAAGAAAGGAACGTATTGACGAAGATGACGACGAAAACTACCACAATAGCAGCAATTGAAACACATAATCTGCAAAAAAGGTTTGGCGATTATCTGGCGGTCAATAATCTAAATCTGTATGTACCTAAGGGATCGGTTTTCGGTTTTCTGGGTCCTAACGGAGCTGGTAAGACCACCACCCTGCGCATGCTTACTGGTCTGGCCAATCCAACCGCAGGCGATGCCCTGGTGCTGGGAGAATCCATTCGCAACAATAACCGCAGCTATCTGGGCAAGATTGGATTTTTACCTGATGTGCCGGGTTTTTATGACTGGATGCGTCCTCATGAGTTTTTATCTATGTCTGGCAGCATCTTTGGCCTTTCCGGAAAAAGGCTGAAGTCCAGAGTAGCTGAAACCTTGGAATTAACAGGACTAAAAGGCGTTAAGAAGCGTATCGGCAGCTTCTCACGCGGCATGAAGCAGCGTCTTGGTCTGGCGCAGGCCTTAATCAATGAGCCCGAACTCGTTTTTATGGACGAACCGACCTCGGCACTTGATCCCTTAGGTCGTAAAGAAGTGTTGGATACCATCAGCAAATTGGCTGGTACGACCACTATCTTTTTTTCCACGCATATTCTGAACGACGTGGAACGCGTCTGCGATACTGTTGCCATCATTAATAAGGGCGCATTGGTAACGCAGCAGCGCATTCAGGACTTGCGACAGTCCTACTCTTCGCACTTTATCTATTTGGAACTGGAAAATGGCGCGGACATCGATTTGGGGGCGTTGTATGCTACCGCTTATGGTTCCGGAGCAGCCCCAGCCCCTGGCCTTACCTCTGGCGTAGCATCAACACCTGGCGCACCTGGCCTTGCTGGCCTGGAGTTTGAACGCTACCGGGAAGGCTGGCGTATTAAGCCGTCTGACCTCAGGGCGGCCCAAAAGTCCCTGCCGCATTTCATCGCCGAACAGGGATTGGCTCTCAGGCGTTTTGAATTAATCGAGCCTTCGCTGGAGGATATTTTTGTAGGGTTGGTGAGCCAATCATGAGTGGAGCATCGGTTTTTCTGAAAAAGGAATTTCGCGAAATATTGCGTACGTACAAGATCTATGTAGTCCCGTGCCTCTTTCTGTTCTTTGCCATAACAAGCCCTTTGATTGCCAAGATGACTCCGGCATTAGTAAAGTCTTTGGTACCGAACATGGAAATCAATTTGCCAGATCCAAAAGCGGCTGATTCGTATCTGCAGCTGTTCAAAAATTTCAATCAAATCGGTATTCTGGCAGTGATTTTCACTTCCATTGGCCTCGTAGCTGATGAAAAAGTGCGCGGCACGGCCATCCTAATGCTCACTAAGCCGATACCTAAATGGTCATTCATCTTGTCAAAGTTTATCGCTACCTCCGTGTTAGTGTTAAGTACAACGATTCTGGCCTATGGTATTTGCCTGTTCTATACCTTCTTTCTTTTCAAAGATGCTATGTTTGCGGTCTCAGCACAGGCGGTTATCCTGGCGGCTGTCTATTATCTTCTGATCATTGCCGTCACATTATTTTCCAGCACCATCAGCCGTTCAGTGGCCTTATCCGGTGCGTGCTCAGTCGGCGGCTTCTTCTTGCTCAGTATTCTGCCATTGTTGCACAAATCACTGGCCACATACAGTCCAGGTGCTTTGCCAACTTTTATGGATAAGATGCTGGCCGGAACTGCCACTTTTGGCGAGGCTGTTCCTGCTTTGATTATCACCCTCGTTTCTGCGGCAGTGCTGCTGATTCTGACCGTGCAAATCTTTAAGCGTCAGGAGCTATAGTGATCCGTTTCTGTGTCTCTGGCCATGCTTTCACACATGCGCAGGGCGGCGGCAAAATCATCCGGCAAAGGGCTTTCCAAACATAGTTTTTGGTTACTGAATGGTTTTGTGAAACAGATTTGGGCGGCATGCAAAGCTTGCCGCCTCATCTTTAGGAGGGGTTCCCCCTCCCCACTAACTGGTCCCGCCGGTGGCGCGCTCTTTGGAGCGCTGGAGCTGCCTGCACCACCAGCCATTCCATACAGGGTATCACCGACAATCGGAAATCCGGCTGCCGACAAATGCACCCGTATTTGATGGGTTCGGCCGGTTTCCGGGTGAACCTTCAATAAAGAATAGCCTTGGCCTATGCCAGCGCGCGCTTCATCGCCAAGATCAGTGCGTACACCATCGCCAAGGTCAGCATGTACGCCATCGCCAAGACTAGCGTGTGTGCCCTCACCAATACCAGCGCCTACTCCCGCATTCCCAGCGTCCACTCCCGCTCTGTTCCCTACCGGATAGGGATCCAGATAAGGATAGGCCTGTACCAATTCCCATCTTGTCATTGCCGGTTTGCCGGCTGCCAAATCAATATAGCGCCGCGCCCCTTTTTCGGGCTGTTCTCCGATCGGCCAGTCGATACAACCCGCGCTTGACGCCACAGCACCAGCTACCAGCGCCAGATAAGTTTTCTGGAATCCGCCGGAAATAATCTGAGCAGCCATCCATTCATGCGCCAGTGGATTTTTGGCGAAAACGACCAACCCCGAAGTATCTTTATCCAGACGATTGACTGGATGACTGGCGCAGCAAATACCCTTCTCAGCGAAATATCCAGCCACCCCATTAGCCAATGTTCCGCTTTGATGACTTTTTACCGGATGGGTCACTATGCCGGCCGGTTTGTCCACCACCAGAAGATGCTCATCCTCATAAACAATCGCCAACGGGAACGACTCTGCCTTAACCCCAGAAGACACGTCCGGCGGCAAACTTAATTCGATAACATCGCCATCCTCCACATAGCAGCCAGCCGGTACCGTTGTTCCATTTACTGTCAAGCCACTGCAGTCTTTCAGCTGCTTGATTCCGCGGCGTGATATCCCCAGTTCCGAACGAAGATACGAACCCAACCGCCGTGGAGTTGAACTCTGCACCACGGTTTTCAGGATCAGACGCAAATCTCGCTCCTGGCAGTTTTCCCGTTTCCAACGCTCGCCCAAAATCGCTCAACCTTCCTTTGCAGGGATAAACTAACTATTCAGCGAATGAAATAATAAACGCCTGCCAAATCATCAGGATCAAAGAGGTGCTGCCACCATGACGCACTTTCGATATCGACCCAGAATATTAATTATACTGCTGATTGCGGGCGTCATGTTCGCAATGGCCTCTGCCTCTGGAACGCACGCAACGCTGGTCGAGGCATCCCAAGGGCTACCTGTTGTCGGATTATCTGGAATATCTGGTAGCGAAATCGCCGACGTCGGGCTACCGGATGCACAGGAAATTATCTCCAAAATGGTGGAAGCTCAAAAAAACCTGCGAGAATGGTCAGCAGATGTAGACATGCGCCTTACTATCGGTTCTCTTGCCATTCCGGTTTCCACCAAAATCTTCTGCCGCCGACCGGACAAGGTCGCCCTGAAATTTATCGGCATCACCATTCGACCGCCGGGAGGATTTTTGCTGCCAGATCCGCTGCAGTTTCAGGACGCTGCGGAATACCATATCACCGTCGTCAAATCTGAAGTTGCTGGCAACTCATTGCTCTATACTTTGCATGCGCAGCCCCTTAAATCCGCTACTGATCAGTATCAGTGGCATTTTATAGTGCGGGCAGGAACCTGGTTGATCACAAGAGCCATTGTCACATCTGCGACCGAAAGCTCCGAAGTGCGCGTAACCTATTACCACCACAGCGATAAATGTGCTGTGCCCCAAAAGATCACCGGCACAGGAGTCCTGTTATTGAGAAGTTCTCTGCCGCCTGGACCAGCGCTTTGGGCTGTTGATCAGGCTGGAAAACACGGGGTATCTTTTGAGGTCACGCTCAGCGAGTACTCAATTAACGCCGGGCTTCCTAAGAATATTTTTAAATAACCGTCCGGAGGGTTCATCATGAACCGCCTACTACGCGCCCTGATACTAATCCCATTAATGCTGATTCTGCTGATACCGCTGGCAGTGGGAGCCGAACAGCAAAATGAGGCTAACGCCACCGCTTCTGCCGCTTCCAATGCTGCCACCGGATACTATGGCTATTTTGCCCCGGTCTGGAGCTGGGATGGCAAGCAAATCTATGCTTTACGCGGACCAGTGGTTTTCGGTCCGCATAAAGAACCCTATGTGGCTGCGCCGCAATCCCTGTTCTCACTGACACCGGATGGCCGCACTCTGAAACCGGCCCATCTGGCGAACTCCATTTGCTGCACATCAGCCGATCAGAAAAACATGATCATTGCCAGCATCGAGGCTTGGACCATGTCAACCGGCCGCCCCGAAACGCTCAAGTTGTTATGGGAACCTCCAACCGGCCATGTTCTGAAAGAGGCACGCTTCGGCAACTCCGGCGGGTTCTTAATGCTCACCCGCGATGCCTCCTCCTACTGGCTCTGGTACCTGGATAAAACCGGCGCTGTCACCAAACAGGAGCGGCTTACTGCCGGTCTGCGCTATGCCTGGTCGCCATCCGGAGAGCATTTCCTAATCGAAGGATTGGACGGGCTCTGGTGGCAAATAGTCGGTACTTCCAAACCGGCCCGACTGGCGGACTACAATTACCGAACTACCACTCAGACATTTGCCTTTGTCAGGGATAATCCTGCCAAAGCCTATTACTATAACATCGCCAATGACAAATACCATTTTGTCTGGTATGACGCAGGTGTACTCAAAGTCCAGGAGGTTGCATCTGGATATGATCCTGCCAAGGATGCCTATAGCCCCGGACCTCCGGCGACGGGAACCTATTTGCAGTCGATGATGGGGATTGCCCCCGGTGCCTCTGCAACGCTGGCCTATGATGCGACGAACCTCTATGCCATGGCATCCACCTACCATTCTCCCGCGCTCATCGGCGCTTTCCGACCGGATGGACGCATCTCCTGGAATGGCGATGGTCAGATGGCTTATTTCAGTTATAACGGTGAGATTTATCAATATCAGCAGCGCACCGGCAAAATCACCAGCATTACTTCCGGCTTTGATCCGGCCATTGCCAGACGTGATGATAATCAGATCGCTTTTTGGAAAATGTACGGTGAGCAGCCAGCGCTTTTTGTCCGGGAACTAAACAGTGGCAAGCAAAGTCTGGTCACGGCCGCCACAGGCAAACAGCCGCTTTGGATTGGCCGTGATGAACTGGCTTACCTGGCTTATGAGAAAGGCAACTGGCAAATTGCGACTGTCAATCTTAAACAACAAACGCAAAAAGTCTTATCGCGGTTTGCCTTTTACTCGATCCAGTTAGCCTCTTTTCCTTCTATGAATGAAGCCCGCCTTTTCGCAGATCAGTGCCTGCCTTTCAGCGATGGCTGGCCGGTCTTTATTGTATCCGGTGAAGTAAACGGAATCTACTGGTATCGGGTTCGGCTCGGCATATTTGAAGATCGAGAGGCTGCGGAAAGCATTTTTGAAACACTAAAACCAAAGCTGGACCTGGTCAGGACCTGGGACGGCAGTCACTATATTGCCACTGCCACCAACGTCTATGGTACGCTGTGGTACCATGAGGATGGGTCCGCCTTGCTGTTCGAACTAATGGGCGCTATTTACCGTGCGGATCTGAAGAGCGGTGCGGTGGCGCCAGTATGGAAACCGCAACTGTTATCTCCGACAGTTGAGCGGGAATGTGCCCTGTCTCCGGATGGCAAATACCTGGCTTTTGTGAATGAACAGCACGAGCTGTGCCTGCTTCAAACCGGCACCGGCGCTAATACAGCAAAGGTGATCGGCAGTGTTAAGAGCTTCTAATTTGCCTGAAGGAGATTTATCTGGAAGAAATTTATCTGAAGGAAATTTGTCTGGAGGAAAAACGGAATGCCAGCCCATGATCAAGACCAATTGAAGCCAATCCAGCCTATTCACCCAATTGGTTGCCTGGACGGGAGCCGTGTGTATTCGCGCCGGAGGGCTGGAAGAGCTGTTTTTGCTGTTACCTTGATGATGCTGGTGCTATTGGGGAGCCTCAACGCCCTCGTTCAGTTGCCTCCAGGTACAGTAAAGGCGGCGGGCGCGGCGGGCGTGGCAG
>JBMNNY010000049.1:0-12909 GCA_050942765.1 Bacillota bacterium | reverse complement strand
TCCGAGAGGCCTGATAACAATATCTTGTTGCCGGACTAGCTGATCTACTACCAACAACACCCGGTGTTCACCAATTTTAATAATGATCGCATCCAGTTCATTTGATTCTGACACCGGCGGCTCAGGCGATTCCACCAGACGGCTTAGCCATAGGAGCGGCAAAATGTCGCCGCGCACGTTTACTACTTCCTGACCGCGGAAATTCTGAATTTCACGACTGCCAATGCTGATGGTCTGTTCAATGTAGCTCGTCGGAATGGCATAGGTTTCGCTGCCGGCACGTACCAGCATCGTCTGGATGATTGCCAGCGTCAGCGGCAGTCTGACCTGGACCAGTGTCCCCGCGCCATATTGCGACTTGATCGAAATAACACCGCCCAAACCTTCGATAACGTTCTTGACAACGTCCATACCGACACCGCGTCCGGAAATATCGGTGACGGCCTGAGCGGTCGACAGTCCAGGGATAAAGACCAGTTCGGTCAGTTCCTCGTCAGTGTAAAGACGGCTTTCTTCTTCAGAGACAAAACCGCCTTCAACAGCCTTTTGTCTCAGCCTTTCGTAATTAAATCCACGCCCGTCATCTTCAATTTCAATAACAACAGTATTGCTTTCCTGATAGGCACGCAAAGTCAGCCGGCCTGCCTGAGGCTTGCCCATCTGCAAACGGTCAGATGGAGATTCGATGCCATGGTCAACGGCATTTCGAATCAAGTGCATCAACGGGTCGCCGATGTGGTCGATAACGGTACGGTCCAGTTCGGTATCACCGCCGATGATCTCCAGATTAATTTCCTTGCCGAGTTCTTTCGACAAGTCACGTACCAAACGCGGAAAACGGGAAAAGACGCTTTCAACTTGCACCATTCTGGCGCGCAAAACCCGGTCCCGCAGATCTACAGTCAAGCGGCTGAAATGCTCCAAAACTTCATTTAGCTGCTTTGAATCAAGCTCTTCACTAAGCTGCTCAAGTTGCGAACGCTGAATAACCAGCTCCGCAACGATGTTCATTAGATCGTCCAGTTTTTTGATTTCGACACGCACCGTCGGGCTGGTTACAACGCGGGGAGCCGCTCCGGTCCTTATTACTGCCGTTCCCCGGGAAATTTCTTTGGCGCCTTCCTCGCCCTGCACCATGGGCAAACTGGCCAGATCAATATGTTCCACATTAACGCTTTCGACATCGGTGATGCCCACTACAGGGTTTTTAACCGATTCAGTGTTTTCGACACTTAAGACGCCTACAATAAATCGGTTGCCGAAGTTCTCGTCTTCAAGGTCTTTGACTATCGGCCAGGTTCTGACTACCTGACCATGCTTCTCCAGCTCGTTCAGAACCATGAAGGCACGCGCGCCTTTCAACAGACAGTCGTCGCGCAGCTTTACATTCACGTGATAGAGGATATTTCCGTTCTGGATGCTTTCCTCAATCAGTACTTTTTCATCGCGATTGTACTCAGGTTTGATATCGCGCTTGGCAGTGCGTGCAGTGATGGTGACTTCTTTCTTCCCGGCGGAAGCAAGCATGCGCAGTTGTGTTAGTAGCCCGGCAGTTTCAATTTCTTCCTCATGACCACTGGCGATGCCTTGGGCCAGGGCATCCAACAGGTCGAAGCATTCAAAGAGAATATTGACAATTTCTGATGATACGGCCATTTCGCCGTTACGAATACGAGTGAGGAGATCCTCCATGGCGTGCGTAATATTGGACATCTTGTTGAAGCCCATCGTTGCTGAGGCGCCTTTCAGCGTATGTGCCGCCCGGAAGATAGTTTCCAAAAGACCGGTGTTGGTCGGGTCGTTTTCCAGCGCCAGCAGGGAAGAATTCAGGGTATGAAGGTGCTCCTGAACCTCGTCCATAAATACACTTAAGTATTGTGTCATTTCCATGCTTCATCACCCCCGCGACCGAGTTACGTTGCCTGTCCAAATCTGTCATTAACAATACGGCCCTATCCAGTCACAGTTATTCGACCGGAAGGGCCGGTATCCCGCGGCAGACTGGCAAAGAGGCACTCACATATCAAGCTGGCTTAGCGCAGTACTTTTCGCACAGCCTCCAAAACCCGATCCTGCTGGAACGGTTTAACAACGAAGTCTTTAGCGCCAGCCTGAATGGCGTCTATTACCATAGCCTGCTGCCCCATAGCGCTGCACATAATTATACAGGCATTGGCATCGATGTTCCTGATTTCACGTACAGCAGTGATTCCATCCATATCAGGCATCGTAATATCCATAGTTACGAGATCGGGCCTTAACTCACGATACTTCTCAATAGCGCGTGCGCCATCTTCAGCCTCGCCAACAACCTCGAAACCACCCCGTTTAAGAATATCCTTGATCATCATCCGCATAAAGGCAGCATCATCTACAACCAATACCCGGTTACCCAACGGAACCCGCCTCCTCTATGGATCTATTTAAATGCCTTCCGCAGAGTTTGTATTTCATTTTGACATATTTCGCTACTAAGTTCGCCAATCCCTTCTCATTGCGCAATAATATCCCACTGTTTTGAGAAAGTAGTAATTATGCACGCTGATTTCATAAAATGTATTTCTTTAGATCATCCTTTTTCAGGAGCGGATCCAGGCGGTCGTGAACAAATTGGACGTCAACTGTGATTTTTGAACCGTCCTTTTCAGGCGCTTCGAAGGACAGCTGTTCCAGAAGCTGTTCCATTACGGTATAAAGTCTGCGGGCACCTATGTTCTCAGTACTTTCGTTAACCTGATAGGCAATTTTCGCTACTTCCAAAATGGCGTCTTCTGTGAATTCAAGCGTTACTCCCTCAGTCGCCATCAGGGCAATGTACTGCTTCACCAAAGCATTGTCAGGTTCGGTAAGAATCCTCTCAAAATCCTCAGCGGTGAGGCTTTCCAGCTCTACACGGATGGGAAAACGGCCCTGTAATTCGGGTATCAAATCACCCGGCTTGGAAATATGGAAAGCACCGGCTGCAATAAAAAGAATGTGGTCCGTTTTGACAGGACCATATTTGGTCATCACGGTAGCGCCCTCAACTATTGGCAGAATATCGCGCTGCACACCTTCGCGGGACACATCCGGACCATGTCCGCCTTCCCGGCCGGCAATTTTGTCGATTTCATCCAGAAACACAATCCCACTGTCTTCTACCTTGGCGATGGCTTCCCGGGTTACTTCTTCCATATCGATCAGGCGCGAGGCTTCTTCCTGCACCAAAATTTTGCGGGCCTCAGCCACGGATACTTTGCGCTTTTTGCGGCGTCTGGGCATCAGGCCGCCAAACAAGTCCTGCACATTAATGCCCATTTCTTCAATGCCCGCGCCGGTAAATACTTCGAACATCTGAGGGTTGCTTTCCTCAACCTCAACTTCCACAATACGGTCTTCCAGCGCTCCGGCAGCCAGCAGCTCGCGCATGCGTTGCCGCTCATTATCGGTTTCGGGATTTGGCGGCTCCGGATTCTGTTTGACCGCTTCGGAACGGTTGAGCGCCCCAATTAAAAAGCCAAGTGGATTAGTGGCATCTTTATCGCCTGACCGGGATGGCACCAGTAAATCCAACAACCGCTCCTCAGCAATTCTTGCTGCCCGGCTTTCCACCTGCGCCATTTTTTCGCTGCGCACCATGCGAATGCCGGTATCGACCAGATCCCTGATAATGCTGTCGACATCCCGCCCAACATATCCTACTTCGGTGAACTTGGTCGCCTCAATTTTGATAAATGGCGCATCTGTCAGTTTCGCCAGACGCCTGGCGATCTCGGTTTTTCCCACGCCGGTTGGACCGATCATCAGAATATTCTTGGGAGTGACCTCATCCCGCATCTCTTCTTTCAGCATTCGGCGCCGATAACGATTGCGAATGGCGATCGCCACCGCCCTTTTAGCGTTTTTTTGCCCGACAATGTAACGATCCAGCTCTTCCACGATCTTTCTGGGAGTTAAGTCCACGAGTCGATCACTCCAGTTCTTCCACAACGATATTTGAATTGGTATAAATGCAAATCTCGGAAGCCAGCAGCAGCGATTCCCGGGCAATTTCTCCGGCAGTCAGATTCGAATGCCGTGACAGCGCCCGCGCGGCTGCCAAAGCATAGGAACCTCCGGAACCGACGGCGGCAATGCCATCATCCGGTTCAATAACTTCACCAGTGCCAGATATAATGAAAAGATTCTCACGATCAGCCACAATCAGCAGCGCCTCAAGGCGCCGCAGAACCCGGTCAGTGCGCCACTCCTTGGCCAGATCAACCGCTGCTCTCGAAAGGTTACCGCGGTATTCCTCCAGCCTTTTCTCAAACTTTTCAAACAAGGTAAATGCATCCGCCACTGAACCGGCGAAGCCGGCCAGAACCCGGCCATTTGAAAGACGGCGCACTTTTTTGGCAGTATGTTTCATCACCGTCTCACCCATCGTGACCTGTCCGTCACCGGCAATGGCGGTTCGGCCATCTTTTCTGATCGCCAGAATCGTTGTTCCTCTAATCATATCATCCATAACCCTTCACCTCCTGTATTAGCAAACGGGCGGGACAGAGGCACGGTTCCTCCGTCCTGTTCACCACCCCTATTGCGCCCTGTTCCGCCGTGCCCTGTCTATTCCCGGGCACGTGGGTGAGCGGCATCATAAATGTTCCTCAGCCGCTCACGGGTAACATGCGTATAGATCTGAGTTGTGGAAATATTGGCATGGCCCAGTAATTCCTGCACCGTACGTAAGTCAGCCCCATTATCAAGCATATGCGTAGCAAATGAATGTCGCAACGTATGGGGAGAAACTTTTTTAGTCAAAGCCATTTTTTGAATGTAACCGTCCAGCGATCGGCGCACACTACGCGCTGACAGCCGGCCTCCGTCTCTGTTCAAAAACAGGGGCTCCCGCCCGCCAGACGATGGGGACACCGTTGGCCTCCTTTTTTGCAGCAGCTTGCCACGGCCATGGGCAATATAATGACGTAGAGCCGCGACTGCTTCGCGGCCGATTGGAACAATTCGTTCTTTGTTTCCCTTACCAAGTACACGCAGAGATGCTCCCGCCAAATCTACTCCGTCCATGTTCAGCCCTACCGCTTCACTGACGCGCAGCCCACCAGCATAGATGGTCTCGAACAGCGCTCGATCCCTTAACCCCAGCGGTGTACCTGTTCCAATAGATTCCATCAGCCGGGCAGTTTCATCAGCCATTAAAAATGAGGGTAACTTTTTATCAAGCTTGGGAGTGCTCACGGCTAGCAGTGGATTTACGGCTAAGTACTCATTTTTGCAAAGGAACTTATAGAGTGATCTTACGGAGGACAGTTTTCTGGAAACCGTGCGGCGTGCGTATTTCTTAGCGGCCAACTCTGCCAGATAACGCCGGATCGCCAAATGATCAACAGAGCCGAGATCATTGATCTGCAGATCCTGCATGGTCTTCCAGAATGATTCCAGATCAATACGGTAATTAATTAAAGTGTGGCGGGACATCCCCCGCGCATCCAAATATCTCAGAAATTCCTCTGCCAGAACTGGCAAAATAGCGTTGGACACTGTCCTCACCTCGTCTCTGTCGACGTTTCCATCTCCGTCCCCAACGCAAGCGCCGCCTTGAACTCGTTCAGTTTATGCAAGGATCGTTCGGCGTAAGCCTGGCTGCGCTGCTTTTTGTCAACCTTTTGCCCGAGGGGCGGCATTAATCCATAGTTTACATTCATAGGCTGAAAATTGTGGCCATCGCCTTCGCCGGCAGCATCGCCATCAGCATCGACCGCAGCACCACCAGTAGCACCGCCAGCAACACCGGAAGTGACATACTTAAAAAGCGCCCCAAAGGCGGTTTCCTCAGGCAGCGCCATCGCCACCAGTCCTTTGGCAATGCGGGCGGCGTTTACTCCGGCCAGCCAGCCACCGGCAACCGCTTCCACATATCCTTCTGAGCCGGTGATCTGCCCGGCAAACAATAGCGCAGGGTCCCTGCGGAACTGCAAGGTTGGCAAAAGCAATGCGGGCGAGTTAATAAAAGTATTGCGATGCATAACACCATAGCGCACAAACTCCGCATGTTCCAGTCCGGGAATCAGCGAAAACACCCGTTTTTGTTCGCCGATTTTAAGGCGGGTCTGGAACCCAACCAAGTTGAACAGTGTTCCCGCAGCATTATCTCTGCGCAACTGGACAACGGCATATGGGCGTTTCCCCGTACGCGGATCCTTCAAACCAACCGGCTTAAGCGGTCCGTAGCGCGGTGTGTCTACGCCGCGGCGCGCCAGTTCCTCAATTGGCAGACATCCTTCAAACAGTACTTTTTTATCAGCAGCATGCCCCTCATGAAGCTCGGCAGCGACAATCTCATTAATAAAACGATGATATTCCTCCTCATTCATGGGTGCATTCAAATAATCGTCCGGACTGCCCTTATCATAGCGCGATGCCCAGTAAAGCTTATCCATATTTAGAGACTCCAGCGTCACAATCGGGGCGGCGGCATCGAAAAAGTGCAAATATTCGCATCCGGTCAGCGCGGCAATTGCCTGGGATAGAGCCTCTGCTGTCAGAGGTCCGGAGGCGATCACCAGCGGTCTGGCAGGCGGCAACACATCCACACGCTCTCTGATGAGCTTGATCATCGGATGCGCAGCTATTTTCTCTGTCACTAATTTCGAAAATCCCCAGCGATCAACCGCCAGGGCTCCTCCGGCCGGAACCCGCATTTCATCGGCACAGTTGATGATAAGCGAGTTAAGCCGCCGCAGTTCTTCTTTTAAAAGACCATTGGCATTCCGCAATGCATCCGCCCCCAGCGAATTGCTGCACACCAACTCCGCCAGCAAATCACTCTGATGCGCACCGGTCGTCTCCAGCGGACGCATCTCATACAGGTTGACGCGCACCCCCGCTTCAGCAGCCTGCCAGGCACATTCGCTGCCGGCCAGTCCCGCGCCAATTACCGTTATGCAAGGGACCGATTGATTCGCCAAAGAAGTTTCTGAGACGGATGTCATTAATTCTGCTCCTCCCTCGTGCTTTCAACACCAGCAGTTCTAAGCCTGTTCATTGCCTACGCCAGCCTCTTCAGCTTCAGCGGCCGGCAGTTTACTGCGGTAGGAACAGCCTTTTTCAGAACAGGTAATATACGACTTCTCACCGCGTACTTTCTTATATACCAAGATGTGATTACAGTTCGGACATCTGCCACCGGCCGGCTCATCCCAGGAGACAAATTCGCATTCCGGATATTTGCTGCATCCGTAAAACAGGCGTCCCTTCCGGCTCCTTCTTTCGACAATATCCCCGCCGCAATCCGGACACTTAACACCGGTCTGCCTTTGAATAGGCTTAGTGTTCTTGCATTCCGGATAGCCCGGACAAGCCAGAAAACGCCCGAAGCGTCCCTGTTTATAAACCATACGGCGACCGCAGAGCTCACAGATTTCATCAGACTCTTCGTCTTTGACTTCCACTTTTTCAAGCACTTTTTCTGCGGCCTTTAAGTCTTGCTCAAATGGGCCATAAAAATCTGCGAGGACCTGCACCCAATCAGCATTGCCTTCTTCAATCTGGTCCAGCTTCTCTTCCATGGCTGCTGTAAATTCAACCCCGATAATCTGCGGAAAATGCTCCTCCAGAATCCGCACCACTAATTCGCCCAACTCGGTAGGACGAAAACGCTTGCTTTCCAGAAATACGTAGTTGCGCTTGGTGATTGTTTCAATAATCGGCGCATATGTACTAGGCCTGCCAATCCCTTTTTCTTCTAATGTTCGCACGAGCATGGCCTCGGTATACCGCGGCGGCGGTTGAGTAAAGTGTTGCTGCGGCTCAATTTTCTGTAGCTGCAGCTTTTCGCCGTCATGCATCTGAGGCAGAACGCCTTCCTCTTCTCCCTTTTCGTCATCTGTACTTTCAGCATAGAGCGACAGGAATCCCGGAAACTCAATGATCTGACCGGTAGCCCGGAAGAGCAGGCCGTCAGCATCGATGTCGGCTGTAATGGCCTTAATCTGCGCAGAAGCCATCTGACTGGCCACAAATCTTTCCCAGATCAGCTTGTAAAGGCGTTGCTGATCCCGGGTCAGGTATCCCTTGACTTTTTCCGGCAACCTTCCCACAGATGTCGGTCGGATCGCCTCATGCGCGTCCTGAACCCGCGCCTGTTTGTTTTTATATTGCGGTGCCTGGGCTGGCAGATACTTTTGACCATATTTACTGCTGACGTATTCTCTGGCTTCGGCCTGCGCTTCACTGGAAACGCGGGTTGAGTCAGTTCTCATGTAACTGATTAGACCCACTGTACCTTCTGCGCCCAAATCCAGACCTTCATATAATTGCTGGGCAATCATCATCGTCTTGCGGGCGGCAAATCCCAGCCGCCGGGAAGCCTCTTGCTGCAAACTACTCGTAGTGAATGGCGGTGCCGGATTTCTCTTTTTATCCTTCGACCGCACCTCCCGAACCTGGTAGGACGCAGCCCGGGCTCTTTCAGCAAGCTTGTTGGCCTTGGCACTGTCGCTTAAATCTGGTTTTTTTCCGTCAACCGTATGCAAAATTGCCCGGAAAGATTCTCCGCGCCCGGTTGCCAGATCGGCATGGATTGTCCAGTATTCCTCGGCTACAAAAGCGTTAATCTCGTCCTCGCGGTCGACGATTAGCTTGACAGCCACTGACTGCACACGGCCAGCGCTCAGTCCACTGCGGATCTTACTCCATAGTAGTGGGCTGAGTTTATAGCCGACAATGCGGTCTAGTATTCTTCTGGCCTGCTGAGCATTAACCAAATTCATATTGATATGACGCGGTTTTTTGATCGCGTCCGTTACGGCTGGCTTGGTGATTTCGTGAAATTCGACGCGCTTGGTATTTTGCGGTTCGATCCCGAGCGCTTCTGCAAGATGCCACGAAATGGCTTCCCCTTCCCGATCCGGGTCAGTTGCCAGATAAACCCGATCTGCCTTTTTGACCGCGTCTTTTAGCTCCTTGAGTGCCGCGCCACGGCCCCGAATCGTAATATACTTAGGTTGAAATCCCTTATCAATGTCGACCCCAAACTGGCTACGCGGCAAGTCCCGAAAATGTCCCATCGTAGCCTTTACCACATAACTGCGTCCCAGATACTTACCGATTGTTTTGGCTTTGGCCGGGGATTCCACAATCACCAGCGAATTTGTCACTCACTGCCACCTCCAGTAGTGTAGCTAAAATCGCTTTCGACATCCGGCGCGCTATTCCTTTCCATTCTTTCGGCGACCGGCTGCTTTATTCCACATTAACGAAAAAAACGAAAACTACCCACCGCTATGCTATGCCTTGACGATCAAATCTCCCTGCATTCTGAGAATCAGGCCGTTCATCTCCATGTCCAGTAGCACAGCGGAGATTCTGGCAATATCCAGACCGGTCATGCGCGCTATTTCATTAATATGCACCGGTCGGACAGTCAATAAATCACTGATCCGCTTTTCCAATGATCGTCCATTTTTCTCAGTCGATGCTGATGCTGTGTCCGCCGTTTTGCTCAAATAGCAATCCGGTAAGAGGAGTTCTTCTAAAATATCACTGACTTCTTCCACTAGTTTTGCCCCTTGCTTAATCAACATATTTGGCCCTTTGCTTAAGTTGTTCCCGGGGGCGCCAGGAATTGCGAAAACATCACGTCCTTGCTCCAAAGCATACTCTGCAGTAATGAGCGACCCGCTGTCAAGACCGGCTTCCACTACCAAAACTCCCAGTGACAAACCGCTGATGATCCTGTTTCGGGCTGGAAAATTGCCAGCATATGGTGCCATCCCGGGAGGAAACTCCGTCACATTTGCGCCATGCTCGCCAATCTTTTGGGCTAGAGCATAATTTTCGGAAGGATAAACAATGTCAATGCCGGATCCAAGCACTGCAATGGTTTGACCTTGGCAACTAAGTGCACCTTGATGCGCCGCTGTATCTACACCACGCGCCAGTCCGCTGACAACGGTAATGCCATGCGCGGCCAGTTCAGCACTGATCCGTCGGGCAATGTTCCTGCCCAGTGGCGTGGGAGTCCTTGTTCCCACAACAGCAATGGATGGCCTGCCAAAATCGGGTTTACCTCTTACATACAGTACCGGCGGCGCATCATAAATATGCCTTAGCAGCGGCGGATAATCCTGGTCCGCAAGTGTAATAACAACCGCCCTAGCCTCCGTCGTTTGCTTGATAAGCTGATCAATATCCTGCTCAGTAATCTTAATGCGATTCTTGATTATGACATCGGAAAAGCCAGGAATTATACGCAGCTGATCCGGTGATGCATGCCAGGCTGCTTCAGCCCCGCCAAAATGAGCCAGCAGCATCGAAAATCGCTTAGGCCCGACTCCTCCAACCATATTCCAAGCCAGCCAGTAGCGCTTTTCATCCATCGGCATCGCTCCCTTCGAAAATTATATACTAAGTAATTCAATTTTTGTTATTTTTTCCCTTTTACACAATAAAAAAACACGGCTTGCGCCGTGTGATTGAGATGTTGAAAGTGATTTTGAAAATCAAACTCTGGCATCGCCCGCGTGCGACGCTTTTAGTCGTCTTCGCCTCTGTTATCAAGGCTATTCAGGATATCCCGCAGCTCATCCTCCCAGCGGTTTTGATGACACTTAAACACATCATACCTCACGATTGATGGCATCCGGCAATGTCCGCAAACAATGCCGACCACATCGTGCTTCCGGTCGATCAACGCATGCGGTGTGTCCAGTCCGCATCGGGGGCATGTAAACATGTACGCGGTACAGGCTTCCAAAGGCCCACCCCTTTTCTCAAGCCTGTAGATATTTTCCCCGATTCATGGCCACATAATACAGGATATACGGGTGGGCTGCCTTGATTAAATCTCCATTACGATCGGAAGAATCATCGGGCGGCGCTTGGTTTTTTCGTAAAGGTAACGACTTAGAAATTCGCGTACTTGTGATTTAATGGAAGTCCAGTCAGCTTGTCCGTTTGCCAGACATTTCTCAAGCACTGCCTTTACTTTGATGCGCGCCTCTTCAATCAGTTCCTCGGATTCGCGAACATAGACAAAGCCCCTGGTGACCACGTCGGGTCCTGCCATAACCTGCCCGCTTTCGCGGTTGATGGTCGTCACCACAATCAGAATACCGTCCTGAGACAACTGCTTACGATCACGCAGCACAATATTGCCGACATCGCCGACACCCAGCCCGTCCACCAGGACCCTGCCGGCCGATACTTTACCTGCCAGGCGTCCTTCTTTTTCTGAAAACTCCAATACATCACCGTTTTCGGCAATAAAGATATTGGGGGCCTCAATTCCGATTTCCTCAGCCAGCTGGGCATGCTGCACCAGATGCCGGTATTCGCCATGCACGGGCACAAAGTATTTCGGCCGTACCAGATTGAGCATCATTTTAAGCTCTTCCTGGCTGGCGTGTCCGGAAACATGAACCCCAGTCATCGTATCATAGACCACTTTAGCACCTAATTTAAAAAGATGATTGATGGTCCGGGCGACAAGCTTCTCATTACCGGGAATCGGAGTGGCGGAAATAATCACCGTATCTCCGGGGATCAAATTCACTCTGCGATAGTCGGAGTTGGCAATGCGAGTCAGTGCTGACATCGGCTCGCCCTGACTGCCCGCCGTGATCAATGTCACACGTTCCAGAGGATAGTTATCAATTTCCGAAAGATCTATCAACACACCATCTGGTATCTGCATATAACCGAGATTCTGCGAGATGTTCACGACGTTGGACATACTGCGCCCGGCAATTGCAACCTTCCTGCCAAAATTGACGGAAGCATTAATAATCTGCTGAATGCGGTAGACATTGGAAGCAAAGGTTGTCACAATGACGCGTCCGCGCGCCTCCCGGAAAGCATTGTCAAATGTTTCGAAAACCATCCGCTCCGAAGGAGTGTACCCGCGGCGTTCCACATTAGTGCTGTCGGACAGCAGCACCAGCACACCCTGGTCTCCAAGCTCGGCAAACTTATGGAAATTAGTGACTTGTCCGCCAATCGGAGTATGATCAAATTTAAAGTCTGCAGTCATCACGACTACTCCGGCCGGAGTATGAATCGCCAGTCCAACGGTATCAGGGATGCTATGATTCACATTGATCAGGTCAACTTTAAATGGGCCAACTGTAACAGAATCGCCAGCCTTGAACGTACGCAGGCAATCCGTACTGATGCCATGTTCATTCAGCTTCAGCTCAACCAGCCCGTTAGTGAGCCTCGTTCCGTATACCGGAAGTGGTATTTGCTTTAGCAAATATGGCAGTGCTCCAATATGATCTTCATGGCCATGTGTAAGGAAAATGCCGAGTACCCGATCCTTGCGTTCCAGCAAATAGCTGATATCTGGGATTACGGCATCGATTCCCAGCATTTCTTCCTCCGGAAAGGCCATCCCGGCATCAACCAGCAAAATATGGCCCCCATATTCGATAACCATGAGGTTTTTGCCGATTTCACCCATGCCTCCCAGCGGAATTAGGGTTACTTTTTCTTTATTTTTCTTTGTCATCGATCGAGTAAAACACCTCCGTAAGAGTGGATTCGCACGCCTGCAAACGTCCCGCAGACATTCATCCGCTCCTGAAATAAACGTTCCGTACCGCGCAAATTTAGTTCAATTATAACTTACCCCATTATGAGGTTCAAGAACAATATTTTAAAGGCCTGTCCCTGTTAATTGCCACTTAAGGAATAATCCCGAAACAACAGCCACAGCCAGGCTGGCCAGTGTGCCCACGAGATAATAGGCAGGGAAGCGCCTAGTCATGGCGCTTTCATTACCTTCCGTAAACTTACCGATTGACTTGGCAGCAAACACAAAACCGACCGCACCATACTGCCCAAGAAAGACAAAAGTTGTTACCAGAAAACGCTCCACAAATCCAATAAAAGCACTGGCACCTTTTTCTTTGCGCACAATTACGGTGTCCT
>JBMNNY010000048.1:0-12941 GCA_050942765.1 Bacillota bacterium | reverse complement strand
ACTGGATTTTTACCCAACCATTTCCATCAACCCGCAGCCACCAACGAAGCGCACACAAAATAAATGCTGTCTGCACGCACCATCATGCAGACAGCCTAAATCTCAGAAAAGAACTACAAGACAAGAACCCTGGCACGGGAATAGTCGAATACCGCGTCTCCCTCCAAAGCCGCGTCTCCCTCTCTATCTCTGCCCATACTTAGTCCTAAAAAACTCAATTTGCTCGGCGACTTCCTCATCCGGAATTACCACCGCGCCACCTAGCAGCTGGCTCATCAAATAAACCTTGGCCGCATTCTCCACGGTCTCACACACCGCCAACGCAGCATCCAAATCCGCCCCAACTCCAATCACCCCGTGATTGGCCAGCAATACCGCTTTCCCATCGCCCAATGTCCGCACTGCATTCTCTGCCAACTTTCGCGACCCGGCCGGGGCAAATTCGGCCACCTCAATCTTGTATCCATTCACAATGATCACTGACTCTAAAATAGCCGGGATCGGTTTGCGCGCCGCCGCCACCGCAGTGGCATACAGTGAATGCGTGTGCACTACGGCATTTACGTCCGGCCGCGCCCGCAAGATACTGGCATGCATCACATATTCGATCGTCGGTCGGCGTCGCCCCTCAACAACATTTCCCTCATAATCAATCCCTACAATGTCATCGGGCACGAGTTCTTCATAAGGCATCCCGCTGGGAGTAACATATAAATAATCCATACCGGGCAGCCGTGCACTGATATTGCCAGCCGTACCAACCACCAAGCCTCTTCTAATCAGGCACACACCCATATCAATAATGCGTTGCTTTAAAGCTAGATGCTCGTCCATCATCACCGACACCTCACCGACCGAAATTAACTGCTATCCAGATTTTATGTATCCAAATCATTCTTTCCCTGTCGGCATCACGGTTCCTGCTATATAATTTCCTTAATAGTCCATGAAAAAGGTCGCTGTTCTGATTTATGATCTTTTCTGCAATTTCGAGTTCAGTGTCGCACTCGAAATACTTGCCATGGCAGGAAAGCCGATTACCGTCTTTGCCAAAGACCTGGCACCTGTCAAAAGCGAAGAGGGCCTAACATTAATTGCCGGCAAATCAATTGACGAACTGCAAATTGAAGATTACGACGCCTTATTACTAACCGGCTCAGCAGATATCAGGGAGACAATTATAGACGAGAATATCCTGGCGTTTATCAGGCAATTTGACAAACCGGATATGATCATTGGTGCCATTTCGATCGCACCAATTCTCTTGCTGAAGGCAGGTATGCTCAAGGGAAAACGGTTTATGGCCGGAGTTAATAAGGAAGAACTGGCGGATGAAGGCTTTTCCCATGATGACCTGCAGTTGATGATTGGCTGGGATGATAATTTGGCAAATCCGGTTTCGGATGGCTTTATCAGAGATGGCAATATCATAACATCCATATCCTACAACTTCATTAAGTGGGCATTTGCCTTCTGCAAAGCAATCGGCATTGAAGCTAGTCCCAAAGCAGGAGACACAGGGGGACGGTTCTTCTGTGTCAGCACAGAAGAACCGTCCCCCTGTGTTAATCTGTTCCCCTTGTGTTCTCTATCAAGGATAAATCCTGTTCAGCATCCTCGGGTACGGAATAGCTTCCCGCAAATGATCCAGGCCGCAGATCCATGAAATGGTGCGCTCAAGGCCGATACCAAATCCGGAGTGAGGCACAGAACCGTATCTACTCAAATCAATGTACCATTTATAGGTGTCTTCAGGCAGATTGTGCTCCTTGATACGCTGGAACATCAATTGCGGATCGTCAATCCTTTGGCTGCTGCCGATTATCTCGCCATAGCCTTCCGGAGCGATCAAGTCCGAGCACAGTACAACTTCCGGCCGCTTCGGATCCGGTTTCATATAGAAAGCCTTGACTGCTGCCGGGTAGTTCGTGATAAACACCGGTTTTTCATGGATTTCGCCAAGCATCGTCTCATCAGTGGCACCCAGGTCATTGCCCCAATAGGTGTCCACGCCTTTGCTCTTCAGGTACTCAATCGCATCATCGTAACTCATCCTTGGGAACGGTGCGACAATCTTCTCAAGCTTAGAGGTGTCACGCTCCAAAATCTTCAGCTCGGTCGCCCGCCTTGTCAGCACGCGCTGAACTACATAGGATACAAGCTGCTCTTGAATCTGCATGTTTTCTTCCTGATCACAATAGGCCATTTCAGGTTCCAACATCCAGAACTCCATCAGGTGACGACGGGTCTTGGATTTTTCAGCCCGGAAGGTCGGGCCAAAGCAGTACACCCGGCCAAGCGCCATGGCATTCGCTTCATTATATAACTGACCGCTCTGACTGAGGTAAGCCTTTTCGCCGTAATAGTCTGTCTCAAAGAGCGTGGTCGTCCCCTCACAGGAAGCCGGTGTCAAAATAGGTGTATCCATCAGGATAAAATCATGGTCATCAAGCCAGTCGCGCATCGCCTTAATGATTTCGCTGCGAATACGCATAATTGCTACCTGGCGGGGAGTACGCAGCCAAAGATGGCGATGATCAAGTAAGAAATCGACGCCATGCTCTTTCAGGCTGATGGGGTATTCTTCCGCCATGTAAACCAGTTCCACTTTACTGACCTGCAGTTCATAACCGCCTGGCGACCGCGGATCCTCATGTACGGTGCCAGTCGCCATAATGGACGATTCCTGAGTTATAGAATTGCAGAGTTCAAACATTTCGTCGCCAACGGCATTTTTGGCTACCACACCCTGAATGAAGCCACTGCCGTCGCGGATAATGATAAATGCAATTTTTCCGCTGGAGCGCTTATTATAAAGCCACCCCCGAATGGTTACTTCTTGACCGACGTATTCGGATATGTGGCTGATACGCGCATAAGTCAAACCGTCCACCTCCTATAAAATTTGATCCCAAAGCGTGAATATAAGCCCGCACCCGTGCTCATAGCCAGGACCCATTCTTTCGTTAAAGGTTATTATACCATCATGATGGCCGGTTTACCAGAGAAACCGGTGCCTTCCCGGGAATGTCTCTATCTGAGGTACTCCCGTTCAACATTACATTCCGGAAGTGGAATACGGTTGATAATAAGCTTGGAGGTCGCTCTCGATACTTCTGGCGGGTTCGGGGAAAAACCCCAACTTTATTTTTGGTAATTACCCACCCACCTGCCGCAAAAAAAAGCCCGCAAAGATGGGCACTCATCCTTCCGGGCGTTAATGTCTTTTTGGGCACTAAAAGTTTTTGTTTATATTTTGGTTCATTTCCAAGCTGGCCGAAAAAATTATATCTCCCGGCCTAGACACTGCCATCACCCTTCATCATCAGGGTAGAATCACAACCTCCGGCTATTTTGGGCTCAACAATGTGAATGGCGCTCACTGCACGAAAGAGCACAGAAGAACCGTCCCCCTGTGTCCCCCTGTGTCACCCCTGTGTCACTTCTTCGCCAGCCCGAAATCCCCCAGGGCCTTGCCAATTGACCAATACCGGCCGTTACCGTACGCAATGGGGAGCACACGCGATAAATCAATTCCTGAACCGGTGATGCATTCCTCGCGCGCCAGCACCGCCGTAACTTCGCCCAAAAACAGATCATGGCTGCCAGCATTGACGATTTGGCGGACCTGGCATTCGAGGCTGACCGGTGCTTCCTCAATATGGGGCACTGTAACCGTGTGACCGGCACTTGGCGTCAGACGCGTCTCGGCAAATTTGTCACAGTTCCTGCCTGAAACCACTCCACAATAATCCAGGGCATATAGCATACTCTCATCAGGAATATTGACTACAAATTCCCCCGAATCCCTGATCAGAGAATGCGAATAACGTTCCGGCCTGATGCCGATGGAAATGGTCGGAGGTTCGGAAGCAGCCACACCCACCCAAGCCAAGGTGATCAAATTCGGACGCCCGCCTGGGGCCTGACAGCTTACTAAAACCACCGGAAGCGGAAATAGTCCGGTACCGGGACGCCTTGCTATTTTCGCCATCTCATTCATCCTTCCCACGGCGCATAAGTTTACCGCCGCAACGTTCAACATGGTTTCACTCTATGCTATGCTAAAAGACTAATTTACGTCCTGCGCATCAGCCTCATCTTCGGCGTGATCAGCCGCTATCCCGGTAATGCTCCGGATCGCTTCCCCGATCACGTTATATACTTCGGAAATCATCGCACTCAGACTCATTTCGGCCATAATATAATCGCGCAGGTAAGGATTAACCATCACGACCTGGGTCAGTTTTTGAAAATCTTCCATCGCCACTTTGACATCCTTGCCGGCCGCGATCTCTTTCTGCAAGGCCTCCTGACGTTTGCGATAATCCTCCAGCATTACTTTGGCGGCCTCATGTTCATTTACGCGTGCCAAGGCTTTATCCAAAGCCTGACGTTCATCACTCTGGCTGATTGCCTCCGCCAAATGCTTTGCCAATTCTACGACACGACTCAACTTGTCACACCTCCGGATTCCGATCGACATGCTTGATAATTCTCTTTCAGCTGGTGGGATCCTCCCCGACCACACGAACTTCCGGTTCCATCTTTATGCCATGCTGCTGCAAAACAGTCTGTTGTACATGCTCCATCACGGCGAGCACATCGGAGGCCGTGGCGCCACCCACGTTAACAATGAAATTGGCATGCAGTTCCGAAACCATCGCCCCGCCAATGCGGAATCCCTTAAGGCCTGCGCTTTCAATCAACGGTCCGGCGTAGTTGCCTGGCGGGCGCTTAAATACACTGCCGGCGCTGGGCAAGGTCAGTGGCTGTTTACTGGCCCGCTGCGCGTTCAACTCCCTGATCTTGGCCTCAATATCTTCGCGGACTCCTGAATGCAAATTCAGACGCGCTCTAACAGCAATTTCATCGGTATCAAGCAAAACACTGTGTCGATAGGAATACTCCATTTCAGCATTGGAGCGCCGCCGCACATTACCATCACGATCCATGCAATCAACCCAATCGACGACCTGGCACATTTCTCCCCCATAGGCACCGGCGTTCATCACTAGTGCCCCGCCGAGACTGCCCGGTATGCCGGCCGCAAACTCGAAACCAGCGAGTGAAGCGGTCGCCGCCCTCTTAGCCAAGGCCGCCAGTGCCACCCCGGCTTCGGCGGTAACGGAGGTTCCCTCAATCGTCACATGGTCAAAACCTTCCGCCAGCTTGATCACTACGCCCCGAATGCCGCCGTCTCTAACAATCAGATTACTGCCGCGGCCAATGATCAAAAGGGGCAGCGCATGTTTCGCGACATACTTAAGGACTGCACTTAACTCATCTATGGAAGCCGGGCACACGAAAACGTCTGCCGGGCCACCCAGGCGGAATGTTGTATGTAAAGACATATCTTCGTTAAGCCGGATCTGTCCAGTTGGAACACAGTCCCGCAAACCCTGTATAATTTCCGGTGCTATCATCAAACGGCTTTGTCCCACTTCACTGCCACCCCGCGCCTGCAATATTTTACTTTGCTCGCAAAAATTCTTGCTCCTCGCTGCATTTCCATTACAGGAATACGCTATTTTAGAATAGAATACCTCTCCTAATTTATTATTTCCATCCGGGAGGGAATATTTCATGAGATACAGGCCGCGCGGTGGCTGGCTGCACGTCATTTATGGCTGCATGTTTTCCGGAAAAACCGAAGGATTAATCAACGAAGTAGTACGCGCGCGCATCGCCCGCAAAGAAGTAGTCGTTTTCAAGGCAGCGATCGACTGTCGTTACCAAGATGGTGAAACCTGCATCGTATCTTACAGTGGTGCCAAATTTCCCGCCATACTAATCCCGGTGGATGATCCTGAGCAAATACTCCAATATGTCAACGACCTGCAACTTAATGGCAAGCATCTTGATGTTGTCGCCATTGATGAAGTGCAGTTTTTTGATGCCAAAATTGTCGATGTTATTCGGACTCTGCTTGATAAGGAGCTGGCCGTTATTGCCGCCGGTCTGAATCAAGACTATCGCGGCGAACCGTTCGGCGCTATGCCGACCATTATGGCCTTGGCAGACAGTCTCGACCAGCTATATGCCGTCTGTCACGTCTGCGGAGAAGCTTTTGCCACCAAAACTCAGCGTCTAAAGGCTGATGGCACTCCGGCCGCGATTGATGAGCCGTTAGTTTTGGTGGGAAGTACTGACTTTTATCAGGCGCGCTGCCGCCGTTGCCATAAAGTTGGTCCGCCTCTGGGGACCGGCGTTGGTACTGTGACTGCGGCCGCAAGCGAAGCAGCCACCGGATCAGAGGCGGAATTATCAACTGCCGGCCATGCCAAATCCAAATAGCACACCAATCGGTGCATAGCCCAACTATCAGGAACAACAGCGAGGAGTAAATCATGGGCAAACTTATCTATTCATTAGGGATTATTATTACCGGCCTCATATTTGGGCAAATCATCCAGGCCCTAACCAACACCCGCTTAAGCAGGCATTCTGTCCCAATTAATAAAGTAATCCGGCTGGCTCAACAGATTACTTTACTAATTCTGAATCCGATTATTAATTTCGGCGCTTTCTGGATCATCGGACTAAAAGATACGCGCCTGATTTCAGTTCCCGTCCTGGGCGTCTGCGCCCTCATTCTCGGGGGCATTATTGCCTCCATTTATTCGCGGCTCTTCAAACATAACAACTTCCAGAAGGGCGCAATGTTTACTTCCGGGTCATTCACTAACATGGGTACTTTTGGCGGCCTGGTCTGTTTTACCTTTTTCGGTGAATCAAGCTATGCCTTTGTTTCGATGTATAAGCTCTTAGAGGAAGTTGCGTACTTTATGATTGGATATCCCATTGCCAAATTTTATTCTGTCGCCAAAACTGGCCAACGAGAGAAAAGTCCTCTTATTCGTATAATCACTGACCCATATGTGATCATCTATTTTCTTAGCATCGCAATTGGCGTCGGACTGAATTTATCAGGAATCCCCCGGCCCAACGCTTATAAATCGATAAATGATGTCCTGATCCCTCTTTCCACATTAATGCTTGTTACATCAGTCGGTTTCAGAATGCAAGTCAATGCCATCCGGGCTTATCTGCGTGAATGTTATGCGGTCGCTTCGATTAAATTTTTAATTTCGCCGATAGTCATAACTACTGCCGCCTGGCTGCTTGGTCTGGGCGAACCGTATAACGGCTTGGTTCTGAAAGTCATTCTAATCGAATCCTGCATGCCCCCTGCTTTTAATTCTCTCATCCCGCCACAGATTTACGGGCTGGATGTCGATCTTTCCAACTCATGTTGGCTGTTCTGCACCGGGGCATTGGTAGTCGTATTACCGGTTCTCTATTTATTACAGAGTCTGTTCTAATTTCGCAGACGCGAATTATTAACTCTCTTGCCTACATTTTGATTACGACTTTTTGATCACGCCTTTGTCTACAAATGCGCAAAGCGAAAATTTGCTCAATGAAATATGAAAGGGTCACTGGCATCAATGGCGAATAGTCATATACCAGTACACGATATTCGTATTATAAGTTAATTAGAAAAACGAGGGGGTTCGGAACGTGAGAAAATTCGTTTGTACTGTCTGCGGCTATGTCTATGATGAGGCGGAAGGCGATATCGACAGCGGCTTGGCGCCAGGAACAAAATGGGAAGACATTCCGGACAGCTGGACTTGTCCCTTATGCGGTGTCACTAAGGCCGATTTTGAGGAGCAGGTTGACTGATTGGCGATTTCGAACAACGGATAGAAATGTAAGAGAATCGCGGAGATAATCCGTGATTCTCTTTAATTTTCCACAGGACATGGAGACGCGTTCCTCCATCTTGCCGCCCGCGTTGCGCCCCATTACTGGCTTTCGGCAATATTCGACACGCCTCCCTAGTTTCCTCCATTTTACCAACTGCGAGTTCTGCTGCTTTGCCACAACAAAAAACCTGTGCCAAAAGCACAGGTAGCACAGATTGATGGTTGCCACAGCCCGGAACTCTAGAGCCCTTACTCCCTCCTGGAAGGCTCGAATACTTTAAATGGTGAAAGCCCCTGCTCCTCAAGGATGCGGACAAACTCGTCATTGCCCAGCGGCATATAATTAGCAGAATAGTGTAATCCATAATAACGCTGAATCACGCTGATAAATCCCTGCTCCTGAATTCGCGCCAGGCACAAATCAGCAAACTCCATGCCGTGTACTTCCTCGCATACCTTCCTGATTTCGGCCAAGCGCTCCTCATTTACTTCCAGACGGTAGCCGGGGTACTTAGCTTCAAAAGCAGCCAGCAGATCCCCATCCTCCGGATCGTGATACTTTTCGTGATGCACAACAATTTCCGGTCCCAACTTGCGGGCAATCTTCGGCCGCATTTTGGGATAACCCAGGCTGACCAACACTACCGGAAAGACTCCTTTAGGCAGCTCAAACATGGTGATCAGTTCTGGGAAGCACTCCAAGATGGATGCCACATAACACGAACCTAACCCCATAGCATCGGCGGCAGTACAGACGCTTTGAGCACAGATAATTGTATCCTGAAAAGAGACCCAGAAATGACGGAAAGACTGCGTAGCGGTAAAAGGCGCCACTTGCAGCACCGCCCAGCGATCCAATCGGTGCAGGTCAATGCAAAAAAGCAGATTGACGGGCGCCTGCGCTATAAATTGCTGCCCCCCGCACAAATCAGCCACTTTTTGCTTGACTTCCTGATCTTCAAATTGAATAATTGAATACGGTTGCAGGTTTCCGCCTGTGGCCGCATGCGTACCGGCTTCCAGTACTTGACGTATAATTTCGGGCGGAATTGGACGATCCTCGAAATTACGGACGCTGCCGCGCTCGAGCATCAAGCGGATGGTATCATTGGGATGATTGTCAGTCATGAGTGCATAGCCTCCTAAAAGTAAAATTTTGGCACTATTTATGTGTTATATCGGGGCCAGTTTCTCCTTTGACCTTGAAAGAGCCAGCCAAAGTGGTGCCTAAATATCAGTTGCTGGGAACTTTCTACACATGGTATCAGTTTCCTGTTTTGTATCCACAATAGGTATTGAACTTTGCGGGCTTTAGCCATTTCGAAAGGCCCTTGCATAGCCACTGCTCACATGCTATATTTGTAAAGTGCTTAACCATTAAGCACTTATTTTTCTGAAATCAATAACAGGAGTAAGCCAAAATGAATCCTAATCTCAAAAAAGAACTTATTAATTTGATCTTTCGCCTGAAGAAAATCCGCCCCACCCAGCTGCCCGGAGTCAATCTTCATATGGGTGAGCTATTCGTCATGCGTAAAATTGCTGAACTGACCCCCGATTCTTCAAGGGCTGATTCAGAAGCCAACATCAACATGACTGATATTCAAAACAGTCTTCACATAACAAAACCGGCTGTTTCGCAAATGCTTAATGCTCTTGAAAAAAAGGGATATATTAACCGCGAAATTGATCCCAAGGATCACCGCAGGTTTATTACGAGCCTTACACCTCGGGGCGAGCAGATCACGGTTGCCATGCGGGATTACATTGATAGGGCCATTACTCAAACGATCACCCGCTTTGGAGAAGAGAATATGGCGCAAATGATCAACCTTTTCAATCAATTCATAGATATTGTTGAAGATGTTCAAACCGAATTTCTGGAAGCTGAAGCCAAAAAACTAAGCGCAGCAAATGAAGAAGCAGAATTAGAAGCGGCAGAAGGAGAAGAAGGAGCAAAAAAACATGATTAAACTCGCTAAATACCTAAAACCATTTATTCCGGGACTAATTATCGCCATAATACTATTGTTTGCACAGGCAGTCTTCGATCTGAACCTGCCGAACTACATGTCCAATATTGTTAATGTGGGCATCCAGCAAAATGGCATTGCCGAGAGCACTCCCGCCGCCATTTCGCCAGCCGGATATACCTTTATTTCGACTTTCATGTCTGCTGACGAAAAGGCTTTACTGAATGCATCCTATTCCCTAAAATCCGGCACCGACCAAAACAAACGCGGACGGCGCTACGAGGAGCTCTATCCTGCAGCTGCCTCCTCACCAATTTACGTGCTGGCCGATGATCTTTCACAGGAAACAGTCGATCAGCTGGACACCGCTTTTGGCACTGCGGTCTGGACTATGATTAATGTGATGCGCTCATTAGCTGACGCGGGCGCTGGTGTTGGTGCGGGTATGGGCGCAGACGCGGGTATGGGCGCAGGCGCGGGTGTAGGCACAGGCGCGAGCGTGGGCGCAGGTGTTGGTGCTGGCGCCAGCGCAGGCACCAGCTCCAGCGCCGGTGCCGGCACTGGCACTGGTACTTCAACCGCCAACATCAACCCGAGTGCGCTAGACATCCAATCCATTGACATTACCCAGGTCTATAAGATGCAGCCGCTCCTGACGCAGCTGCCACCGGCCATCTTTGCGGCCGCCCGGGATGCTGCCTTACAAATGGATGCCACCCTGCTGAAAAAGAGCGCCACCATGATGGTCAGCGTTTTTTATAAGGAGCTTGGCCTGGATATCGTTGCCTATCAAAGAAACTACATTATCCGAGTCGGGCTGTTAATGCTCCTGCTGGCACTTGGCAGCGGCGCTGCCACAATTCTGGTCAGCCTGCTATCATCCCGTATTGCCGCAGGCACCGCCCGTGATCTCCGCAATGACATTTTCGAGAAAGTCAGCCGCTTTTCAACAGCTGAATTTGATCGCTTTTCGACCGCCTCTCTAATTACTCGCTCGACCAATGATGTCATGCAGATCCAGATGCTGCTGGCCATTGGTATCAGAATGGTCTGTTACGCCCCGATCATGGGGATCGGCGGTGTGATCATGGCCCTTGAGAAATCAACCTCCATGAGCTGGATTATCGCCGCAGCCTGTGCCGTGTTACTTGGACTGATTATGATCATCTTTGCAGTGGCCATGCCTAAATTCAAAATGATGCAGAAGCTGGTCGATCGCATCAATCTGGTGGCGCGCGAAACCCTGAATGGCTTGCCGGTAATTCGGGCTTTCAGCACCAGCCAATTCGAAAAAGAGCGCTTCGATAACGCCAACAAAGACTTGACTCGCACAGGCCTTTTTATCACCAGAACAGTTAACTTCCTGATGCCAATAATGATGCTGATCATGAACGGCGTCTCGCTGCTTATTATCTGGGTCGGCGCGCATCAGGTTGCCCAGTCGCAAATGCAGGTCGGTGACATGATGGCTTTTATGCAATATGCCATGCAGATCATCACGAGCTTTCTTTTGATTTCGATGATGTTTATCTTCATCCCGCGGGCATCTGTTTCAGCCCAGCGCATTGCGGAAATTCTGGAGACTGATCCATCGATTATCGATCCCGACCAACCCCAAGCAATGGACGAATTCAAGAGAGGCTATGTCGAATTTCGAAATGTGAGTTTTCGCTATGACGGCGCTGAAGAAGATGCCTTGAAAAACATCTCCTTCGTGGCGCGGCCTGGTGAGACGATTGCCTTCATTGGCTCTACCGGTGCAGGCAAAACTACGCTGGTCAGGCTGATCCCACGCTTTTTCGATACTACCAGCGGCGAAGTGCTTGTAAATGGCGTAAACGTTAAAGAGTTAAGTCAGAAAGAACTGCGCAGCCGCATCGGATATGTACCGCAAAAAAGTGTGCTAATGAGCGGCACCATCGCCAGTAACATTAAATACGGCAACGAAGCGGCCTCCGAGGCTGAGGTCGAGCAAGCGGCCAGAATCGCACAAGCGCTCAGCTTTATCTCCGAAAAGCCAGAAGGCTTCAACGCTGAGATTGCTCAGGGTGGTACCAACGTCTCCGGCGGTCAGAAGCAGCGGCTGGCCATTGCCCGTGCCATCGCGGTAAAGCCGGACATTTTCATTTTCGATGACTGCTTTTCTGCCCTGGACTTTAAGACTGATGCTGCACTGCGCAAAGCTTTGAAAGAGCATACCGCAGACAGTACGGTAATAATGGTGGCGCAGCGGGTCAGCACTATCATGAACGCCAATCAGATTTATGTGCTCAACGAAGGTAAAATCGTCGGGCATGGCACCCATCAGGAGCTATTGAACACATGTCCGGAATACTATGAAATCGCCGCGTCGCAGTTTTCGAAGGAGGAACTCCGCAATGCCTGACAATCGTAGAAATAGCCATCGCGGCCCCGGTAGACCTGGCGGCATGCCTGGCATGGGCGCCCCAGTTGAAAAAGCCAAAGACTTCAAGGGCACTGTCAAAAAACTGCTGGTCTATCTCGGAGGCTATAAAATTGCAATTTTATTTGTTATGGTTTTCTCAGTCTGCTCCACCGTATTCGCAATTGTTGGTCCGAAAATACTGGGCACTGCCACCACGGAATTATTCAACGGTATTATGGGCAAAATCGCGGGCACTTCTGACGGCGTAGACTTTGCGGCCATTGGAAGTATTCTGCTTTGGCTGGTAGGACTCTATCTGGTCAGCGCTTTGTTCCAGTTTATACAGGGTTACATCATGACCGGCATCTCCAACAAAATCACATACCGGCTGCGCAAGGATATTGACGAGAAAATCCATAGGCTGCCCTTTTCATACTATGACCGGGTTACTGTCGGAGAGGTGCTTTCTCTGATCACCAATGACGTTGATGTCATCAATCACAGTTTTAATCAGAGTATCACCCAAATCATCACTTCAGTAACCATGCTGGTAGGGACTCTGGTGATGATGCTCTCCATCAGCTGGCAGATGACGTTGATCGCACTGTTGACCCTGCCCGTATCATTGCTTGTGATCGGTTTTATTATTGGCAAGTCGCAAAAACACTTTATCAATCAGCAAAATTACCTCGGCAATGTGAATGGCATTGTCGAAGAAAACTACAGCTGTCATACGATTGTCAAGGCTTTTAACGGTGAAGAGCGCGCCCTCCGGCAGTTCCGGGAAAGCAATAACACACTTTACTCTTCCGCCTGGAAGGCCAACTTTTTATCCGGTCTGATGATGCCGATTATGAGCATTATCGGAAA
>JBMNNY010000047.1:0-13143 GCA_050942765.1 Bacillota bacterium | reverse complement strand
CAGCCTGTCGAATCGAATCGGCCAGTTCTTCTGATTCAACAGCCATTTGCGCGATTTCGGCATTCAATGTAACAATACGCCTGCAAACTCCGCCGCCGCTGTCTTGCATCCAGGCAGAAGCCAATGCCACAACCTGCCGGCGTGACAATAAATTTACCGGAATGCCCAATATGGAGACTGTCTTTCCAAGATCCGCATGAGGCTTATCTGCATGAGGTTTATTCATCAATACTCACCCCACCGGCATCTCGCTCCATGGTAAAACCGAGCATTCGCTCCAATATGGCGGCATGCTTTGCTTCAGCCGCCTGTAATTGCAGCAATTGGGCAGCCTGTGCCTGCCGATTAAACTCGCGCCAATGCCCGGCCAAATCAATCGTGTGGATATCAGGAGGTGCGACTACAGTATAACCAGCCATTTGCGCAAAACTGCCAACCTTCTTATCATACTCAATCCCAATGGCTGGCACACCGGACAAAGCCGCAAATATCAGAGCATGCAGACGCATCGCCAAAACGAATTCACTGACGGCGATCATGGCAGCCGCCTCGCGATAGCTGGTGGTCTTCACAACCAAGGCTCTTTCACCAATTAGAGAAGCTAGTGTTTCCGAAATTGGCTGGTCTACGCCATCATGCATTGGCAGTAACACAACCCTGGCATCCATCGCAAAAGCGGCTTCCCGAAGTTGTTTAGCCAGTGTTTCCAGCCATGGTTGATCTAATTGCCAGTAGGAACATGGCCTGATAGCAACAGTTATATAACGTGGAGATGGTCCCTGATGCAAGGCTGGTCGCTGATGCAGGGCTGGCCCCTCATGCCGGGCTGAACCCCCGCTCAGGGCTGACCCCTCCCCCCTCCCGGCTAAGGAAGCCAGTAACTGTGTCTTTTCCTCTTCCGCAATGGCAGGTATGGCCAGAGCGGCATCAGCGGTTATTTCCATGGCAGCTGGAGCCCTGCCGCCGAATCCGACACGCATTCCTACGGCGCCGGCGACGCAATCATTAAGAATTCCCTGGCGTTTATGCTTGCCTATATAGCATCTGAGCAGTGTATCAGCGGATGCATCGTCCCGGACGCTGATAAAACTGCAAACAGAGAGCATTTTTCTGATCAGTCGGCGGCTGGAACTATGCCTCAGCGGCCCCGCCCCAATAGCATAGCAGGCTACCTGCGCCCCGGAAATTCGCGCCCAAAACGCCATCCCCAGGTAATACCACAGGCTGCGACGACTGGTGCGATCCTGCAATAATCCCCCGCCGCCCAGCAGAAACAGGTCTGTTTTTTTTAACAAAGCGCAGATCTGCGCAAAACTGCCACGCCCGATTGCCTGAACACCGTGAACCCTAGAAGTCTCTTCCGGGTTCCCGCTGATCACGGTAATCTTGACAGATGAATCAGCTGCGCGCAGTCGGGTGATCACCCCTGCCAAAACCGCTTCATCTCCGGCATTGCCAAAGCCATAATAGCCAAGCAGCGTTACCTGGGCCATTAATAACTACCTCTCTATTTCATTTATATTTCGCTATTTGGGTTTTCTTCATCAGAACTGTTGTGCCGCGCCAGACTTAATCCAAAACCGATCCACACCCACCAGAGCAGACCAATCGGTCGCGCTGCCAACGGGTAATCAAAAAGACCCTGAATTAAGATTGCCGCGATAGCGGCGCTGAATCCGCATAATAATGACAAATGCGCGACCCTTTTACGGATCTGCTTACTATACCAAATGATAAATAGCAGCAGAATCAAAGTCTGGAACAGTCCGGTTTCAGCAAGCCACTGCAACAACATATTATGAGCGTGGTAAGCCTGCCCCCCGCCTGGAAGAACAATATTGGACAGACTGCCGGGCCCTCCTCCTGATAAGGGGCTATGGCAAAACAGAATCAAGGCCTCTTTCCATATAACTAGCCGCCCTTGCCAGGCTGCCATTTGGCTTTTGATTAATGTCTGTGGCATGTGTTCCACATCAATCGGAATCAGGATCAAGGCTATGAGTAACACCAGCTCAGCGAAGGCGACCCAAAAACCTGGCCGGGCTTTTAATTTTCGGAAAAAGTGTGTGTGAGCAATCATAATCGCGGCCGCGCCAATCGCTCCGAGCATTGCCGCCCGCGAACGGGTAAGTAGTAATGCCAGCGCCAAGCCGATCAATCCGATGACATAAAACACAATCTGAACGATATGCTGCACGTTCTTTGTGACGGACTGCTGCGCGGCCGGGTGAGCATCTGTCTGGGATGTAACTTGCTGACCGACCGATGTCTTTCCCGTTTTTCCAACCGCCAAATCAATTAGCCGAGTGGCCAAAGGCCACATTAATAAGTTTATGGCACTGGCGAAAGTATTCGGATTGCCAAAGAACCCGGTAGCGCGTGCCCCTATAATTGGGCGCATTGTGAGAGGTACCCACCCCGCCACATCGCCATATCCGGTGATCTTCTGATATACCGCCAGTGCTCCGCATAAAATTCCCAGTCCGGCCAGTACTGTTCCAAAATGCTGCGTTCCGACTATATATCTGCCAGACTGGTAGGCCAGCCAGGCAACCAGCCACCAGAAGATCCATTCGTACCAAACAGCATATTGAACATCTCCGCCGCCAAAGACCAATGAAAAAGCCGACCCCACCAGAAGCAGCGCCAGCCATCTGCCAAAAGCGCTGTCGAAGGCGCTGGTCGTAGCGACGGTGACTGCGTTCGACGCAGCCCAAGCGGTGTAAAATAACGCAATCAGTACCGCCACCGGCCGTTCCTGATCACCGGTGAGCAGAATCAGAGCCGGCAGCAGCGCCGTCACCCAACGTGCGGCTGGCTTAATCGATGGTGCGGCCAAGAACCTTTTTAGCGCTTGCGGCATTTGTCTGTCTCTTTGCCGGAGCTTCCACGCTTTGGCGCGATCAGTCCAGTTCAATACGGTTGAACTATGTGCGACACTTTTTATCAAGCCGCATAGCCAGCCATAGAGCCGCATGATGGCGGCGGGCAAATGCCTGATCAATCTGCCAATAGCTGAAGAGCGAAAAAAGCCTGCAGCTCTCACCATTGATCAATCAGTCCATTCTGTAGTAAGTACCAGAGCCTCAAAGCAAGCCGTTGCCGTGCAGATCTTGATCGTCTGCCCCGCTCGTACAGGAAAATGGTCGAACTCCAATGCTCCGTCTTTACCAACACGTGCGCGGCCAGTTACTGTCAGTCGTAAATCCCTGTAACGCGAAGAAATAGCAGGTGTCAGGCGGCCCTCGGAGTCGATAACCTCAACTTCATGGGGATTTAAATCCTTGCGGGATAAAATACCCAACACTGCACCGCTAGTCTGCTCCTTTACTTCTTGTTTCAGAGCAATCTCGCCAGCCGGTTCAGGAAGAACTCTGCTTACTTCGAGAAGCAGGGTGGCATCATGAACCGGCCCGGGGCGCGAAATAATGACAGGCAACAGAGCTCTGAGTGCAATCCCCAGCAGTAACAACACCGCAATTAAGTCGATTAAGTTAATCTTACCGAATAGGCGTCCTTCATCATCGATCCACTTCTTCACTGTCATAACCACCTCTGCAAAAACAGCCGGGAAACCCCGGCCTATAAAACACGTCGTCCGGACTGGCCGGCGACCTTCAGTAAATTGGAATAATACAGTTAAAGTATAACATACCAACATTTATCAGGTCAATGAAAGAGCCGGTTTGCTTACGGTTCCTCTATTCCACCGGTCAGTGTTATTTCAGCCAGGCCATCTCTGATCTCAACTTTAGTAGGCTGCACAGGTAGCGGCAGCTGCACGCGAAAATCAAAGGTCAGCGCTTCCTCAAATGATCCCAGCAGCTGATCAAGTATGGACTGCGGGATAACGACTTCCTGCAGTTCAAGCTGCTGTGGCTGGAAGCGGATCGCGCCTGCCACTGGCAGTAACACGCCAGTAAAGGAAACGATGATCGGGCCAAAGCTAAATTCGAAACTTGCTCTGGTATGTACTTTTCCATCTTTCAGAGTAAGACTCACCGGCAGGGATGGCCACATCCGGGCGCGATAATCATTTAGCTCCTGTTCTTCAATAACTGCCCTGACAACTGTCGGACCAATACTGGATACGGCGAACTTCTGAAGCGTCTGCATCAACTGGCGGTCAATGACCACTTCATGACTGTGCAGCTCGATTGTGCGATAGGTCAAATCCCCGAAAGTGATGTTTTCTGCCAGCAATGCCAAATTGCGCAGCCTATTCTTGATTAGATCCCCTAGCCCAACTCTGGCAAGGCGCAGCGTAATCTGCCCGGTTCTGCCACTGGCTTCCAGAAGAGACATCCTGATGGACTGCTCTATCTGAGTTGTTATTACCACTGTTGCAAAATAGTAAATCAGAAAGCCGGCCGCTATTAGCAGCATAAAAAAGACAACTTTCTTACGGGTCCTTTTCATAGACTCTTCCCACCCAATGCAATCATATGCCAATATGCAATCAGCCATATCTGCCTTCAATTTTATTTTTCGCCATTCCCGCGATCTATTTTAGCTATTTATATGTTACAATGATAGCTAAATAGGGGGTGAGCTTTATGAAAGTGAACGCCACTGATCTACAGAACGCGTTCGGCAAATATCTGGCCTTGACCGAAAAGGAAGATATCATCGTTACTAAAAATGGCAAAAGCGTCGCCAAACTTATGCGCTATACTGAACCCGACTTTTTCGTTGTTCATGAGGAAGCGAAAGCGTTTCAGGCGCAAAGAAAGATCAGCTACGAAGCATACATGGAATTGGTTGAATCCTCAGATCAGCGCTATGAACTGATCGATGGAGTCGTCTATCTCTTAGCTTCGCCTAGCTTCAAACACCAGGTAGTAGTCAATGAAATCTCTTACTATTTTCTCAACTTTTTTAAAAACAAACGCTGTCGATCATTGACAGCGCCTCTGGATGTACGTCTATTTGGTTTTGCCGGCAAATTTGAAGAAGATCCTAACGTAGTTCAGCCCGATCTGTTTGTTATTTGCGACAACGATAACATCAATGATACCGGCGATAAATACCTGGGCACCCCCACCCTGATTGTGGAAGTAATGTCCCCTTTCAGCAAAGGCAAGGATCAGGTAACCAAGTTGAACTTGTACATGAGAAGTGGCGTTTCAGAATACTGGGTTGTAGATTATCGCCACAAGTCCATATATCAATATATCTTCACTGCGGAGCGGGACCTTGATAGTTTATCAGTTCTGTCCGAAAAAGATACCATTAACTCCGCCAGCTTTCCCGGACTTGTGATTAAGCTGGCCGAAGTCTTTGCATCCATATAAAGACTTGGTAAATTGGGCCCAGGCGCCCGATTCACCTACACTCAAGCTGCTTCTTAACTAAGCGTCAGCTCTTCTTCCAACGCAGATAGCTTTCAATAAAGAGGTCGATTTCTCCATCCATCACGGCATCAATATTGCCGGTTTCATAGTTGGTACGATGATCTTTAACCATGGTATAGGGGCAGAAAACATATGAACGGATCTGACTGCCCCAGGCGATATCTTTTTGCTCGCCGCGAATCTCAGCCAGCTTTTCTTCCTGCTCTTCACGCTGTTTGGCAGCCAGCTTGGCCTTGAGCAGACTCATGGCCGTAGCGCGGTTCTGAATCTGAGACCTTTCCGTCTGGCATGAGACGACTATTCCAGACGGAATATGCGTAATGCGGATGGCCGATTCAGTCTTATTGACATGCTGTCCGCCTGCACCACTGGAACGGAAAGTATCAACTTTCAGATCCTCCGGCCGGATTTCCAGATCATAGTCTTCAGCCATTTCCGGCATCACATCCACGGACACAAAGGAGGTATGCCTTCTGCCGGAGGCATCAAACGGCGAAATTCGTACCAGCCGATGTACACCCTTCTCCGCCTTCAGATAGCCGAAGACCAGTTCGCCACGAATCAGTATTGTTACGCTTTTGATACCAGCTTCGTCGCCTGGGAGCAAATCAATAATTTCGGCTTTATAGCCATTGCGTTCCGCCCATCTCAGATACATACGCATAAGCATCTGAGCCCAGTCCTGCGATTCGGTTCCGCCGGCTCCAGGATGAATAGTAAGGTAGGCATTAGCATTATCGTACTCCCCGGAAAGCAGCGTATTCAGTTCCAGCTGTTCCACTTTACGGGAAAGCTTACTTAAGGTACTTAAAACTTCTTTTTCTGCTGCCTCATCCTGTTCAGAAAGCGCCAGTTCTAATAAAACCGACAGATCATCGATCTCAGCAGCCAGATTCTCGACCTTCGCCATCCGATTTTGAAGGATCGTAATTTCCTGCATAACTGATTGCGCCTTCTCAGGCTCAGACCAAAAATCTGCCCCGGCGGCGATGGCATTCAGTTCTGTCAGCCGTTTTTGTGCCGCAGGGAAGTCAAAGATACACCCTCATTTCGCCAATTTTCCGGGCCATTTCGCTAATCTGGTTTCTGATTTCTCCGACATCTGTAATCAAAGAGTTGTTCCTCCAATCATCTCAGCTAAAATATGCTGCCACATGCGCAGAATATGCGGTCCCTTATACATTTGCGCCGCAGCACTTTTTATATTTCTTACCGCTGCCGCAGGGGCAGGGATCATTTCGTCCGATTTTCTCAGTTTTTCTCTGTTGAACGGCTGGCTTGCCAATCTTGCCGGTTCCGGACGCACCGCCGCTATTGCCATCGCGGTTGGTCACCACGTTTCTGACCCGCGGCCGCTCGGCTTCGTCCTTACGGACCAGCTGCATGCGCAGGATCAGGCGGATCATATCTTCGTTGACGGCATTAATCATTTCCTTAAACATCTGGAAAGCCTCGAACTTATAGGCTACCAGCGGATCGTGCTGTCCATAGGCTCTTAGCCCAATACCATCACGGAGGTCATCCATATTATCAAGGTGCTCCATCCATTTGGTATCAATCGTTCTGAGCAGTACGATCCTTTCCAGTTCCCGCATCTGTTCATGGCCGATCGCATCTTCTTTGGCTTTGATAGCCTCCATAGCCAGCTGCCTGATCCGTTCTTGCAGCTCTTCTCTTGTAAAACCGTAGAGCATATTCCGTTCCACTTTTTCAGCCAGCGGGAATATGCCGTTGAGTGCCTGAGCCAAGCCATCTAAATCCCATTCTTCCATGGTGATCTTTTCCGGCACATAGTTGTCCAGCAAATTATCTATTACAGAATAGGTGCGCTCAATAACACGATCATGTACATCCGTGCCAGTCAACAGTTGCCGGCGAAGACTATAGATATTCTCGCGCTGCAGGTTCAGCACATCGTCATATTCCAATACATGTTTGCGGATATCAAAGTTGCGGGCCTCAACACGCTTTTGAGCATTTTCGATGGATCTGGCAATCTGAGGATGCTCGATCGGTATGTCTTCCTGCCAACCCATACGCTCCATCAACCTGGCAATCGTCTCGCCGCCAAAAAGGCGCATCAGGTCATCTTCCATGGATACATAAAATCTGGAGGAACCGGGGTCGCCCTGACGTCCGGAACGACCACGCAACTGATTATCAATTCGGCGGCTCTCATGACGCTCGGTACCGATAATGTGCAGACCGCCCAGAGCAATTACCTGCTCCTGCTGTTTGAGACACTCGGCTTGCGCCTGCTCCAGTGCCTCTCTAACGTCTTCTTCGCTGGCTTCATCTGGTTTAATATTTTTGGCAACCAAAATTGATGGTACGAGGAAGTTGGGATTACCGCCCAGGATGATGTCGGTACCGCGCCCGGCCATATTAGTGGCAATCGTAACTGTTTTCAGCCTGCCGGCCTGCGCAATAATTTCGGCTTCCTTTTCATGATACTTGGCATTGAGTACCTGGTGAGGAATTCCTTTCCTTTTCAGCTGATTACTCAGAAACTCCGATTTTTCGATTGAAATGGTACCTACCAATACCGGCCGACCCTGTGCATACAGTTCTTGAATTTCTTTTACAACTGCGTCAAATTTGGCCTTTTCCGTCTTATAGACTACATCAGGATGGTCTATTCGAATCATCGGCTTATTAGTAGGCACAACAACAACCTCGAGCCCATAAATTTTCGCAAACTCGAGTTCTTCTGTCTTAGCTGTACCGGTCATACCGGCAAGTTTTTGATACATTCGGAAATAGTTCTGGAAAGTGATACTGGCTAAGGTTTGGTTTTCATGTGCTACTTTGACATTTTCTTTGGCTTCGATCGCCTGATGCAAACCAGCACTGAAGCGGCGGCCAAACATCAGCCGGCCGGTAAATTCGTCGACAATGACTATTTCACCGTCTTTGATGATATAGTCGCGATCGCGCTTCATGATTTCTTTCGCCTTGAGCGCTTGTGTCAGATAATGCACTAATTCGCTGTGTTCATCATCATATAGGTTCTCGATTCCCAGGATCTGTTCAACTTTGGCAACGCCGCTTTCAGTAACTGAAACTGCATGAGCCTTTTCATCAACGGTATAATGCTCATCGCGGCGCAGCCCGGTGACAATCCGCGCGAACTGGCGATACCAGTCGGTGGACTGTTGGGCTTGTCCGGAAATAATAAGTGGTGTACGGGCTTCATCGATAAGGATCGAGTCCACTTCGTCCACGATGGCATAGTTCAGTTCTCTTTGGACTAATTCTTGTGAATGCAGCGCCATATTATCACGCAGGTAGTCAAATCCGAACTCGTTATTGGTACCATAGGTTATGTCAGCAGCATACGCTGCGCGGCGCTGTTCGAAGTTAAGAGAATGCAGTATGACACCCACACTTAAGCCCAGAAAGGTATAGATGCTCCCCATCCACTCACTGTCGCGCTTGGCTAAGTAGTCGTTTACCGTGACAACATGCACACCGCGGCCAGTCAGCGCGTTTAAGTAGACCGGCAAAGTGGCGGCCAGGGTTTTGCCCTCACCAGTTTTCATCTCAGCGATTTTACCTTCATGAAGCACTATTCCGCCAATCAGCTGAGAGTCAAACGGCCTCTGCCCCAATGTACGTACAGCAGCCTCCCTGACAGTCGCAAAAGCTTCCGGCAGTAACTGGTCGAGCGTCTCGCCAGCGGACAGGCGTTGCTTAAACTCCTCAGTTTTGGCGCGTAGTTCGGCATCTGAAAGACGCTGAAACTGAGGTTCCAGGGCGTTGATTTGATCTACTATACCGCTGATACGCGTAAGCTCGCGCTTATTTGTATCCCAGAGATTCTTGAGAAACTGAAACATCTACACAACCCCTTTCTGGGCGTTACATTGCATATTATACCATTCGCTGGCAAGGCGGGCAACAAAGAGGGGGCGCTAGCAAACCATCCCCTGCCATGCCAACTCCAGCAAAGCCATCAAACCGCCTGTGACCAATGAATGTCCTCCGGTGAGAACAGGCAGCGGCGCATTTTTGCAGGCATTGGCCAGGTCCGCGGCAAACCCCGCGCGTACCCGGGAACTAAGTCCCAGATCCGCATAAAAGCGTTCTTCTTCCGGGAGTGCTAGCTGCATGTGCGCATAGAGCACTCTGGTGTCAATCAGCGCCGCCCGACAGCATTGCGCCAACTGGTTTAAAAACCAGTCCGCACCGTTTTGTGCAAGACAGGCTCCTAGCAAAGAAAAGGCGTTTTGTTCTCTTCCCAGTGCACGCATGCCACGCTCTTCTATAAACGCCCTAACCCTGCATTTAGTTCCTTTTTCGAGCATCTGCAGCGTACTGGCTGATAAACGTCCAAAGATAAATATTTCGCCCTTTCCTTCCTGCAGCACCTGCACTATTTGACGCGCACTTTCCGTCAACAGTTGTGAAAAGCGGGTGCCACCCTCTTTTACAACTTGTGACGCTGTATTTCCCAGATTAGGATGAAGGCCTGCCAGAATGGCATCGACTGGCGTGTCAATATCAAAAGTATAGGCGGTACTTCTGGGCAGAGGCTGGAAGCGCAAACCCGCGTCACGCAATGTCCAGGCCAGCTGGTTATCGAGCGGCATGGACTGCGCCCGATAAACAGTCGTGGCAGGCCGAAATCCGATGATGTCGGAAGAAAAAATGCTATTGGCGGTCACCACCCCGCCACTGCAGTCGCCGCCACCGCCGCCGCCACAATCATCCTCAAAAAGGCTATCAAAAACTATGCGCCAGTCATCCTCCAGCATTAAGGCTCCTGTCCCGCCACCCAGACAGACAACCGCTTCATCTTGAAGGCCTATTTGCTGGCAAACTTCCTGTAACGCATCGCCAAAGTGAAACGGATGCGCTGCCTGTGCCGGTGTTTCCACCACCAGTGCGCCTCTGTGGGCCGCATGCTCCATTAATTCAGGCCGATCAGTCACGACAATCAGGCGCGCTGCACCCGCAGCCTTTGCACGCGTAATATTGTCCATCACAATGGCTTGTCTAAGTTGTGTCATGTAATTAAGCGGTTCCGGCAATACCGGACCGCCTTCAAATATGATGACGTTTAGATTTTTCTCAGGCAACCCCGTCGCCCCCAAAAAATCGCCCCGCCGCGAAGGCGGGGCGGTTCTGGTAACATCGGCCCTTAGAACTCGGGTTCAATTAAGCCGTAATTGCCATCGCGCCGACGATAGATGACATTGACTTCTTCCGATTCAGCATTGGCAAAAACGTAAAAGTCATGACCTAAGAGTTCCATTTGCATAGCTGCTTCTTCAACGGACATCGGTTTTATGGCAAAACGCTTTGTTTTTACAATACGACCTTCTTCCATTTCGACTTGCGGTTCGGGAACTACATTCTCTGAGATTACAACTCCGTTTGACCGGCGCTTATTAATGCGAGTCTTATACTTACGCACTTGTCTCTCAATTTTGTCGACCGCCCCATCAATGGCTGCGTACATATCGTTCGATTTCTCTTCGCCCCTAAGTAACAGGCCGCCCACTTTGACAGTAAGGTCCAGCGCGTGAATGCCACGTTCTGTACTGAGAGTGGCATCCGCTTCAACCGTACCGCGTTCAAAAAACTTCTCCACTTTGGCGATCTTTTTTTCGGCGTATTGACGCAGTGGTTCGCTTACCTCGATGTTTTTTCCCTTTACAATAATCTGCACGGCCATCGCTCCTTTCGCCATTGTTATTATTATATTCCCATCCGCAGCCTGTAAAACCTGCTTGTATTAGCAAAACTTCGAAAATCTTGCTGTCGAAGCAAAACGGCTTAAAAAGTGCTTTTTAAAAAAGCAGAAAACCTCCGAACCCGGAGGTTTAAGCTCTTACTTTCGTCTTTCAGGAACCTGCTCCCGCCCCACGGCAGCACTTTGAGAAGCAAGGCGGTTTTCTCGCTGGATTTCCTCGTACACTTCTTCGCGGTGTACAGCAATATTCCGGGGTGCGGTAATACCAAGCTTTACTTGGTCTCCCTTCACCTCAACAACAGTGATCTTGACATCATCACCAATCATGACGCTCTCGTTGACCTTACGTGTCAATACAAGCATCGTCATCCTCCTTGACGAAGGAAATAACCTGGTAATGCAGGCTATGCCTGATTACGCAGGTTCAACCTTAATCTAAATCATTGTTATTATTTTATTTATTATCTATTCGATGATCACAATTCATTTTCCTGCAAAAAATTCTTGTAACATCGAAAGCGTTTATTTATTTCTTCGCCTCCGTATCCATATTGGTTGTTTCACCGAGAATTGAGTCCACCAGCGAGCGAGAAATCATTTTATCAGCGATTTCTTTTCCAGTACGGTCATACTGATCATTACAAATGGACTCTCTGAGTTCTTTGACGCGGTCTTCCCTGACCTCAGGTGAGCTGCCGATCACCTTACGCGCAGCTTCTTCAACCGGTTTACTCGTTTTATCTGATAAGGAATGCGTTTTTTGGTTATTGTTGTTTTCTTTGGTTGGCTTGCGCTTTCCGAATGACTCTAGAACCTGGTGTACTTGCTTATTAGAAATAATCATATTGCTCACGCCTTTCACAATCCTGGGACGGGAAGTAAATCTGGTACTTCATATGGGACTGTACCAACCGTGAGTACGGTTACTTGTGTGCAGCCGCATTTTAATAAGACCCGTGCACATTCGGAAGCAGTACTGCCCGTTGTAAGTACGTCATCAATTAACAGTACTTTCTGGCCAGTTACTATACCGGGATTAGGACATTCAAAAGCGCCTTTGATGTTGGCTGCGCGTTCCGCAGCGGTGAGAGTACTTTGCTGAACCGAGTTGCTGATTCTGCTCAGCGCTTCGGGTGCATGCCTTTTCTTCAATAAAACTGCCAGGTTGCCCGAAAGCAATTCTGCCTGGTTGTAACCACGTTCATACAGCCGCTGTGGATGCAAAGGTACCGGTACAATCAGATCGCAACTACGCTGCAATCCTTCTTTATAAACCGTTTCCTTCAGCCAGCCGGCCATTGGCAATGCCAATCGCGTATGGTTTCTAAATTTCAGACTGAGGACGGCTTGCCTAAGAAAACCATCATAAATACCAACAGCGCGTGCTGTCGAAAAAAAGCGCGGATGAATCAAACATTCATGGCAATAAATCTCGTTCGGATTTTGACTGCGCAGGGGTCTTCCGCAGCGTTTGCAGATTGGAGGGCTGATTACAATCAGACGGTTCAGGCAACTTATGCAGCCCAAGGAGTCTGCTTCCGAAACTTTTGAACCGCAAAAAGGACAACAGGCATCGTCATTAGCCAGTAAACCGTAAAACCCGGTTTCCAAAAAACGACCCAGTCTCTTTAGCATGCCAAATGTATCAATAATTTGCTTACCGACACTTGACATTTAAGCGCCCCGTTTCACAGGATTTTGGAAGTTCAAGGGACGGGGCGGTGATAGCAAAATGGGTTCTCAAACCCGTCAATACTATAACCCTGTTACTTATTAAATCGGCAAATTACACTAGTGTCTTTAGCGTTTTTTAGAATTGCAGCAAATATCCTCTCTTTCCAGCTTCTTCATTCATACTGATGATCAAAGACCGGGCTTCTTGCATTTCGTGACTGACAGTATTGCTGAAAAACCCTACCCGTCCTACCGGATCACGGCGGTCGCGTCCAGCCCGTCCAGCCATCTGAATAAGGGCGCGGGCATCAAAAATGCGGTGGTCAGCATACAGCACAGCAACATCCGTAAATGGCACCGTTATGCCTCTCTCAAGCAAAGTGGTGCTGACGAGCAACCTGATCTTCCATTCACGAA
>JBMNNY010000046.1:0-13154 GCA_050942765.1 Bacillota bacterium | reverse complement strand
ATGTTTTGATTCCATATGGCCGGGTGGCTTCCGCGACCGCTCGCATCATAGGAACGGGGCCAATTGCCACTACGCGCTCTGGTTTTTCGGCGTCAGACTGCAGCATGCGCAGTAAAGGAGAGGTCACCATACCGTGTTCACCGGCTGAACCGTCATCCGTACAGATTATCAGGTTATCACTGACAGAGGCCAGGCGATCCTGCCAGGTAAGCAAGTCAGCAGAACGGGCACCGAGGATACTGGTTACTTTAGCTCCCAGTTGATGGTACGCCCGTGCCTGAGGAAATACTGGAGCGGCTCCGATGCCTCCGGCGACACAAATCACCGATTTTACAGGATCAATTACGGCCGGTTGTCCCAGTGGGCCGACCAGATCGCTGATGCTGTCACCAGGATTTAAGTCGCAGATCGCTCTGGTGCTGTATCCGACAATCTGAATCACTATGTCCAGTGTTCCGTTATTCGAATCCCAATCGGCGATGGTTAACGGAATACGTTCGCCTCTTTCACCATGGCGCACAATGATGAAATGCCCGGGACGGGCTTTGGCGGCCACCTCAGGCGCCTTTACTTTAAATTCCACGACTGTGGCACTGAGGATCTTCTTTTCCAGTATCAAGTACACTAAGCATTCCTCCGCAACGAAATTGAATATATGGCATGATAAATAGATATCAGAAAGATAACAGCATGATTTGATTTTACGTCATATTTTCGGGGACGGCAAGACCCAGGTACTCCGGCGGGGATTGGCCAATAGCCCGACAGTTTGAGCCCGTGATCCTCACAGGCAGGACTGTGCATTTGTCAGGAGAATTTATATTATCAAACAGTGAGCGGAGGGAAACCATGAGCCGGAAAATACTGGTAGTCGGTGGCGTCGCGGCCGGAGCCAGTGCTGCGGTTAAGGCGCGTCGCACTGATGAAAACGCTGCGATCGTAGTGTTCGAAAAGGGACCCTATGTATCCTATGCCAACTGTGGTATTCCATATTATCTTAGCGGTGAGATTGCCGATCGCGAGGACCTTTTTTTAGTAACTCCGGAGCGTTTTGCGAAGCGCTTTAATATTGACGTGCGCACCAGACATGAAGTAGTGGGGATTGACCCTCAGGCTCATACCATTACTGTTTTGGACCTGGTACAGAATCGTCGCTATCAGGAACCATATGACCGCCTTATTCTGGCTACCGGGAACGAACCGGCGCAGCTAAAAGTGCAGGATAATACTCCGGACGGGGTTTTTTCGATGTGGACCGTGCCGGATGCCGATGCCATTCAGAAGTATATGGCAGAGCATCATCCTACGAATGCCGTCGTAGTAGGCGCTGGCTTTGTAGGCCTGGAAACGACGGAAGCTCTGTTGACCAGAGGCTTGAAGGTTACTCTGGTCGAAGTGCGCCCACAAGTCTTGCCGCAGATGGACCATGGCATGACCGAACCTTTGGTGACACACCTAAGGCGCAAAAAGGCAGACGTCATTCTTGGCGACGGCGTAATTAGCTATGAGGATGATGGCCAGGGCCGGATTCAGGCAGTTTTGCTGAAAAGCGGCCGCCGGATTGAGTGTGGACTGGTTATCACCGCTGTAGGAGTACGTCAACGTATTGCCCTCGCCAGAGAGGTCGGGCTGAAAATTGGTGCTGCGGGAGGTATAGTGGTCGATGACCACATGCGTACTTCAGTTGCCGATATTTACGCTGCTGGCGATATCGTTGAGACCATTCATCTGGTTACCGGGGAGCCAGTCAAAATGCCCCTGGCGGGTCCCGCTAATAAACAAGGCCGGGTTGCCGGTGCGAACGCCGCTGGAGGTAACTTGAGTTTTCCCGGAGTCCTTGGCACTATGATTGTCAGAGTATGTGATCTGACAGCTGCCAAAACCGGGCTCAGTGAAAGCGAAGCGCGTGCGGCCGGGTTCGATCCGCTGGTCTCCTATACGCATTCTTCAGATCATGCCGCCTATTATCCAGGGGCTGAGACGATGATGATCAAAATTGTGGCGGATCGTAATGATGGCCGGCTGTTAGGAGCCCAAATCGTTGGGCCCAAAGGTGTCGACAAGCGTATTGATGTTTTTGCCACCGCCCTGATGGGCCGCATGAAAGTCACGGATTTGGAAAGTCTGGATCTGGCTTATGCTCCACCGTTCGGGTCCGCCAAAGACCCGGCTGTGATCGCCGGTATGGTAGCCGCCAATATTTTCAGGAAAGAAATGGCGGTTATTACGCCGGAAGAATTTGCAGATCGGCTGCAGGACGAAGTAAATCTTCAGATTGTGGATGTACGTACGCCAGAAGAGTATAACGCCGGTCATATCGCAGGCGCGATAAATATTCCGCTGGATGAGTTGCGCGCACGCTATCAGGAACTTGATTCCAGCCGGGATACAGTCATTTATTGCGGGATTGCCTATCGGGCATATCTGGCGTATCAAATATTGAGTCAGAAGGGGTTCCGAAAGCTGCGCAATCTGAGCGGTGGTTGGCGCAGCTGGACAATGACCCTCCCAAGATGAAGCCGCATCCTGACAATGGTCAAGGCATGCCAAAACTAGATAACATCAAGCCAGTCAACAGATAACACCGGGCCAGACAATTAGATACACCTGGATCCGGACCAGTCAACCAGATAAGGGGCGATATTGTATGGTGAAAAGAGTCCGCGAAATTGTGCGGGGCAGGGAGGCATTTTTTCTTTTTTTGGCTGTGGGAGCCCTGACTGGCCTGGCCTCCGGATTGCATGATACTGTTTTTAATAACTATTTGAATGATACTTTTCACATTTCCGAAGTTGCCCGGGGCGCGTTGGAGTTTCCCAGGGAGCTTCCAGGGATGCTGGTGGCATTAATATCCGGCTTGCTATGTTTTTTGCCTGACACCCGCCTCGGCGCTGGAGCCATGCTCCTGATGGCCCTGGGCTCCTGCGGGCTGGCCTTTTTTTCGCCTGTTTTTGGCGCGATGACATTCTGGATGTTCATTAACAGTGCCGGCAGCCATTTGTACATGCCGGTCTCTACCAGTATTGGCGTAGCATTGGCGGAAAAAGACGCTGTCGGGAAGAGGCTTGGTCAACTGCAAGGAGTTAATACCGCCGCCATGCTGCTGGCTTCGCTGATTATCTGGGTTGGTTTTGCGAAGCTGAATCTTTCGTACAGTAGTGTTTTTATACTGGCCGCACTTGCTGCCATAGGAGCTGCGCTGCTTTTGTTTAAAATCAAGCCGCAGCGAAAAGAACGCACCAAAGTGCGCATTTTTTTAAAGAAAAAATATACTTTGTACTATGTCCTGAATGTTCTTTTCGGTACCAGAAAGCAGGTTTTTTTAACTTTTGGGCCATGGGTGCTGATTAGAATTTTCGGGCAGTCTCCGGCAACCTTTGCCGCCTTGGCATTATTTGGCAACGTGGCGGGAATCTTCATCAAGCCGCTGATTGGGCGGGCTATAGATCGGTTCGGAGAAAAGCGGGTAATTACAGTAGAGTCTGTGTTGCTGATCTTCGTGTGTCTGGGCTATGGCTTTGCTGAAAGGCTCGGACTTGGTCAATATGCGGTTTATCTGGTCTTTTTCTGCTACATGATGGATCAATGGCTCTATGCCGTCAAAATGTCTCATTCCACATATCTGTGCAAAATCACGGACACACCGGATGATCTGACACCAACGCTGGCTATGGGAGTGAGCATTGATCATTTGTTTGCTATGATTATACCAATTTTGGGCGGCTGGATTTGGGCTAAGGCCGGCTATGAGTATGTTTTTGTGGCAGCCGCTGTAGTAGCATTGCTTAATCTAATTGCGGCACGGCGCATCGGGCACGAATCATTCCGGAAAATCGAATTACAGAGCGGACAAGAACTCGGGGCATAGTGCAGCATTCGGCGTGCAGCATTTGCCTGGAAAATAACTCACAGGATGGAGTACTGTACATAAGGTGGGAGGAGTGGAGATGGGAAAAGTGAAAGTTTACGCACATCGCGGCGCATCCGGCATTTGTCCGGAAAACACGATGGCAGCTTTCCGAAAGGCTGTTGAGCTGGGTGCTCATGGAATCGAGACTGATGTACAGCTGACCCGCGATGGGATTCCGGTTTTGATTCATGATGAGTTACTGGCACGTACCACCGGTGTTGCCGGAATGGTGGCTGAAAAAACATACGCGGAGCTGCAGCAACTGGATGCCGGTGCCTGGTTCAGCCCTGAATTTGCGGGAGCCCGGATCCCGCGGTTGGAAGAGTTGCTGGAGCTGGCGGTCGGTTCAGGAATTGATCTGAATATTGAGATCAAAAGCGGAGTAGTTCTCTATCCCGGCATTGAAAAGATCGTGGTGGAGCTGGTACGCCAGTACAAGTGGTGTGAGCACACCATTATTTCCTCATTCAATCATTTCAGTCTGGTGGATTGTAAGAAACAGGCTCCCGAAATTCGAACCGGAATTCTCTATACTGCCGGGATTGTAGACCCTTGGATTTATGCGCGGCATATTCAGGCGGACGCGCTGCATCCCCTGTTTTATGGGGTTAGGCCGGAGCTGGTGCAAGGCGCACATCAGGCCGGAATTGCGGTTAATCCGTGGACTGTGGACAATCCAGCCCACATTGCCATGATGTTAAAGAGTGGCGTGGACGGTATCATCACAAATTACCCGGACAGGGTGTTGGAGGTGCTTGGCTGAATGCAGATTGGAAAAACCCCGAAGGCTGCAAGGGCGGCAGCAAACGCGCAGTCTGTGCAGGGAACTCCTACAGAAAAGAAAACCGGTTTTCGTAAGTATCTGGGATTGACCTTCCTGATCGGATTCGGTTTCTTTACCATGGGCTTGATGGATCCGTTGTACGACACCTATGTTCCCATCTTTCTTGGAAAGTACATCGCTCAGAACAAGACCATTGGCGCGATCATGACACTGGATAATATTTTCGCTCTGTTCCTGATACCAATCGTATCAGCGTGGTCTGACAATATGCGTACGCGGATAGGGCGGCGTATGCCTTTCATTATTGTCACATTGCCGCTGACAGCACTGTGTTTTGCATATTTGCCATATGCTGCGGCGATTAGTTTGGCAGCAATTATTGTGACAGTCTTCCTGCTCAACGTGTTTAAGCAGTCCGCCCGTGGTCCGGTAGTGGCCCTAATGCCAGATACCATTCCCGGTGAGTATCGTTCGGAAGCGAACGGCGTAATCAATACTATGGGTGGGATTGCCTCGATTATTGGCACGATTGGATTAGCCCGTTTGATGGATGTTGATATCGTCTTGCCGCTACTGGGTCCCACCAAAGACCGGCTGTCATTTCCTGTTGCCGGTTTGCTCGTAATCCTGTCGACGATTATGGTTTTTGCCTTTGTACGGGAAAAGAACCGGGACAACGTTACCCGCGAGGAACGTGTACCCATTATGAAATCCATTAATGCGATCGCCGGGCAGCAGGACAAAAGCGCCCTTTATATTCTGATTTCCTTGTTCTTGTGGTTTTTTGGCTATCAGGGTGTACTGCCGTTTATCGGGAAGTACAGTGTCGAGGTGTTGAAGACTTCCACCGGTACCGCCAGTCTGGCCGCAGGAATGGTTGGTGTCGCCTATGCCATCTTTGCTATTCCTTCAGGATACGTGGCGCACCGTATCGGACGCAAGCGTACCATTCGGACCTCCCTGGCGGTAGTGGCGACTCTGCTGGTGATTGTGACTTTCCACGGGCCGCTTACTGAAAAGCTGGGGCTCAGCCCGAAAATGGCGCTTTATTCCTTCTGGGCCCTGATGTTTTTGTTCGGAATGTTTTGGGTGTCAATTGTCACCAACAGCTTCCCAATGCTTTGGCAAATGGCGACCTATGGCAACATGGGCATCTATACTGGCCTGTACTATACTTTCAGTCAGGCAGCTGCCATTCTCTCGCCGCCACTGTCAGGCACGATCATTGACCTGGTAGGCTATCGCGGCATGTTTGTCTTTTGTGCCATTTGCATGCTGGCGGCGCTGCTGGTCATGGGCAAAGTTACGCGCGGCGAGCCGCGTGAAGATGCGAACGGCCAGATTAATAATTGACACAGTGAATTTGGATCGATATACTGGAGCTAATCGGATGTTTTGCATTAAGTGCATATAAGTTTAATGGCGATGAAGAGGCCAGTAAGCAGTTATTCCTCTTAGAGCGAGCCGGAGCAGGTGCAAGTCCGGCAGAGGTCGCTGCCCAAACCCACCTCGGAGCTGCGAACGATGAGTTCGACGCTGAGCTGGCGGTACAGGCTTTGAGTGGCTGGTCGCAGGCCGAGACTTGTGTAAGACTTACGGATTTTACGACCAGCAATTAGGGTGGTACCACGGACCTCCGTCCCTTGTGTATTGGGGACGGGGGTCTTTTGTATACTATTAAGTGATACAGGAGGACTTATTGCAATGCGAATGTCACAGTTGTTTTTCCGGACCTACCGGGAAGCCCCTTCCGATGCTGAAAGCGATGCTTACAAACTAGTTGCTAGAACCGGTCTTGCCCGGCAAATCGCCAGCGGCGTTTTTTCCTTTATGCCGCTGGGCTGGCGGGTTATGCGTCGTATCGAAGAGATCATTCGTCAGGAGATGGAGGCCATTGGCGGACAGGAAGTTCATATGCCTGTTCTGCAACCTGCCGAGCTATGGCAGGAGAGTGGCCGCTACAATGCCATTGGCTCAGAGCTTTTCCGGCTGAAAGATCGCAACAAGCGTGATTTTGTGCTGGCGATGACTCATGAAGAGGCCGTCACCGAAATGGCCCGTGGCCTTGTTAATTCATATCGTCAGTTGCCTTTCATGCTCTTTCAGATTCAGACCAAAGAACGTGATGAACCGCGTCCCAGGGGTGGCTTAATGCGGTTGCGCGAGTTTACCATGAAAGATGCTTACAGCTTTCATGAAACTGCAGAAGACCTCGATCGCTATTATCCGCTGGTCGTGCAGGCGTATCTCAATATTTTCAGACGCTGCGGCCTGAATGTGGTCGCCGCGGAAGCAGATTCCGGCATGATGGGCGGCAATACTTCCCATGAGTTTATTCTGATCAGCGAGACTGGCGAGGATCAGGTGGTAACCTGTCCTGGCTGTGGCTATGCTGCCAATCTGGAAGCAGCAGTCGGCAAACTGATGCCGCTGCCTAAAGAAAAACCGGAGCCAATGGAGGCTGTCGCCACTCCGAACATTAAGAGTATCAGCGATCTGACCGAGTTCTTCCATATGGGGCCCGAGCGCTTCCTGAAGACAATGGTCTTTTCCGGAAAAGATGGACTGGTGGCTGCCGCAATCCGCGGTGACCTGGAAGTAAACCTGGCTAAACTGGCACATGTCTCCGGTCAGGGTGATTTGCAGCTGGCCGACGAAGATACCCTGATCAAAGCCGGCCTGGTGCAGGGGTTTGTTTCTCCGGTGGGCCTGAAGAACATTAAGATTATTGCAGATACTTCTGTGACAGAAGCATTTAACTTTGTGGCTGGCGGCAATAAAGTCGATACGCACATTAAGAATGTCGTACTTGGCCGTGACTTCAAAGCAGATCAAACCGGAGATATTGCCGAGGTCGCCGCCGGGCAGTCGTGTACTGCTTGCGGACAGCCGCTCCGCATTGATCGCGGTATTGAACTGGGACACACTTTCAAGCTGGGACTGAAATACTCTGCCACCATGGGTGCGACTTTCCAGGACAAAGAAGGCGCTTCCAAGCCTATCGTCATGGGCTGCTACGGAATTGGACTCGATCGGTTGTTACAGTCGGTGGTGGATGCCAATCATGACGCCGCTGGAATCATGTGGCCTGCTGAAGTGGCACCATACCATGTGGCAGTGGTCAGTCTCAATCCGGATGGGCAAGTCACAGCTACCGCAGAAAAACTCTATCAAGACCTCAAAACAGCCGGGTTTGATGTGCTGTATGATGATCGGGCAGAAAGTGCCGGGGTGAAGCTGAAAGACGCCGATTTAATCGGACTGCCGGTACGCATTGTCGTCAGCCCCAAGACTCTCAAAGAGGGACAGGTTGAAGTCAAGCCAAGGAACGGAGAGACATCTCGGGTTGCCCTTGCGGAGGCGCTTCAGTCGGTAAAGGATCTGCTTAAGAAGTAGTGTCCTTAGTGTTGTTGTGTTAGTCGCACATGCATGATGTTGATGTTACTATAAGCAAAACTTACCTAAAGGTCGGTCTGCTCACCCTGTTGAATTCTGAAAGATAAGTTTCGCTGACAAGAATTCGCTTCCGGAGGTGAGCAGCCGTGACATTACAGCGCAACAATGATTCCCGTACTAATCGACGCCACGTTGGCCGTACTAATCGACGCAACGATCTTTTGGTCTGGCTGATACCTGTTGTGGATATAGTTATTCTGCTGGCAATTGCCTTTGGGTCATTTGGACAGAATGCCGAGGCAGTGGCTTCTGATTTGCCAATCCGGGTGGAACAGGCGATAGTAGCATATTACTCGGTAGCTGGCGCAAAAGGCTCCAGCGAGTTGCTGAACTATCCTGCCAGAAACGAAGTGGCCGGCTATGGAGAGGATGCGATCCCTTATATCGTTTCCTATCTTGTTGAGCCGGACACGATGTGTGCGGCGGTAGACCTGCTGGCAGCGGTCGGCGGAGCGCAGGCACGCCAGGCTTTACTGGCCTTACTTGATACGACCAACTCCCCCAAACCAGCCAATCTGGCCGCGGCAATGGCTGCGCTGGCTGATGGAACCTTTGCACAGGAACTGGCCTCTCGCTACCAGGAAGGCAACGGTGAGTGGGATGCAATCGTTGTAGATGCACTTCGGCGCTTGCCGCAGGGGATCGCACCGGAATGGTTAGAATCGATGAATCTTCGTAAGCATAATTAATAAAGAATAAAGCATTCAGGCGGTCTGGCAAATAGCCAAAACCGCCTGTTTCTTTTACTTTCCCGTTTTTTATTTTCTATCTGCGCATTTTCATCCTATCTTCGCATTTTCAAGCTTATCACCGCATCTTTAAAACGGTATGCCAAAGCGCTGCATGAACCAATCATCGTCATATATGCGGTTAGATAAATAAAGGGCGCGCTGTTCCCAGGCGGCTTCCGCCAACGTAACTTCCGCGACAATCTCCTGATAACCAGCTCTGGTCGATGCCAGGGCTATTGTTCTTGCAAAGCGTTCCGGATTAAAATGGGTGAATGCCATCCAGAGCATATTGTAGTCAACATGTCGGTAGGACACTTCATAGGGATGTCTGGGCCGGAAATAGTGCAGCACATGTACACCCGGGTGAACAAAAACCTTATATCCTAATAGCCACAAGCGCATCGATAACTCCTGATCATCGTATCCCCAAACCTGGAAGTTATGCTGAAAACCGCCAACCCTGGTAAAAATCTCTCTCCTAATCGCCAGACAACCGCCTGGCGCAATAGGAATGACAGCGGGACGATTGCTATATCCCATGGGGCGGGGCAGCCAGCCAAAGGACAGACTGGCATCCCAGGTGCCTCCATATCCAGCATCCTGCGGCCGCTCCATGGAAGCGATTGCCGGACACAATAAGGTTACCTCCGGGTTGGCCAGTGCCCCGGCCAGTGCTTCAATCCATCCTGGCGGAACACGTACATGCGCATCACAAAAAATAAGGATGTCGCCGGATGCATATTCTGCTCCCAGATTTCTGGTGCGGGCAACCCCCTGATTTTCGGTCTCAATTAGTTTGATATCATGGTAAATACTGTCAGGATTATTCAGAAATCCGATGGAGTTATCTTCCGAGCCGTCATCAACTACAATAATCTCGGTGTTTGACATGTCGCCGGCGGCCAGTATTGAATCCACAGTGGATTGAAGATGACCTAATTCATTGCGGCAAGGAATGATAATACTGACAGTAGGTGAAGATCCAGAGTGTTTTGTTGACATAGCGGCCTCCTGATCTCTCGGAAAGAGTTTTTGTCTTGTTAGCATATTCAGGGGCAGTGGCATCTGGCACAAAGAGGCACCAAGAATTAGGAACGTAATCTTGGCTAAAGCTAAGAGTAGGAAACGGCGAAGGCGATGACATCGGGGCAATTGTAATGGCGATTATGAGTGCTGGCATGCAGGAGGACTTGAAATGAGCACATTTTGGGCAGCAATTCTGGCGTGGGCAGTAATAATGCTATTGATAGCTGCACTTTTGCTGCTACTGCGTAAGCCGATCATCAGTTTCTTTTTTAATACCTTCACAAAGGTTTTGATGACCGACACATATGCGGAGAATCTGGCAGAAATGTTTACTGTTGTTTCCAAGTTTACGCCGCAGTTGCTTTTGGAATGTGAGCTGCGCGCCACCACCGGCAAGAGTCTGGAGCGGCCTTTTGGTACAGCCCTGCACTTTTCAAAATGGGAATATCTTTTTTTCAATCCAGTTTATTTGTCGCGCTTGCCATTGGCAGACGGGCTCAATGCCGGGACAGATGTGGTAATCGGGCCAAAGGCCAGACGGCCTTTAACACTGCAGATGCCGATAATGATCGGAGGCATGGCTTATGGCAATGCCCTGAGTGCTGCCGTCAAGGTAGCTCTGGCCAAGGCTGCCTCCGCAGTAGGTATCAGCGCTAATACCGGTCATGGCCCCTTCTTAAAAGAGGAAAGAGAGGCCGCCGATAAACTGGTGCTGCAGTACTCAAAGGGCCAATGGGCTCATGATGAAGAGATAATTATGCAGGCGGACATGATTGAGATTGTTTTTGGCAGAGGTTCGATTGGCGGAGCCACTGTGCCGATTAGCCCCAAGGCAGTTGAAGATGATCCTCGCTTTGCGGAATTAATCGGATATCAGCCAGGTGAAAATGCCAAAATACCACGGAGTTTTCCAAACATTAAAGATGCCGGAGACCTAAAGAAACTGGTCAATAGACTTCGTAGTATTACCGGTGGAGTTCCAATCGGAGCTAAGATTGGTGCCACCCATTATTTAGAGCAGGAGATGGACATTTTTATCGAGGCAGGCGTGGACGTTATTGCTGTTTGCGGAGCGGAAGGCGGAACCCATGCCAGTGCAGCCTCGTTGCTTGACAGTTTCGGTCTGCCGACCATGCCAGCCCTTATCAGAGCGGCGCACTATTTTGAGTCCAAAAAGTTGCGAGGCAAGGTTTCATTGCTGATTGGCGGCGGTCTGGTCGAACCGGGGCAGTTTCTGAAAGCGCTTGCTTTGGGAGCAGATGCCGTTTTTATCGGCACTGCCGCCCTGGTTGGCCTGGTACACACTCAGTCAGAGAAGATACTCCCCTGGGAGCCGCCGACCGTTCTGGTTTATAACGTGGGACACAGCAGTGATAAATTTGACATTGAGGCAGGAGCCAAGTCGCTAGCCAATTTCCTGCGCAGCTGTAATTCGGAAATGCAGGAGTTTGCCGCGGCTATGGGCCGGAGCCACATTAATCAAATTAATAAAACCGATCTTTGCTCCATTCATCCCCAATTGGCAAAAATTGCCGGAGTGGACCTGGCCTGGCAGCCTTAGAATGTGTCAGCAGCACTTACCAGTAAGTTTGGGTGGGCAATAGAATGTACCAACCCGGGAAGTCAAGTGCCATTTCGCAGTAGAGCAAATATCCCGGGTAAAGGTGATAAAATGCCAGTAGGATCCACACAGGTGCTGATCGACACAGTTGTTCCACTGGTGGTTCCAGCTCTTAAGATTGCGAGTATCACTGCCAACATTATCAATTTAACTTGCCAGACACTGACCAATCAAGTGCTGGTCAATGGTGTAATTCTCGAGACAATTTCGCAGGTAGCCCTGGCAAGCAATATAGTCTTCGCACAGGTCGCGTCGTTACCTTTCAGTGCATCAATGCCGGTGCCCGGTGCGGTGCCAGGAGAGGCATGCCGCGTAATCCGCGCCGAAATCGAAGGAATCACAGTCAGTTTTGTCGCTGATCAGTTGATCAGGCAGGTTATCGTCTTCGAGCTGGAAGTTGAAACCGCCGCAGTGTTCCCAACACCAACGGCACAACCATTCGCCCCGTTGTTTGAGGCAAGGCCTCCGGGCACTGTGGTCTTCCGCAGTAGTTAATGTAATATTGGCAAACGCCAACCGTATAACAAGAAGACCGGCCTCGTTTCGAAGGCCGGTCTTGGTGATGTCATGCTGACAGGGGCATTCCCTGATTACGCATTAGAGGCCGACGTAGACGCACTGGCGCCAGCATCAGCGGCGGTTTGAGAATCACTACCGGCAGCGGCGGATTGCGATGCCGGAACCAGTTTTTTGATGTATACGCGATAAGTCTTATATTGGTCTCCGCCAGCACCAATCGCATCGCGCACCATTTTTTCATTGAACTCGTGAATCGTTCCGCCCTCTCCATAAACATATCCTTTAGCCAAAGCGGCTCTTAGTCCATGCAGGTAAAGAGCTCCGGAAACACCTTTCTTTTGATAGTCTGGCGATACAAACATAACAAAGCTGCGGGCACCGGTAATGCGGCGCTTGTACCAGATGAACTTGATCGCCCCGGTGGGGAACATTCTGCCGTTCATCCGTTTCAAAACCTGATTATAATCGGGCATTGCCAGGATAAAACCGATCGGGCGATTATCAGCATTCGTTCTGGCAAACCATACTAATTCCGGATCGGCCAGTTGTACTAGCTTATTGGCCTCGGCGTGCACCTCTTCCCAGGACGGCGGGATCATATCAGGCCATTCCGGATGGGATTCATCAATGATCTGTTTGACAGCCTTCAGTGCTTCATCAATTTTCTTCTTGTTTAACGGCACGCAATGGAACTGGTAACGCTTCATGGCATATTCGACGCCCCGTTCGAAACGTTCCGTAACATTATTGCGTAAGTCGTAGAAAAAGGCCAGTCTGTCAAATTGCTTTGTGAAGCCATACTTCTCCAGGAAATTAGCATAATACATCGGGTTATAGGAATCCATCAGGACCGGCGAGGAGCCGAATCCCTTGATCAGCAGGCCGCGGTAATCGTCGCCATTTGATGGAGACTGCGGGCCGGTGACAGTGTCGTAACCCTGCTCAACTAACCATTTCAGTGCCTCATCAAAGATCGCCTTCGCCACGCCAAAATCATTAATGCACTCAAAGAGGGTGAAATAGCCTTCGCGACGGTTTTTCGCCTTGTTGAGGCGGTCATCTGCGCCGACACCAAGGCGGGCAGCCAGTTTTCCGTCTTTATAGGCT
>JBMNNY010000045.1:0-14010 GCA_050942765.1 Bacillota bacterium | reverse complement strand
CCTTGAGCGCTGCGGAACTGGATTTGCAGCAGATCGCCGCCTTCATTCCGGGGGTCGCTAATTATCAGATTCACGGAAAAGGCAGCCTGACAGCTAAGTTAGGCGGAACAGCCAAAAGTCCCGATATCCGGGCGGAAGCAGTGATTCCGGAAGGAAGTGTGATGGGCGAACCTTTCCGGGATATGGAGTTAATGGCGCAATACATTGGCAAGCGCGTCGATCTAGAACTGGCCGCTGAAGCGGTTGAAGGACAGATTACCGGCTGGGGTTCCTGGTGGCCGTTATCTTCCGGCGGTTTGGATCTGATGGGCGAGTTGCAGCTGGAAGGGATTGATGCTGTCCGGGCTGCCCAGCTCATCACGCCGCAACAGCCGCTATCTGGCGGTAAATTGGCTGGCAACTTTGTGATCAAGACTGACGGCTCAGCGGTGCCAAGGATCTATGGAACAGCTTCACTGCTGGATGCGTCGATTGCCGATCATCAGCTTGGCCCGGTGGAACTGGCCTTTAATTATACCGACGCAATTATCAATCTGGAATCATTACTTCTTAGCTATGGAGAAGGGCTTGTCAGTGCCAGAGGGCAAATCGATGCCGCCGGTAATCTGAATCTGAAAGGCTCCGGAGGGCACATCGAACTTGATAATATTTTGGCAGCCATTGGCGTTCCGGCCGCTGGCATCGCGGAGTTTAGTTTCGAACTGGGCGGGACCTGGGAATCTCCTGCGGTTAGCGGCAAGTTTACTGTCAGCCAGGCTACCTATAATAAGTACCGTCTGGGTACGCTGGAGGCCACTGTAAGCCTCGACGGCACACAGCTGGCGGTTAAGGACTGCACTTTGGTGCATCCCCAGCATCAAGCCGCCATTACGGGTGTTTATGACTTAAGTTCCAAACAGGTGCAGGCGACCTTGCGGGCTCAAGGCCTGCAATTGGACCAAGCCAAGCAGGCGTTTAATCTTGAAGGGTTAAATATCGCCGGTAAAGCTGGCATTTACGCCAAAATGAGCGGCCAGATCGATCAGCCGCTCATCGAAGCGAATGTTTCAGCCGAGTCAGTACGAATCGATGCCGAAATGCTTGACAAGTTGGACGTAAATGTGTCCTGGGATGGCCAGCGCGTCACGATCACTAATGGTGTGATCAAAAAGGATTCTGGCACTGCTGAGCTTTCCGGTTCTTATGACAGCAGCGGGGAAGTTGGCGGCGTAGTCGCGATCAGGAATCTGGAGTTGTCCGGACTGGAGATCCTGCGGCGTTCGTCCATTGATTTGAAGGGTGTGGCAGCACTGGACGGGCGCATTTCAGGAACGATTGCGCAGCCGTCTTTTCGTGGCAATCTCATTGGCGAAAATATCGCCTTTAGCAATGTTTTATTGGGAGCTGTCAAAGGCAAAGTCGCCTGGGAAAATAATCGCCTGGAACTCGATGAGTTTAAGTTTGTGAAAGCCGATCAAAATATTGTGGCTTTTGGATGGATTGCGCCGGGGACAGAGGCCAGTATTGACGTGCAACTACGTAGTGAGCGTTCAGAACTTGCTGATGTGCTGAAACTTGTTGGCGCAGAACCGAATTTTTCATTGCGTGGGTTGCTAACAGGCACAGTGCACTTGTCAGGACCGCTGGCGCGCATAGAGGGGTCAATGACAGCCAGAGTTGACCGCGGACGTGTGGCGAATGCGGAACTGGATGCCAGTACTGACACCAGTTTTATCATTGAAACCGGCAGCGATGGCCGTATCAGTCTCTCGGCCCTTGAGGTGAAGGATCTGCAGATGTGGCAGGAAAAAGGAGAACTGAGCGCCAGCGGAAGCTACGACACTGTCAATGGAACAGATTTGGCAATTGCCGCCCATAATTTTGACATCTTTCCGGTCATGACGCTGCTCGATTTTGAAGAAAACCTTACCGGCACCGGTGATGTCAAACTAAAACTGTCCGGATATCCGAAAAACCCCAGACTGACCGGAGATCTGATGCTTACGAACGGAAAATTGATTGGCATTGATTTTGATCACTTGCAGGGTAATGCCAGAGCTGATGCCAAAGCACTGCATTTTACCGAAGTGCGTTTGGAAAGAAATGGCGATATCGTTTTCGGAGAAGGTACAATTCCACTGAGCAGTTCAATCAGACAGGCGCTGATGATTCCGGAACCGGCTACTAACGAAGACATGCTGCTCAGCCTGGATATTTCTTCAGACTCGGTGGCTATTGATTGGCTGCCGGTAGTAATCTATAAGGATCTAAAGATTAATAACGGCCGGATGGCCGCCAAGCTGCATCTGGGCGGTACTTTTGAAAGACTTGATATGCAGGGTACCTTTCAGATAAAAAATGGCGGTTTTGAGATTCCGGGATTATTGATTCCGTTTACCAATGCCGAAGGAAAAGGTCGCTTTGTAGGAGATCGTCTGATTTTTGACGAATTTAGTGCACAATATGGCACCGGGCATTTGCAGGCTGGTGGTAGTATCACCATGAAATCTTTCCTGGTGGAACGTCTCGATTTATGGGTTAAGACCGATGAGCTGCTTTATGCCAGTCCGGCCTTTACCGGCATCATTAGCGGCAGTGCCTTTTATCGTGGTGAGTCTGGAGCAATGGTTCTTGGCGGAGATGTGACAGTCTCAGACGCACGCGTATCATATGTGCCTGCAGAAGCTGACCCGGCGACCAATGCAGAGCCTGCCACGACAACTGAGGATCCGGTGCCGCCAACCGGACTGGATTTTAAAGTAAAAATCGGGTCTGAAGTACGTATCAAGCAGTCTATGACAGTTCTTGATGTTGATGTTCCGGTTGAAGGCAACCTGACGGTGCGCGGTACCTTGTCGGAACCAAAACTGAGCGGGCAGATTACGGCCAGCCGCGGGACGGTTGTCGCGTATCGCAATGCTTTTCAGGTGATGGAAGCGCACGCTGAGTTCACAGAACAACGCGGCTATATCCCCTATATACGGGTTCTAGCCCGCAAACCGGCGGAGCAGGCAATTGTTTATCTGCGGGCTGAGGGAGAGGTTGGACCTAATCTGCGAATTCAGTTTGAGTCCAGTCCGCAGATGTCCACGGAAGAGATATTTGCTTTGCTAGATTTGCCTGAAATGCTTAAAGGTAATGGTTTGATGATTCAGGATGTTCTTGACGAGGGCATCTATGTAGTCGGGAAAGCCACTATCGACACATTGACGCGCAACGTTGCCGAGCTGCTCAATGTGGATGAGTTCTCTCTCGTACCCCGGGGCAGTTCGCTGTTCAGAGACGGAGTCGAACTGCGGGTAGGAAAATTCTTGACACCGAATTTGTATCTCCAGTACGCCAGTTTCTATGAAGATGGATTTATTCATAAAATCGGGCTCGACTATTATATATCACCATTGTCAGTTCTGAATCTGTCGTATTCCAGTACCGGTGACTTCAGTTTCGGATTTTCGATTAGAGTGCGATTCTGAATGGGAACCACAGCACATTGGAATGCGTTGATAGATTTATTAGTCTATACCTATGTCAACGTGCATGAAAGGGGTGATGCGTTCCGGACAAGCCTTAACTGATAACTACCGAGAAGGCTGGCCGGTATTACAAAGCTTTGAGCCGATAGTAAAAGGAGGGACATTAGTGAAAGCAAATTACCGACTCCTCATCATAGCATGCATTGCACTTATAGCCGGAGGCGTGTTGATATATACGGCAGATCCGGCTTATGCCGCGGACCCTCTGACGGTAGCGGTTATCGATGTTGCCGGCAACGCTCTCGTACCCACTGAAACAATTCTGACAGTGATTCGCCAGACGCAGGTTGGAGATCCCGTGGATCCGAAGAAAATTGAAGCCGATATTAAGTCAATTTTCGAGTTGGGGTATTTCACCAGTGTTGACTGGAAGATGGAAAAAGTCATCGGCGGTATTAAAGTCACCTTCATGGTAATTGAAAATCCGCCGCTCAAAGAGATCAAGATTGAAGGCCTGACCAAAATCGATCCTCAGGAACTGATCGATCAATGGCCTATTAAGCCCGGTGAAGTCATTAGCATGAACGCACTTCTGAAGGGCCTTGAGAACGCAATCAAGTATTCTCAGGAGAAAGGTTTCCTGATACAGCCCGACCTGACTAAATCTACTGTTTCTCCCGAAGGCGTAGTCACATTTTATTTTATGGAAATGAAGCTTGCCGGGATAAAGGTCAATGGCCTCAAGAAGACCAAGGAGTCTGTAGTACGCCATAAGCTCACGGCGGCTGAGGGTGAAATTATTGATCTGAAACAGTTTAATGAGGACTTGCAGGAACTCTATCGGATGGGGCTGTTTGACGACATTATCCCCACCATTGAAGAGGGTCCAAATCCGGACGAGCTTTATTTAGTAGTTGAGTTTAAAGAGCGCAAAACAATGGAAGTAGGTTTCAGCGTCAGTTATATGAAAGGCCCCGGACTGGGAGGCGGCTTGCAGTTTACAGAATCAAACCTGTTTGGGCTGGCACATTCATTTAATACATCGCTTACTTTAAATAAAGAATCAACTACTTTTGAATTATCCTATTACCTGCCATGGATTGGTGCTTATGATGTATCCGCAGGGTTCGATGTTTACTCGCGTTGGGAGTCAAATCTATACAATGAAGAGGATCCGGATACCTTATTTGATCGGCGTACCAATGGCGGCACAATCACCGTAGGATTCCCGCTTTTTGCCGACATTAACGGTTCGGTGAAATTCAAGGTTGAGCAGCTGCATGATTTGCCGATTGAAGATATCACCAATACAATCCCGTCTCTAACCACCACTAATAATCGCACGCTTACCTTTCAGCTGACTCGTAACAAGCTGAACTACGGCAGCGGCGGACTGGTTAATAGCGGCAATCTGTCTATGTTCAGCTTTGAACGTGCCGGAGGCAGTATTCTCGGCGGAGATACCAACTTTTATAAGCTGCGGGGAGAAACAAGACAGTTCTTTTCGCTGGCACCGAAGCATGTTCTTGGATTCCGACTGGCAGGTGGCTATCTGACCGGCGCGAGCTTCAGTTCGTCAGAGCTGTTTTTGCTGGGCGGATCGGAGACGCTCAGAGGATATGACTACCGTAACTCCTCTGGTGACAGATTTGCGTTATTTAACACCGAGTACCGTTATCAGATTAACAATTATTTCGAAGCCGTCATGTTCCTTGACCTTGGGGATGCCTGGTCTCCTTCAAGCATAGATAACCAGTTTAATCTGAACGTCGGCTATGGTGTTGGAATGCGTATCAATGTGCCGATGCTTGGGCAACTCAGGTTTGACTTTGGGTTTAGTCCGGGTGAGGGCCCGAAATTTTATTTCAGTTTCGGCGAAATGTTCTAGTTAGTTCTAGCGATTGCTTTTAATAGCAGAAAAATGTCAAGGTGTACTTCAAAGTGTATTAATGTGAAAGCAGGTGTGTATTAATTGAAAAAGCTCGAACGTTTTCTAGGGTTTGGTGCGGTTCTGGCTATTATGATCACTCTTTCAATTGGTGTCTTCGCGTTGACGACCCGTGCGGAAGGTGAAACAGCGCTTCCAGCAGGAATCGTGATTGGGTTTGTTGATGATGCAAAACTGGATACCACTTATCCCGACATTGTCAAGGCCAAAGAAGAGATTAAAGGTTTCGAAGAAGAAGCCAGTCTGGCATATGCGGAATTTAATCAAAAGGTTAAATCGGTGCAGGCTTCCATTCAGCGGCAGTATGAAGACAAGACCAAAGGTATGACCGAAGAGGAAAAACAGAAATATCTGCCGATTTATGAAGAAATGTTCAATGCCGAGTCGACCAAGCTTAAGAGAGAACTTGAGCTGAAAACCATGGAGATTGAGGCTAAAGCCCAGGCAGTATGGAAGGCCGCCTATGAAAAGGTCAAGACGACTATTGAAGTAGTGGCCAAAGAAGAAAAAGTCGGGCTGGTGCTCAAGAAGGATATCATTTGGTTTGGCGGCGTTGATTTGACCGAGGCCGTTCTGAAGAAAGCCAGCGCCCAATAAAAGTCGTTAGGCAAAAGCGTAAAGCATAACAGTATGACAGTATAGCAGCATAGTAGTATAGCAGTCACAAATGCGCCGGGGAGGTGAAGCTCGCCGTGAGAAAATTGTTCAAAAGCGGAAACTATTTGGCAAGATTAGCAATAATAGTATTGATAATGGCAGTGGCTGTAGCCATGATGGCTGGTTTTGCGGGCATGGCAGGAGCTTCAGAATCCCCGAAAGCAAAACAGCCAATGCTAAAGCTGGAAATGGCTGATGGGATCAAACTGGCGCAGGATTGCGGTATTTCAGCTTTTTACGCCAGTTTGGTCCAGGCTTTTCAGAAAGATACGTCCGGTGCATCCGGTGTGGTGCACAGCGGTGGCAGCGACGGCGGCAGTGGCGCTAGCAGTGGCGACATCAGCAGTGGCAGCACCAGTGACGGTGCCGGCGGCGGTGCCAGCGGCGAGAGCGCCGGCGGCAGCAGCACCCAAATCCCTGAGCGTATCAGCAAAGCGCTTAAACAACAGATTCAAACGCTCGCGTCCATGAATAATACTGCAGTCGATCGAGGCAGTGCTATTCTTGACAAACAGCTGGCCGCCATTCGGGCGGAGCTGGAGGCTAATGCCAGGTATCAACTTGATTCTTACGAGCAGTATCTCATTGAGGAAGACGAATACGAGCGTCAGACGTATGTCGCAGAACAGAAACTGGCGCGTGAGCGTTTTCATCGTATTTTAGAAGCACAGTATGCGCCGGTGCTGCTGAATCTGCAGATGCAGTTATATTCGATCTCATTGACCGAACGTCCGGAAATCAACACGCAGGTAAATATGATTAATAACGAAATCAAAGGGTTGGTCGCCGAACGAGAAGAACAGGATCGCCTGGAACTGGAGGTTTTTGTAAGCAGACAGGCAGTCAAGCGTCGCGAACTCATTAATGAAAAGCAGCTTAGTTTGACAGGGTGGGTCGAGGAAGAGTATGCGCGACTTTCTTCACTGCTGCAGAGCAATCTTCTCAATGAAAACAGCGCCAAGGCGCAGGCAATAGAAGATGGTATTTACCGGAGACTAGAAGAACTTGGAGAATGATGAAGGGAAGGTTATTAAACTATGACTAAGTCCATAAGCTGGGGGATTGTGGGAGCAGTAGTGGCCGCCCTTGTTCTTGGGACCGTGCTGGGTTATTTTTTGAGGCCTTCGGGCAATGTTCAGGGGACGGAGGGTTTTGGCTATATTGATTCTCAAAGGGCATTGAACGAGAGCGAACTGGGTAAACAGTATATGGCGCGCATTCAGGCTGCCGGAGATGCATTAGTAAAAGAGTTCTCGCAGTTATCCAATGAACAGAAAGTGCAGCGTCAGGCAGAATTCTCAGCCAGGCAATCCCAGTTTGAGCAGGAGCTTTCGCGCAAATTCCAATCCAGACTTAATGAAATAGCCGCGCAGCTTGGCAAGGAGAAAAAATTAAGCGCGATCTTCTGGCAGACTTCAATGGCTTATGGCAGTATTGATCTTACCGATGAAGTAATTAGTGCTCTGACAGCTGAGCCAGAAGAATAAATGGCATTTCAAAGTTGCTTTAACGGCCGGGAGTAAAACCCGGCCTTTTATTTCCTGTTTTTCCACAGACATAATCGAAAGGAAGCCAAAGGCAGAACGTCGAATTGTAACATACTGCAGTGTAATCTAAAATGCATTGCGTTTTGTAAAGCCGTTGATTGCAGGAGCTGTGAATACCACCAAAACACTGCGTGATCGAAGGGAAGGGAAATCTTTGCGGATTGTTCATCGCTACATTCTGCGCGAACATGTGGAGATGTTTGCCCTTTGTCTACTGGGCTTTGTGATTATCATGCTAAGCGGGTTTCTCTACGAGCTGGCGGACCTGATGATTGGCAAACGAGTTCCTTTCACAACCGTTCTGACTATCGCAGGTTACAAAATGCCAGAACTAATTTCGCAGGTTATTCCGGCATCGGCATTGTTCGCAACACTGCTGACGCTAACCCGTCTTGGCCGCGACCGTGAACTTGATATTATGAGGTTGTGCGGCTGGGGCTATACCCGCCTGATCATTCCGATTTTGATAGTCGGGGTCATACTGAGCGGACTAACCTTTGCGATTAGTGATAATGTTGTCCCGGCAGCCAACCATGCCTATCAGAATATGGTTAGAAACCTGATCTTTGAAGATGCCTTGCCTTTTATTCAGGAGAACATATTTTTCCGGGGCCCGGAGAATCGCATCTTCTATATCAAGAGCGTCAACAATAAAACCGGTGTGCTGAATGACGTCATGATTTTTGAGGTCAGGCGCCACCCTTATCCGCAGACTATTATGGCGGAAAGCGCCGTAATCAACAAAGAAGAGTGGGTTCTGAACAATGGCGTGCGTCATGAATACGACGCCGAAGGCTTTGTCAACAATGAAGTCAGCTTTGACAGGCTTGTTATTGACACGCAGGCGGATTTGTCATCTTTTATTGGTGAACAGAAAACGACCAGCGAGATGACACGCAAGGAGCTGGCCGAGCAAATTGAACTATTCAGTAAAACCGGGTTTAATGTCGACGTATTTAAGGTTGATTATCATCTGAAAGCAGCTGCTCCGGTAGCGGCGCTGGTTCTGGTGGTCATCGGGTGTGCATTTTCACTGATGGCCTCCGGCAGCGGACGTATTTTAGGAATGGTAGCCAGCGCATTGTTTACATTGCTCTATTATGTTCTGGAATCCGTTTTCCGTACACTTGGGACTCATAGTATTCTTAACCCGGTTCTGGCAGCCTGGGGAGCTAATATCACATTTCTTTCGATAGCGGCGCTCGCTTATCTGTTTGCCCGAAACGGCTGGCGCATTAATTTTAAACGCAAGTAGCCTTTGGGACACTGGAGTGGTAATTTTTGAAATCAATCACTCGCATCTTTTGTGCCTTACTAATGGTTCTACTTTTTGCATGGCCGGTTTGGGCATCTTCTGCAGAAAGTACCGCTGGAAGCTCCTTTGAAGAAGCAACTTCATCCGGGGGTTCTTCAGCCACGGAAGTCTCTACGGATGTTTCTACAGAAGCCTCCACGGAGACCACCCCGGAAGAGGCACCCGCCGGGGACGGGGAGCAGGAGACCGCTGCAGAGACGCAGGAAGCCCCCGCGGAAGAAGCCCCTGCGGAAGAAGCAAAAGGCCCTTCTGAAGAATCCCCTTCCACAAAGGGCAAGGCGCATCTTGTAGCAGAGTATCTTTCCTACAACTACGAGCAAAAAATCGTTATTGCCACCGGCACAGTCGTACTGAAATACCAGGAAATCAACTTGCAGGCCGATTATATGGAAGTTGATCTGAATAATAATAGCTTGATTGCCAGAGGTAACGTCAAATTGCACGATAAAGAGCGGGATGCCGAAGGCGATGAGCTAATTTACGACCTTGATACCCGCAGCGGGGTCATTAATGGCATGTCAGGCAGTTTTACGGATCCCGGCATTGTGGGTTCAGTCTACATGACCGGTGAAAGCGTCTCGATCGCAGAAAATCAATATATCATGACCAGCGCTTCGCTGACAACGTGTGATCGGGAAAATCCGCATTACCGAATTGAAGCAGATGAAATTGAGATTTATCTTAATGACAAGATTGTAATGCACCGTGTCAGATATTTTGAAGGGAAATTCCACCTGTTTTCTTTACCTTATCTGGTCATTTCCCTGAAAGAGGATGAAGAAGGCCTACAGGTTCCGGAATTCGGTTATAGTGCCACAGAAGGTTTTTTTGTTAAGGCCGCTTATGGCTATGTGATTAATGAAAATCATTCCGGTAACGTACGGATTGAAATGATGAACAGGCTTGGCATGGCTACCGGTATTGATCATAAATTGCGTATCGGGGAAAACTTCACCGGTACGATTGGCATCTACCAATTGCTTAACCGGCAAAACACACATGTCGACTGGCGCTTTACGCTGGGAGCCGAGCAGAAAATTGGCAAAGTTAAAGTGAATGTCAGTGGAATCTTGAACCACCTGGCGACCGCCACACGCGAGGATTATAATACCTATCAGCTGCGCGGCTCGTTATCAGGGCAAGGCTCGTTTGGAACCCTAAGTCTCAGTTCTGATTACCGGTTCAATGAGAATACAGAGCAGACCTATCTTACTGCCAGTGGAAATACCAACTTGAAATGGACCGGCGGATATTCGCTGTCAGTGCTTGGTTCGTTCAAACTGCTAAAGGCACCGAAGTCTGGAACTGAAGAATTCACGACCACCAGGCTGGCGGACTATACCATTAGGGGAGCCAAAACATGGGACTTTGCTTCCCTGACAGTACTCCTTGAAGAAAAGGCCAACCTGGATGCCGTAGAGGGCAGCACTACCTGGAAGGCGCTCGTACGCCAGCCGGAGATTACGCTATTGTTTCCGAAAGTGCCCGTGCCATTGCTGGGCGATTTTAAGTTCGGGCTTGGTTTCAGCCGCTATATTGAACAACCATCCGAAGTCGTCAGTACCAGAACGCATGCTGAGATCGAAAAGCTGGCTCTCAATCTGAATAAGGGTGGTTTTAACCTGGCGCTGGGAGGTAAGGTGCGCGGCAATTATTATGGGACCGGCGAGTACTTATTTACTGAAACAGCGTCGTTGACCTGGAACCAGAGATATCTACCATGGCTGAGGACTACTGCGGCTCTCAGTTGGACTGCTGCCCAGGGAGAAACACCGTTTACTTTTGATAAACCAACTATTGGTGCCAGTATAACCGGCGGAGTATACGTTGAGCATAAAGTGATTCAAGCCTCGCTGACTTCCGGTTATGATTTTAAATATCAGAGATACCGTGATATTGCAGCCCGCATCAGGGTGAATTTTGATTCTAAAGATTACTTGCAGTTTAGCGGAAGCTATAGCCTGGCTTTGCAGAAATTCAGCCTGTTTACTCTGGAAGGCAACCTTGATTACGACTTCCTGAAGTTAAAGGCCAAAGTAATTTATGATCCTAATGATAATGTGTTCGAGCAGACAGATTTGACTGCCGCTCTAAAACTTTTCCAGACTTGGACACTGGAAGGTTATATTAATTACAATATTGAGCTGGATACCCTGCGGCAGGCGAGTGTTGGCATAACCTATGACTGGCACTGCCGGGAGATCAAACTTTCTTATGATTTTTCCAGCCAGGCCTTCCGTTTTGATTTCGTGTTCAAAGCCTTCCCGGATAAAAAGATTGGCTTTGGCTCATAACAGTGATTGACTTTAGCTCATAGCATAGCGTAGCCATAGCATGGCGTAGTGTAGCGGCACGAGCCTTACTCTGGAGGCATGTAATGAAACGGACAATATGGGCGATTTTACTTGTCCTGGTCATACTGGGCATAACCCTATGGCTTGGCGCACAAGCGGTCGTTGTAAATCAGCAACGGCGCGAGCAAAATGCCACACGACAGCCAACGCCGCCTAAAACAATGAATATTAGCGGGGCCAAAATTGCCGGCCGCAGGGACGGTAAGCCGTTCTGGCATTTTAGCGCCGACCGCGTCGAGCAAAACCTGGACGGCGGTCCAACTACTTTTCATAATTTACATGAAGGCAGTATTTATCGTGATGGCGAGCCATACATTTCTTTTACAGCTGACCTGGCAGTCCATGATCCAAAGCTGGATGAGATCAAGCTCACCGGTAATCTGAAAGCTGTCTTTCCGGAAGGAACCATTTATACGGAGGCGGCTTCCTGGAACATTATGAGCGAAGTGCTTAAAGTCACCGTGCCTGTGACTGTTATCGGCGAAGGGTATCAACTGCAAGCCGGTGGCATGGAGGTTAACCTGCAGGCAGAAGAAGCGCGCTTCTATAATGGAGTTATCCTGGATCAGGGCTCAAAGGGAATTGTTATGGCCGAGTATATTACTAAAGCTTTGAATGATGGAGAATTCGTTGTTCCAGGGCCATTTACACTGGAACTTGAGATCGATGAAGCAGAGGAGGACTCGGAAGATGGCGAGGAGAACCCGGAAGTTGACGGAGAATAGGAAGGTTTGGCGGGTTGGTGCTGTACTCATTTTGTCATTGGCAGCATTAGTATTATCAAGTCTGCCGAGTCTGGCCGCGAAGGAAAAGCTTTATGCCACCGGTCTGAAAATGTGGGGTGATACGGACAAAGGCGTCACCTACTTTCAGGGAGATGTGGTAATCGTCAAAGGCGACTTACGCATTACCTGCCAATATGCTGAAATTGATAAAGATACTGACAGTGGCAAAATAACCGGCGGTCTGGTGCTTACTGACAAAGGCATTACCATCAAAGCCGATTCACTGCAAATGGACCTGAAAAACGAGAAAGGCACCTTTACGGGAAACGTATCACTAATTCGTGATGAAGAGAAAGATGCGGACGGCAAAATATCAAAGGAAAAAGTCGATTTAACCTGTGATAAACTGGTGGCTAATACCAACAAACGCACATTTTCCGCTCAGGGAAACACGAAGCTGATACATACAGATTTTACAGCCACCTGCCTGCAGATCGATTTTAATGAAAATACCGAGATTTTGCTAATGACCGGCACGGTCCATCTGGTGCGCGAAAAAGACGAGCTCAAAGCGGAGCGGGTGGAAGTCACCATGAAAGAAAAGAAATTTGAGGCCACCGGCAGTATTGAGCTGTTCTTCGAAATTGATGAAGCTGAGGATGAAGAGGAAGAGACGGCCAAGGAAGGATCCGAGGGATCTGAAGCAGCGGAAGGAGCAGAAGCGGCGGAAGGGACTAAGGAAGAGACTGAGGCGGAAGGGGCCGAGGAAGGGACTGAACAATCCGAGGCCGGTGAAGACGCGGCTGGTGCCGAGGCTGGCGATAAGGAATCTGGTGAATCTGAGGACGGGGATGCCGCAGAGGACGATGTCACAGAATCCGGTTCTGACGCAGGCGGGTCTGGAGAAGAATCCGGAAATGATGGATCCGATGCAGAAGGGACAGACCAGTAAATGCGTTACAGCAGGCAATTGCCGATTCCTGAAATTGGTCCAGAGGGCCAGGCCAGGCTGCAACAAAGTAGAGTAACAATTGTAGGTGCCGGAGGTCTTGGGACTCCGGCTTCTCTTTATTTAGCGGCAGCCGGGGTTGGCCGGATCACAATTATCGATTCTGATACAGTTTCAATGAGCAATTTGAACCGGCAGGTGCTCTATGATCCGCAGCAGCTTGGTTCCAGTAAAGCCTTGCTGCTGGCGGAAAGATTGCAGCGCTTTAATCCAGAGATCGAAGTCCGGGGGCTAGTGCTGCGTCTGACAGCTGAGAATGCCGGGCAATATCTGAGTAGGGACGAATGCGATGTAGTGATTGATGCCACAGACAATAACCAGACGCGCCTGCTGATTAACAGCGCGGCTGTGCAGGCAGGAGTGCCTCTGATTTATGGCGCAGTGCACTCCTTCTACGGACAGATCATGACTATTTTGCCAGGAAAGGGACCTTGTCTGCGGTGCCTGCTGCCCAATCCGGACGCGGAAGCGGCGTCTGAGGGCAAGCAGCAGGGTGCTGAGGCGCGGCAGAAAGCGGAAGAACAACATGGCGCCGATAAGCCGCATGATACTGATGGGCAGCATGGCGCGGACGAGTTAGAAAGGGAGACAGAGAGGCAGCATGAAGAGGGGAGAGGGGTAACCCCTGTGATCGGGATCACTCCCGGCATCATTGGCAGTCTGGAGGCTACTGAGGCCATTAAAATCCTCTTGGGTGCGGGGACATCTTTAATTGGCAGACTACTGACGTTCAACGCCCTGGATATGCGCTGGGATGAGCTGGCGGTTAAGCAGGATCCGGCGTGTCCGGTATGCATCCGCGATTAGGGAATAGGAGGGGAAAGAGCCTATGAAACGTTTAATTTTGCCTTTCTTTGCGGTACTGGTCTTCCTAGTTTCTGTAAGCCTGCCTGTCAAACCGGAGGAACTGAAAGTCATGAAGCCAACGCGTGTCGGGGAGATTGACATTAGTCAGGAAGCTCAGGACCGGTATGAGCAGTGGATTCAGCTTAGGGAGAGAATG
>JBMNNY010000044.1:0-14122 GCA_050942765.1 Bacillota bacterium | reverse complement strand
AGACTATTAATCTGTATCCGAAAGGATCTGTGTTTTCCGATCAGCAGTGGGCTCTGGGAATTTTGATACCGAAGTGGGACTTGGCGGCCAGCTTTATCCGGCAAAATAGAGCGATACTGCTTTTACTATTGGTATTGTTAATCTTTGGTGTGGTGAGTGCAGTTTTGCTCAGGCGTAAACACGCGGTACTGCTGAAATCGCCGCTGGCGCCGGGGGCATTGAGCGCTTCGGGCACCTCGAGCGCTGACGCTTCAGACGCATTGGGCACCTCAGGCGAATCTGGCCAATCGAACGCCTCGGGCGCTGAGGTTTCGGGCGCATCAGGCACCTCTGCCTCTGGCGTCGGCGTCCCGGACGTGTCTGGCGCCTTTGACATCTCGGCAATCCAGCCGGAAGAGACGGGGCCAATATCACCCTTAGTGCAAAACTTTATTGAAAACGTCGCAACCCTTTCTCCGGCTGAGCGCAGCGTCTTCGATCTCTACTTACAGGGATATACAGCAAGAGAAATTAGCGAGAAATTGTGTATCTCCATTAACACAGTTAAGACTCATAACAAGCGCATCTACAATAAGCTGAATGTTGGATCCCTCAAAGAACTACTGTTGTATGTGAAGTTGATCCGGGCAAGTAACGATGAGACAGCCGAGGCGACGATTACGATCGCAGGCCGCGATAAGGAATCTCATTAGTGCTTCAGACTGCTTCAGGCTACTTGAGTGCTTCAGGTTACTCGAGTACTTCAGGCTACTCAGCGTTGAATAGTCTCGGAACTGATACTTCCAAGCCCGCAAAAACCATCGATTTGGCAATTGGGATTGGCTGCGTCTGGCCTGATTGCGTTTGGCCTGGCTGTGTTTGATCTAGCCGCGCCGTTTGTTGTTGTTCTGGCAGACCAGCTTCATAAATCCTATAGTCGGCAATTTCACAGTTATCCAGATGATAAATAATAACATTTTGCTTCTTTGGGTCTATAATCCAATACTCCTGAACTCCGGACAAACGATAGGTGTTGAGCTTATTGATCATGTCCTTGGCACGGGTACTGTCGGAAAGTATCTCAACAACCAGGGTAGGAGTTCCCATGTAGCGATCTTTGTCGCTGATATTGCCCTCCAAATCGCAAATCACCAAAAGATCCGGCTGGCAAACATCCGGTTCTTTGATACCCCGCTTACGGAAATGAACAACAAAAGGTGCTATAAAAACCTTGCATTTATTACCTTCCAGGTAGTTGTGGAATATGAGATATAATTTGCCGAGGATTTCCTGATGCGTAATACTCGGCGAGCCCAAGACGTAGATTTCCCCATCAATGAACTCCATTCTTAGCTCGCTCTTTTCATAGATCTGCATGAACTCCTCGTACGACACTTTCTTTCCGTCGTATTGATAATCCAATGCCCTTTCGCGCACGGCAAGATACTGCTCAAAATCCGTAATATATGGCGTTAATCTGGCCACCTTGGCTCCATTTTTGGTGATTACCACTTCATTGAACTCTTCAACAAAGGCGAGGTACTTCCCGAAATTCTGTTTTAACTCCGTTGCGGTCACAACAGATTTCTCCTGGTTTTCCATTGTTATCACCTCAAGGAAAGTATAACATGAAAAAACAAATCGCACAATTAATTTGTGCGATTGTGACAAATATAATGTACAACTATCATTCAGTACTGTGCGATTAGATTCCTTTCATAGCTACATGGCATCGCTGCTCATTTTTCTCCGGAATACAATGACGGCTAATGCCAGTATGCCTGCTGCGTAACCAATCACCCACCAGAGGTCCGGGAAGATGGCGGCATAATTGCCTGAAACAGCAGCACTGGCGGCATTAACAGCGTGCACAAAAGGCAGTGCGTCAGCCACTGTCTTAAAGGCTCCTCCTACCAGGTTCAGATCAAACCATGTGCCGCTCAGCCAGGCACTCAAATTAGTCAGCAATGCGCCGCAGATACCGCCAACCTGTTTATCGTTAAGCAGACTTCCTGCCAGCAGTCCGATAGCAATGAAAAGGACTGCCGCGGGAACGAGGGTCAGCAGTGCGATCAGTACATTGACTTTCACGGCCATGCCCAGAAAGAAGGCAGCACTGAAACAAACCACGCTTTGCAGAACCGCCATCGGAAAAAGCGGCATGGTATATCCCAAGATAAAATCAGACGCCGACAGAGGCGAGGCAAATAAACGCATCAGAAATGATGTACTCCGGTCTTTGGCGATTAAAGTTCCGGAGAAAAGGGCGATAAAAGACAGGCCAAAAACCGCCAGGCCAGGCGCAAGTTTTTCAATTTCAAACAGATTGACTGGAACATTTGCCTGAATCGCGGAAAGTAACAGCATCAAAACCAGGGGAAAACCAAGGCCGAAAGTCAGATTGAGCGGATCCCTGAGTAATTCTTTACGATTGCGTGCCGCAAATGCCAATGATTTCATAAATTAGCCCCGCTTTCAGCAGCCAGCGCCACAAACGCATCTTCGAATTTTTGCGTGTGCGTGCCAGCCATCAGTTCCTGTGCAGTTCCAACCGCTTTGAGCCGGCCTTTGGCCATGATGGCAATTCTGTCTGACAGCGCTTCGGCCTCTTCCAGGTAATGCGTTGTCAGGATGATCGTCACTTTGCCTTTCAGACTGCGGATTACATCCCACAATTCGCGCCTGGCCAGGACATCCAGCCCCAGCGTCGGTTCATCCAGAAAAAGAATCTGAGGATCAGAAATGAGAGCCATGGCGATACTGAGCCGCCTTTGCCAGCCTCCGGAGAGTGTCTTCGCCCTGTCCTTGGCAATTTCGAACATGCCAAAGCGCCGGATCATTGCATCCGCCTTTTCGGCCGCCTCTTTCTTGTTGCGGCCGTATAAGCGCGCAATAGTCTCCAGATTTTCTCTGACAGTCAGGTTAGGGGCAACGGCGGTTTCCTGAGGTGAGACATTAATTTTACTCTTGACAGCATACGGATCACTGACAATGCTGTCGCCAAGCAATATTGCGTCGCCGCTGGTCGGCTTGCTTAGACCGCAAAGCATTTTAATGGTTGTTGTCTTCCCGGCCCCATTGACCCCCAGCAAAGAACAAAGCTCACCTTGCTCAAGCGACATATTCAGTTGATCAACAGCTGTGCGCCCACCATATTTCTTGGTCAAATCCGTGATGATAATTGCGCTCATTCTTGCACTTCCTCCGGTCTTCCCTGTGCTGCGAAAATGGCGTTAGCAAATTGTATAAACTCTTCGTTGCGCACAATGGCAATACCCCGCTCTTTGTCGGCAAGTAGCAACAGTGTGTCGCCGGGTTTAATATTAAAGATATCCCGTGCTCCTTTGGGAATTACAATTTGCCCTTTCTCCCCCACTTTAACAGTGCTCATGAATTTTCCATCTGGTTTCTCCATTTATAACACCCCCATTTATGGCATTGCGCGCTGATGTCCGGCGACATTATTGCCCCAAATTAGACTGGGGGTCTAGTTGTCGCGGATAGTTGCGATTCCAGTCTGCGGCGTGGTCAATTTACCCTTACTACAAGTTGTATCCAAACTTCTTGTATAACCAGTACGTATTGTATTACATGTATTACGTGAATGACTTGTATAACTTGTGTAACTTGTGATACTCACATTTTACATTCATCCTGCCTTACTGTCAAGTCCGACACCCCAGAGCAAACCCGCCAGTCAGAATTGTAAAGGATATTAGCCGCGGTACAGCGAATCATCGTAGAAAAGTTGCATAGTCCTGAGTACCAAAAAAACAAAAACTGACAAACCTTCTCCGAGCTATGTCGCCTGCAGTCGCAAGGATATGGCGTCATAGCCGATAGGGTGCAATTGGAAACAGTTGCGCCTCCCTTTTGGAAAGGAGAGTGGGCTATTTGAATTTTCTAAAAATCGAGCCGGGTTAAGCGCAGATGCAGATACTGTGCTAGCTTGGCTTTCTATTTGTGTGTGCATTTTTGATCCACCTGTACTCTGCCATCAGCAGCACGTACACGCAAAGGTTTAACCAGACCGCACTGATCTGCCAGACGGCGCCAAAAAGCATCTTAAAGCGTACTCAGGCTAAATACAATAAACTACTGAGGTGACGATATATTGTCGAATGGTATTTTCAATATCAGTAAACCGGTCAACGAACCAGAGCTGTCATATGCGCCTGGAAGCAGGGAACGCGAAGAACTTAAGAAGCAACTTGCCCAGTTAGGAAGGAACGAGGTTGAAATACCTCTAATTATCGGCGGCCGCAAAATATATACCGGCCGAACTGCCAAGTGCGTTATACCCCATCGCAAAGATTGCGTAATCGGTACATTCCACATGGCTGGCGAGAGTGAAGTGCAAGAAGCGATCAAGGCTGCTCTAGCCGCTCGCAAGGAATGGGAATCTATGCCGTGGGAGCATCGTGCTGCTATCTTTCTTAAGGCCGCCGAGATTATTGCCGGCCCGCGCCGCAGCATCATGAATGCCGGCACAATGCTGTGCCAGAGCAAAACCGCTCATCAATCAGAAATTGATGTCGTCTGTGAATTGGCCGATATGCTGCGTTTCAATACCTATTTTATGAATGAGATTTACACCGAACAGCCTATTTCGGCCCGTGGTGCCTGGAACCGTATGGAATACAGAGCTTTGGAAGGTTTCATACTGGCAGTGACACCGTTTAACTTTACTTCGATCGCAGGCAATCTGCCCACCAGCGCTGCCATTGCCGGCAATGTGGTGCTATGGAAGCCTGCTTCTACAGCGGTTTATTCTTCTTATCAAGTAATACAGGTGCTTCAAGAAGCCGGCTTGCCTGACGGAGTCATTAACTTTATCCCCGGCCCGGGCAGCGTAATCGGGAATGGTGCTTTCTCCAATCCTTATTTTGCCGGCCTGCACTTTACCGGATCGACAGCAACATTCCAGTCAATGTGGCTCTCGGTCGCCAAAAACCTCCCCAATTACCGTTGTTATCCCAAGCTAGTCGGAGAAACCGGCGGTAAAGACTTTGTGTTCGCTCATCCTTCCGCTGCTGTTGAACCGCTGGTAACTGCACTGGTGAGAGGTGCTTTCGAGTTTCAGGGACAGAAATGCTCGGCAGCTTCCCGGGCTTATATTCCCGGCAGCCTCTGGCCGGAAGTAAAGAGGTGTCTCGTCGAGGAAGTAAACACGATCAAAATGGGCGATGTGGAGGATTTCTCAAACTTCATGGGCGCAGTCATTGACGCCAACGCCTATCAGTCGATTAAATCGTATATCGATTACGCAAAGCAATCAAGCGAAGCCGAAATTATCTGTGGTGGCGGCTGCGATGATTCGGTAGGCTATTTCATCCAGCCGACAGTCATTGTGACCACTAATCCGCATTTCAAGACTATGGAAGAGGAAATCTTCGGTCCCGTGCTAACGGTGTATGTCTATGCTGATGAAGATCTGGACGCGGCAGTGGATCTTTGCGATTCAACTTCAGTTTACGGGCTGACCGGCGCTATTTTCGCCCAGTCCCGCAGCGCGATTGTTGAACTCGAGAAACGTCTGGCACATGCCGCTGGCAACTTCTATATCAATGATCGCCCCACCGGAGCCGTTATTGCTCAGCAACCTTTTGGTGGTGCCAGAGCTTCCGGTACCAACGATAAGGCCGGATCCAAGCTCAATATGCTGCGCTGGGTCAACCCCAGGACCATCAAAGAAAACTTGAACCCGCCGATTGGCTATCGCTATCGGTTTATGGATGAGGCGTAAGTACAAAACTGCATTTTCTGTTGATGGCTGCCGGTTCTGCTTGATTTGCAGGCTTTTCCGACAGCCTTTTTAATCTGATAATCCTATGATAAAATGAGTATAGGAAATCCTTGGGGGTGATTGCAGTGGAAGATTCCGAAGTGGCTGTGATCCTGGAGGATATCAGGTCACAATTTAGGGTGTTCGGTGAAGGACTGCAGGCATTAAATGAAAAGGTTGACAGAATTGATCAAAAGTTGGACGCTCACATCGAAGAGAACCGCCGCCAATTTGATCAGAATGCGCTGGAGCATCGACAAATGGCACAGGAACTTCAGCAGAATGCGCAAGAGCATCGCTTAATGCTGCAAATGATTAAGGAACTCAATGAAGAACAAACCAAGCTAAAACAGGCGAAATAACATCGTTTTTGGACCCCTCAAGGACAGATGCCCCGAGCTCACGGATCCCCGGACTCTCCCGGACGACAGTGTTCGTCTCTGCTGTAAAGCATAGACCGCCCTTAAGGCCAAGAATTGTTGGCTTTAGGGCGGTTTTTTGTATTGTGAAATGCACCATACTATTATATTGACTAAAGATATTGACTAAAGATTTCTATCGGCATGGGCATGATCCCGGCGAAAGACAAAAGGCATGGGATGGGAGGATTAATCATGAGGCTTGCAGATTTGACAGTTAAGCTACTTGAGACCTGGGGCGTGCAATTCGTTTTCGGTGTGGCCGGAGATGCCAATCTTCACTTACTTGATGCGCTTTCGCGCAGTAAAATCAGGTTCATTGCCGCCCGACATGAGTCATGCGCAGGCTTTATGGCATCCGCCTATAGTAAAGCTACCGGTTATAGTAAAGCTACCAGCAGTCTGGGAATATGCACCGCCACTTCCGGACCTGGAACTGCCAATATGGTCAATGGTCTAGGCGACGCCTTCATGGATCGTGTACCGGTGTTGGCAATTACCGGCCAGGTGCCAAGCCGGTTTATTGGTAAGCGGCATAAGCAGGCCATTAATCAACAAGCCTTGATGAACCCGGTGTCTGTTTTTACAGAGCTGGTAGTTGACCCCTCCTCCGCCCCGGGCGTACTTGAGCGCGCAGCCCGGATGGCAGTTGCACGGGGTGGTCCGGCCCATGTCTGTATTCCGTATGATTTTTGGGAAGCGGATTTGTCTACAGACGCGATACCTTTTTTACCGCTGACCGGCTATCCGCATGCCCCGGCAGCAGACATGGAAGTGGTATCAAAGGCTGCCGCTTTGATTACTTCTTGTGTCAGGCCCTTTATTCTGGCCGGTTGCGGTGCCAGGATGTGCAGCCGGGAGCTGCTCGCACTGGCCAGCAAAATTGGAGCAGCAGTTGCTTATACCTTACCGGCAAACGGGATTTTTGGCGCTGATTCTGGCGCTGACAGCAATAGTATCATGACTGCTGAGGACGCCATGGCTCATGACAACCGCTCAATGACCAGCAAGCGCCACCCCATGGTTGTCGGAGGCCTCGGTGCCGCCGGATCAGAAGCCTCCAGCAACTTAATCAAGCGCGCTGATTTGATTATCCGGGTCGGAACCACCTGGTGGCCGGAAGGCTTTGTTCCGAAAACGCCGGAAGCAGTCATTGACATTAATCTTTCTGAGGAGTATCTGGCCTCTGTTGGCAAGAAGTATCTGGCGCTGGTGGGAGATGCCGCTGAAATTATCCCGGCCTTAGGCAGTCTTTTGGCGGACAAATACGCAGATAAAAGCTGGCTCTCGGAAATTGCTGAAGAAAAGCGGTCATGGGACGGGCGCCTGGCCAATGAACGTTCGGTGGAAAGATCACCCGGTGCGGAGGAAAGACCAACGGAGAAAAAACCAGAGGAGAGTGAAGGCGCGACATCTGGCGCAGGGGATATAAGCCATCCCCGCAAGGTACACCCGGCGGATATCGTCCGGGCGCTCCAGTGCCTGACCCCCGACACGATCATCACCCTTGATTCCGGTGATCAGACAGTATGGTTTAACAGGCATTTCATCAGCAGCGGCCAACAGGTGGTGACTCCAGGTTATTGGCGGTCGCTAGGATTCGCTGTTCCTGCGGCTGTAGCCGCCAAATGCGCCTTCCCCGACAGACCGGTGCTGGCCTATACTGGAGACGCCGGATTGGATATGTGCCTGGCCGAAATCCCGGCCGCCATACAAACCGGCACCCCTATTACAATCGTTGTCGCTAATAATCACACGATGGCGATTGAAAGAAACCGCATGCTCAGAGAAGGTTTAGTGCCAGAAGGAGTAAACCGTCTGGCACCACACTCGTCGTACGCATCCTTTGCCGAACTCTGTGGCGGCAAAGGCTATTATGTCGATGATCCGGCCAAAGTGGAAGCAGCTATCGCCAGCGCCGTAAAATCTGAAAAACTGACCGTGATTGAGGTTGAAACTGCGGCTGTCACGGTTGAAACGAGCAAGCTATGAGTCTGTACCAATAGGCAATAGGCTGCGGGTATCTTGAGCCTTGCGAGCGCCTGAACCTTGCAGGCACTTGAGCCTAGCTGACGCCTGAGCCTAGCTGGCTCTGATCAGCCATTCTCGCACTCTTTTGAAAAGATGCGGTTGTATGGCGGGGTAGGTCAACCTTTCGGGTAGATTATCCGCCAAGATTATCTCCTTGATTTCCATCTCTTGCGGCAATTCGCCCAGAACGCTGACATCTGCGAAGAAGAGCTTTCCGTAAGTCGTGACCTCATTGAGCGTGACTGAATAGATACAGACCGGCGCTAAGTCGAAGCTAATGGCACCGGTCTCTTCTTGCAGTTCGCGCCTGGCGGTATCATTGATATCTTCGCCGGGTTCCCTGTGTCCGCCGGGGATTTCATATGTATCACGTTGTTTATGGCGGCAGAAAATCCACTTTCCCTGATAGCGGGCTGCAATGACGGCAAATTTTAGCCGATCATTTGCGATGGAGAAAACGCCGCCTGAGTCATAAAAGTTGATTGTGATGCTCATCTTTTTTTCGCAGCTGCCACTGCCATCTCCGGATTGATCATTAATAGGCCATTTCTGTTTGCGGTTGCTGTTTCGGCGATAATTTGCGCAACCTGTGTATTGGTCAGCTGGGGATTGACTTGTATTATTAGAGCTGCGATTCCGGCAACATAGGGTGTTGCCCAGCTATCGCCGCCTATGTCAAACCGAGCATATTTGGCGACTCCACGCTCTGAGGCCAAGACTCGCGGCTCAACCGGCACCCATACCGGCGCGTAACCCGCTTCCGCGCAGCGCTGATGCCTTACGCTGACAATTACTTCAGCAGCTTGTTCCTGATATTCCACCACCACAGGCTGTACAATATAATCGTCGGATTTATCCCGGGATCCGCCTTTGCGTAAGGCGGCGCCATATACAGCCAGAATTGGATCCGTAAAGTATGGGTAGGTGGAAGTAAACACTAAAATGCCTGCTTCCTGAGCATCTTTGATTGCAGCCGCAAATTCATTCCCGCCCTCCTGATCGTGAAACCCAATTGAGGTGGAGATGATCCGGATACGTTCGTTTGGCGGAAGATTTTCGTTGAACTCAACGATATCCATAATCGCCCGGGCATATCTTACTCCGGCAGGCTCTGTTCCATTAACGGCAACTGCCCAATAATAAAGGTTGACACCTGGAGCAACGCCGCAGTTTTTGCCTGCCAAAATGGAGGTAACAGCGGGGCCATGCATGGAATTCGGTTCATCATCCAAGCAGCCGATTTGCGCATAGTGCTTTAGTCGGCCAGCGTATTCAACATGATCAATGAGCAGCTTTTGATCAATAATGGCAACACTGACTCCGCTGCCATCAATTCCCTGCTCATGTAGAAACTTAATCTTTAATCCCGGGTTCATGGCGCTATTCCCTTGATAATACCGCCATCCAAATGCCAGTAAGGCAAGAAGAATAACGAATAAAGCAATCAGCCCAATACGGGCTCTTGCCTTTCCGACTTTACTCACTTTATCACTCCTGAAAACAGAATCGTTGATCTCATAAAATCCCATAATACCGATATTTAGTTATATGTTTAGATAATACCTCGGCTTGCCCTGAGATTTGCTTTTGTATTCGATGGCTTCCACCGGACAGCCGCAGATGCACCCCATACAATGAGTACAATTGCTCCCCCACTTTGGTTTGCCATTCGGAACATGAATGTTGTTCAGAGGGCACAGACTGACGCATTTTCCGCATGAAACACATTTGTCGGTCGCATAAAAGCCTTTGGCACTGACAAAGAAACGATAAAAGATCGGATTAACGATACTGCTCAGAAATCTGCCTGTTAGGGTCACGGTTTCCGGAGGCAGTTGCTGCCCGTTCTTAATGCATTCGGCGATTTTATGCATGGCAGGTTCCGCCTTTTTAATAATCTCCTTCGCCTGGATCTTGTCGGGCACTTCGAACATGGCGATATAGTTTTCGGGCATGACAATAGAGGCCAGTCCCATATAGACCAGGTTTTTCTCTGTACAAAGCCTGGCGGCGTAGCCAGCAGCATTTCCTGTGCCATCGCCGCAGGTCATCACGAAATAAGCTTTGTTATTACCGCTGAAGTCCGTTTCGCGGATGAAGTCACTGACTATTTTTGGTATTCTCCACCCGTAGGTTGGAACAACAAACACAAGCGGCTTTTGGGAAGCCAGGGGCTTGCGCATGCCCGCCTTAAGCAGGTCATTCATTGAAACGATTTCGTCGTCAATGGTGGAATTCATAATATTTGCTACGTAGCGGCTGTTACCGGTGCCGCTGAAGTAAATTAATATGGTGCCTCACCTTTCCTATCATTGGTAGTTCACAAATTAGATTATCAGCCATCCTTGTTCAATATATATTTCGAGGCTGCTTCCAAAAATCATTCCATCTTATCCAGTAAAAAAATCATTGCATGATAGGAAAAACCACGCCGATATATAGAATAGCAATAGGTGAAACTCTACTATTCACATCAGGCAAGGAGGAATGTAATGGGACTGGTAAATAGCTATGCTGTTCCGATTTTTTCGGGGTACCTAAGTGGTAATTTGGTTTTTGCCTATATTCTTGGGAAACTCATCAAAAAATCCGATATCCGACTGAAAGGAGATGGCAATCCGGGAGCGCTTAACTCCGTGCAAGTCTTTGGCTGGCCACTGGCTATTACAGTTCTTTTGATGGACATCGTCAAAACCGCCCTGCCAATGCTGATTGGCAAATTCTTGTTTGGATGGAATTCAACCGAAATTTTAATCGCCGGGCTCGGTGTCATCATTGGGCACTGCTTCCCATTCTGGATGAAGTTCCGCGGCGGCAGAGGCACAGCTTCCATGGTGGCAGTCCTTGCACTCATTGATATCCGGATTGCAGCTGTAGTAGTCATAACGATGCTCGGCATTGCCTTTACTACGAATAAGGGACCCTTAGGAGCAGTAATTGCCTATGCCTTGATACCATTAATGTTTCTATTTACCAGGCGTCTTCCGGTTGAAATTATCATTTCAATTGCGATAGCCATTATTCTGGAAATAGTGCAAATGCCGCTTTTTTTCAAGATGCTGCGCGGCGAGCTAAACCCGGTTTTCAAAACGCTGTCCGGCCCACCTTCCGAAGAAGAGGGCGATGGTGGCGCAGTGCAGTATGATCGCGGTAAGGGTAATTGATGGCGCGATGAATGTAATCGAATCCCGGTAATTCAGAATTACCGGGATTCTTTTTGCCCAATTGGGGGACTGACCCGACCGATCGATTGGGGACAGTCCCCAATCGGTACAAAATGATCCGATCGGGGACTGTCCCCAATTGATACAAAATGGTCCGATCGGGGACAGTCTCCAAAAGTGCAAAATGAGCGATTGGGGGCTGTCCCCAATCGCTCACCCAATCGTAATCGTGCATCACATGATCAGGCAGTGTCAGGCGGCGTCATAACCGGCCTGGAAAGCCTGGCGGTTAATGTCCAGCAAGCGGGCGGGCACAGTGGCCTCCAGCGCGGCCAGCCAGTCTTCTTTAGCGATGTTCGTTTGTTTTGCCATTGCGCCCAACAGTACGACATTGACGACGCGCATATTTCCAAGCTGCTTGGCAATCTCCAGCGCATCCAGCTGTACCATGTTAGGTGCACTGGCCTTAATCTGATCAAGGGCATCGCTCGGATATTCTGCAGCGCCAGTGATTACAGTCATGGGGTTTATGCGCTGCGTGTTTACGATAACAGTGCCATGATTGTTCAGATAATGCATCCAGCGCAGGCCTTCCAGTTGTTCGAAGGCCACAATATAGTCTGCCTGACCGGGTTCAATAAGCGGCGAATGCACTTTCTCTCCCATGCGCACCTGGGTGACAACACTGCCGCCGCGCTGGGCCATCCCATGGATCTCGGTCATCTTCACATCGTAGCCTTGCCGCATAGCAACCTCGGTCAGGATTTTGCTGGCCAAAATGGTTCCCTGACCGCCAACACCAACTAGGAGAATGCTGATTATGCCTTTCATTATTGTCCCTCCTCTACCACTATGGCATTGAATTTGCAGACTTGCTGACAAAGTCCGCAGCCAACGCATAGCGCGGGATCAATGGTGCTCCTTTTATCGGCGTGACTAATCGCCGGACAGCCAATGCTCATACACATGCGGCAACCGACGCAGGTGTCGTGATTAACCTTCAGCCGCGGTGCAGTCTGCTTGACAATAAGAGCGCACGGACGGCGGGCAATGATCACGGAAGGTTCGCGTACGACTGTTTCTTCTTTAATGGCCTGGTCGAGTTCAGCAAGGTTACCGGCATCGACTACGCGTACGCGTTTGACACCAACGGCGCGGCAAAGTGCCTCAAAGTCTACCTTGGAGGTTGGATCGCCTTGTAGGGTTTGGCCGGTGGCGGCATGATGCTGATGTCCGGTCATGGCGGTGATGCTGTTATCTAAGATCATGATCGTCGTGGTTCCTTTGTTATAGACGGTGTCAATCAGGCCAGTAATACCGGAATGCAGGAAGGTTGAGTCTCCGATTACCGCTACCAGGTTATCCACCTCTTCCGGGCGTGCTTTTTCTATGCCGAGCGCTACTGGAATACTGGCGCCCATGCAAATGGTAGTGTCAATGCTTTCCAGCGGTGCGGAGGCGCCCAATGTATAGCAGCCAATATCGCCTGTGACACGTTTGCGGTTCTTTTTCAGGGCATAGAAAGGTCCGCGATGCGGGCAGCCCGGGCAAAGCACTGGCGGACGAACGGGCGCCGCGGCTGGTGCGAGTGCGGGGGTGGATGCGTTGGCGGGTGCATTGGCGGAGGGATCATCCTCAAGCCCCATTCCGAGGACAGCCTTGCGAATCATGCTAGGGCTGTACTCGCCAACAAAACTTAACTTGGCTTTTCCGCCATGAACTTTGATGCCGGCCGCACGGATCTGGTCTTCCATGAGGGGATCAAGTTCTTCGACGACCCAGAGCTGATCAACCTGGGCGGCGAAATCAGCAATTTTCTTAAGCGGCAGCGGATTTGTGAATCCTAGTTTCAAAACGGAGGCTTCCGGTAAAGCTTCCTTCACATATTGATAGCAAATGCCGCTGGTAACAACGCCGATATGTTTGCCATTCCATTCGATGTGGTTCAGTTCTGTCTGCTCGCTGAACTCCGCCATTTCCTGAAGACGCTGCTGCTTAATACCGGTGCGAACCTTGGCGTTTGCGGGAACTGCCACATATTTGCGTACATCTTTCTTATATTCTTTCAGGGTTCTGTCCTGCGGCTGCCCCAACTCAACCAGCGATTTGGAGTGCGATATACGTGTTGTGGTTCTAAGCATTACCGGAACATCAAAACGCTCACTAATCATGAGGGCGTGGCCGATCATGTCTTTGGCTTCCTGACTGTCGGCCGGTTCGAGCAAGCCCATTTTAGCGAAACGGGCGTAATTACGGTTGTCCTGTTCGTTCTGTGAACTGTGCATGCCCGGATCATCTGCCGAAACCAATACCAGACCGCCATTCACTCCGGTGTAGGTGAAAGTGAACAGCGGGTCAGCAGCGACATTGACTCCCACATGCTTCATGGCAACAAGTGCCCGGGCGCCCGCGATCGAGGCGCCAATAGCCACTTCCAGGGCTACTTTTTCGTTCGGCGACCACTGGGCACGAATTTCTTTCCATTGAGCGATATTCTCCAGAATTTCAGTACTCGGTGTACCCGGGTAAGCTGTCGCTACTGAGACGCCGTACTCGTATGCACCGCGGGCAATTGCCTCATTGCCCGTTAACAGAGCTTTGGTCATACTCATCCTCCATTCATTGTTCTCTGCTATGCTATAAAGTTCTTTCGGATCACGGAAAGTCCTCTTTTTGGACACAGGGGGAAGTGACACAGGGGTGACAAAGGGGGAAGGGGCTTGGGGGGGGTGCGCGCGGTGGGG
>JBMNNY010000043.1:0-14192 GCA_050942765.1 Bacillota bacterium | reverse complement strand
TATGGTGACCTCTCCTTTACTGCGCATGCTGCAGTCTGACGCCGAAAAACCAGAGCGCGTAGTGGCAATTGGCCCCGTTCCTATGATGCGAGCGGTCGCGGAAGCCACCCGGCCATATGGAATCAAGACATATGTAAGTCTTAATCCTATTATGATTGATGGTACAGGGATGTGCGGCGGCTGTCGCGTATCAGTTGGCGGACAGACCCTCTTCTGTTGTGTGGATGGCCCTGATTTTGACGGTCATCTGGTCGACTTTGACAGTCTGATTAACAGGCAGCGCGCCTATCGCACATTGGAAAAAGAGGCGCTGGAACACCATTGCCGTTGTACCAAGGAGGCAGGCGAATGCTAGATCGTACCTTAATGCCCAAACGGGAACCTTCACAAAGAAAGACTGACTTTAATGAGGTAGCACTTGGCTACCAGGCCACAGAGGCTCAGGCAGAGGCTGCCCGCTGTCTCAATTGCCGCAATGCGCCATGTGTTCAGGGATGCCCTGTGGCAGTTAATATCCCACATTTTATCACCAAGATTGCGGCAGGAGACTTTGAGACTGCCGCTGCTATAATCAAGGAGCAGAATTCCCTGCCAGCGATCTGCGGCCGGGTCTGCCCCCAGGAAGAGCAATGTGAAGGCCACTGCACTCTGGCACGCCTGCAAAAGCCCATTGCTATCGGCGCTTTAGAGCGTTTTGCAGCCGATTATGTGCGCAAATTCGCGGCCAGTCCCGCCGCCACGGCTGCCACTGCCGCCAACACAGCCATTGCCGCTGCCTCCGCGCCCGCGCCCGCGCCCGCACCCGCGCCGGAAAAGTCCTGCGGCAGTACTGGAAAATCGGTGGCTGTCGTCGGCTCAGGACCCGCCGGGTTGACTGTCGCAGCTGATCTGGCCCGTCGCGGCCATCAAGTAGTTGTTTACGAAGCCTTGCACGCTCCTGGAGGAGTTTTGCGCTATGGAATTCCTCAGTTCAGACTACCCAAAGAGATTGTGGACGCTGAGGTCGACTACGTAAAATCGCTGGGAGTAGAGTTTAAAACCAACGTGATTATCGGCCAGACCTTTACGCTTGATGAATTAAGAGAGCACTATGATGCAGTCTTCATTGGCACAGGTGCCGGCTTGCCATATTTCTTAGGAATTCCAGGTGAAAACCTGAACGGAGTATACTCTGCCAACGAGTTCCTTACCAGGGTTAACCTAATGAAGGCGTATCTTTTCCCGGAGTATGACACCCCCGTTATCATCGGCAAAAAAGTGACCGTTGTCGGAGCTGGCAACACAGCAATGGATTCAGCGCGCACAGCGCTGCGTATGGGTGCTGAGCAAGTCACGCTGGTTTACCGGAGAACAAGAGCTGAAATGCCGGCGCGTGCTGAAGAAATTGAAAACGCCGTGGAAGAAGGCGTAATTCTAAAATTGCAGACAAACCCGATCGAACTAGTTGGCGACAATAATGGTTGGGTCCGCTCCATGACCTGCATCCGGACCGAACAGGGTGCCCCGGATGCCAGCGGTCGCTGCCGGCCGGTAGATGTTCCCAACTCCGAGCATTCCATAGAGACAGATACGGTTATTGTGGCCACCGGCCAGGGTCCAAATCCCCTGCTAACCAAAAGCTGCTCAGCACTGAGCGTTAATCGCAAGGGGTGCCTGATCGTGGATCCGCAAACGGGGCAAACCAATTTGCCTGGCGTTTTTGCAGGTGGCGATATTGTCAGCGGTGGTGCCACCGTCATTGCAGCCATGGGGGCCGGGCGCCGGGCAGCAATGGCAATTCATGAAATGCTGACGCTGCCTAAGGCTGGAGTTGCCGCCCAATCTTGATTGGATTGGCGTACTAACCAGCCGCAAATCATGAGTAAACAGCTGCCCTCCGGGAAAAATACTCAGGAAGCCGTTCGTTCATTACGCTTCAATTTGTCTTGACAGGGCGGGAATGAGTTAATGAAGGATGAGCGTGCAACGCTGATTCTGTTTTCCGGGGATCTGGATAAAGCGATGGCAGCCTTTACCATTGCCAATGGAGCTGCCGGACAAGGACTCGAGGTTTATATGTACTTCACTTTTTGGGGCTTGGCTCTGCTGCGCAAAGAAACAGGCGATGGCACACTCTTCCTGGAGAAAATGTTTAAGCGCATGATGCCGGTCGGTCCCGAACAGGCAGGGTTATCTCAGATGAATTTTGCCGGTGCCGGCAGCTCACTGATCAAAATGCTAATGGATCAGAAAGGCAGCGACACTTTACCTGATTTAATGCAAATGGCTATGGAGCGTAGTATTCAGTTCATCGCCTGTGAAGCTTCAATGCAGATCCTGGGTATCAAGCGCGAAGAGTTGCTTGATTATCAACACCTGCAGGTCGGCTGCGTTAAGACTTATCTCGCAGCAGCCAATGGGGCCCGCCTTAACCTGTTTATCTGAGCATTAGCTGATCGCCCCGCTGTTACGGATATTTACTTTAGCAGACGCCTTTAAGTCAATTTTGGGGTATAACTTTTTCCAGTCCCATTGCTGCCATTGTTTGAACCATGAGGCCTTGGCAATTAATCCGGTGCCGATCGCGTCACATCCGGCTTCCTGAATCAGCCGGATTGTTTTTTGCAGATGATCAGTTAATGAATCCGACAGAAACTGCTCCATTTTTTTCAAAAATTCCGGCTCAAGCAGTTTGGTGGTACCAGCCTCTTCAATGTTTACCTCCATCGCCAACTCGATCAAAAATGACGGCTGTCCCTGTTTCAGACTCTTTTGGATTTTTCGCTTGGATTGCACAATTTGGATCGTCACATAATCCTTACTGGCCTTTAGTGATTCTGGCATTTTGAGAGACAAACGCCCGTCGATTTTCTTGCCCATCAGCAAGTTGAGCATTAGGCTCTGTGTATTATCCAGCCTCCCGCACATGCGATCAGAATCAAAAAGGGCACTGCCAATTACCACCATTTCGGTTTCACCGGCGCGGATCATTGGCGTTACCGGGTCGATCCCGGGTGTGTAAAAGGCAGTTTCAAATTGATACACAAGGGTACGCACCGTTTGTCCGGTATTGGCGTTATTCTCCAGCAGTTCACTGATATAGATGCCGATAGCGGGCTTGTCTTCCATGGTGACTCCCTTCTGCAATAGCACGCTGCCTTCCCCTTCGGCTACTACAACCCAAGCCAACAGCGGATTAACCGGATCCCGGGCAAAGATTTCCATATGCGGCCTAATGCCTTGCTGTGCAGTAGCCTCGCCAAATACCAGGCTCTGAATTTTGCCTCCAACCAATTCTCTGCCAGTTTTGCGATTAAGCACCTCACGACATTCCCTGATCGTGGTCCCCTCGGTCATGACAATCTCGATCCGATCTTCGGCATTCGGATCAATCACCGGTGCCGCATCCGCCAGTCTAATCCGGCCATTGGGCAACTGGTCGATACTGGCGATCAGGATCACGCCCACTTGCTCCAGAATTGCTTCATTCCAACACCCGGTGGCAAATCCGGCGAAAAAAAGGCAGAGTGCGATCAAGATTGAGATTTGCTCTTTTGCCATTTACGAATCGCCCCTTTGCGTAGTAGTGCCACTGGCAGCAATAAAGCCGGAAAAACTACTCCGACCACCATCCCAACGATCCCTACTATGCCTGCCACGGTTTCGGCTTCAGCCAATGAACTGGAGAAGAATGACATGATCGTTATTAAGATACTCATCACCAATAATGATATGTTGTTACGCCAATGAAACCTTGTTTCAACCGCCTTCACCAGCGTGATTAAAAGGCCGTCAATGGTCGTAATCAGTGACACAATCCATAGACCGCCAAATAATAGATCCACTCGCTCAATAATCGGCAACGAGATCGTCCGGGAGATCTCCAGCAGTGGATATACCTGATATGCGGGCTGTGCTGGTCCAAAGATTGTCACTGAGGCTACAAAGGCTCCGACATAGAAAAAAGTCGCCAAAGCGGTTGCACCAACGCCAGCCCAGAACTGGCGTTTTTTCCCGAGGATTTCAGGATAGAGAAACAACAGCATTTCGAATCCCAGAAAACTGGTTCCGACTTTAAGAGTGCCGGAAAAAAGCTTTCCTGCCGAGCCAATGATAATTGGTCTCAGAAAAATAGTGTTGCCGTTAATTACACCATGAAGCGGGACCAACGCCAAAGTTGCTATAACAATAAATATCAGTCCGTCATAAAGCGCTACAACTCTTAGGCCCTTGCTTACGATATAAACCTCTGGCACCAAGAGGAAAATTGTCAGAATTAGGTTGGGAGCTGATGGAAAAAACCAAATCTGCACTACTTCCACAAAAAGCCTATGTATGACCGCCGCTAAGACTGCCAGGTAGATAATCAGTACTATCGAAATGATCCATCCCAATGGCTTGCCCAGTAATACTGGCAGGGCGGAAAAAGCTGAATCCCCGACCAGCTTATTTAATAACGTGATGCAGATTACTCCGATTCCCACAATAAAGGCACCCATAATAATGGCGATCCAGCCGCCCGTGCCCACCTCGCGAATTAATACGCGCGGCAGCGTCAATATTCCAGTGCCCACCTGGGTGGCAAATAAAAATGATAGTAATTGCGGAAAAGTAATGAAGTCTTTTTCATTGATCACAAATTTGTCCCCCAGTGACTATTGGTCTGTTACACAGCGACATCGGCCAGACCGCTAGCCCTTTTTGCGTCGGTATTGCAGTGGCCGCGCCATCTTAGGGCGTGAGCTGCGTAATACAGCAGGCGTAATAATGAGGGCATCTCGAAAGTCTTGCGGGCTGAATGGAAAAAAGGGAATCATAAACGGTCTTCCCAGAGAATCCAGTGAAATCAGATGCGAAAGCAAAATTGCTCCGCCAACTCCGATGCCAACAATCCCAAACCCCGCCGCCAGAAATATGATCGGAAAGCGTACCAGACGTATAGCCAACGCCACTTCCTGATTTGGTATGATGAAGCTGGCCATGCCTGTCATGGCCACAACAATAACCATCACGTTACTCACGATTCCGGCTGACACCGCTGCCTGTCCCAGAACAAGACCGCCAACCACGCCGATAGTCTGGCCAACCGTACTGGGCAGTCTGATACTGGCTTCCCTAATAATCTCAAAAATCAGTTCCATGAACAGTGCTTCTACAACAGGCGGAACCGGAACTTTTGACCGGGTTTCCGCCAGAGGCACAAGCAAGGAGAGCGGAATGGTTTCATAATGAAAGGTAATGATAGCGACGTAGAGCGCTGGCAAAAACAGACTGATTAGTAAGGCCCCAAACCTCAAAATGCGCACAAACGAAGCCGGAATAGCTCTGATACTATAGTCATCGGCCGTCTGAAACGCCATCACAAATGTAGACGGAGCGGATAAAGACTGGGGAAAGCCATCAATTAATATGACCAGCCGGCCTTCCAGTAGACAGGCAATCGCCTTATCGGTTCTTTCTGTTGAATACAGAAGCGGAAATACTGTCCAGGTATGCCCGCTGATAAGCTCTTCAAGATATGAAGGAGAAAGTACACTGTCGGTTTTAACCTGCTTAATCCGACGGTCAAATTCATCCAGCAGCTTTGGATTAGTCAACCCTTCCATGTAAAGGACTGCCACGGAGGTTTTAGAACGTAATCCTACTTCATAACGGCGCATCTTAACCGCAGGGTTTTTAAAACTGCTTAGGATCAGACTGATGTTAGTATCCAGACGTTCAACAAAGCCATTATGTGGACCACGAATATCTTTCTCCACTTGCGGTTCCTGAATATTGCGCTGCGGCTTGTCGGACACTTTAAAAGAAAATGCGCGATTAATTCCATCAGCAATCAAGACAGCCTGCCCGTCAAGGATAGCATCAGAAACCTGATCAAAATGGTCCAGGCGGGTGATTACTGCGACAGGAATCTGATCATAGCGCTGCAAATCATTAAGCACCGGTCCATCCTGACTAAGCAGGTACCCAAGAATGTCGCGTTGAATAAAATCCTTGTTGATTAACGCTTCAATAAAAAATAGCACTGCCTCATGCTTTTGCAGCCTGATGCGGTGTTTCGTGAAGCCTGGACAATCTTTCAGAAACGTATCGATCACGGTCTCATTGTGCTGGAGGTCTCTGCTTAGAACGGTTCTGCTGCCATTAGTCATTAGTTTACCTCCCCGACCTCCGCCTGCTGTATGTCCTAGTTGGTGATATTGTTCCCGTTTAGGGGCATCTTAACCGTTCCTGATGAGGCCATGAAAGGAGTCATCATTCGGATGCCGGAGGCAAATTTCCATTCTTCTTCTTTCATAAGCTGTCACTTGTGCCCGCGTATCTGCGCCTCCAATCGTCTCACAGAGCGTGGTGCTTTTTGTCGTGAAGATGCCCATATGCGCATCGCTTTAGCAGATTTGCATTTTTGGGAAGAGCCTGTCATTTCAGGAACGCAAGGTTCAGGAGCCATTTTTTTCAGTGGCTGCAACCTAAGGTGCGTTTTCTGCCAGAATTGGCAAATCAGCCAGAACGGCCTGGGGGTTATGGTTTCAGTGGAAAGGCTGGCAGAAATAATGCTTAACCTGCAACATAAAGGCGCCCACAATATCAACCTTGTTTCAGGCAGCCACTTTACGCCCTGTATTGCGGAGGCACTTACACTGGCAAAGCAGCAAGGGCTTGCCATTCCCGTAGTGTGGAACTCTAATGGCTACGAATCGGTCAGCAGTCTGCAAATGCTGGAGGGGTTGGTGGATGTTTACCTTCCAGATTTGAAGTACTTTGATGATGGTCTGGCAACACGCTATTCTGGTGCTCCTTCATATTTTGCTGTCGCTAAGGCAGCTATTGCCGAAATGTACCGACAGGTTGGAGCGCCGGTTATTGAGGATGAAATCATCAAGAGAGGCTTGATTATCAGGCACCTGATACTTCCCGGGCATTTGAATGACACAAAAAAAGTGCTCGGCTGGATCGCCGCGCACTTACCAAAAACTGTTTATGTCAGTCTGATGGCGCAATACATTCCAATGCACCAGGCTGGCAATTATCCCGAAATAAACCGCCGCATAAACCGGCGGGAATATAATAAAGCACTGGCTTACATGTTGGATTTAGGCCTGGAAAATGGATACATACAGGAACTGTCCGCCGCAGATCAAGGCTATGTTCCCGACTTTAATCTGACCGGTGTGAATTAATCAGTTCCGCCGCCACTGTATTTGAATGATCTTGCGGTCCAGAAACTTATTGGTGAACTGAAAGATCGTTTCTGCGGCTGGCCGAAATTCGGAGACCAGCGCCAAAATATACTCGCGTTCAAATTCGGTGTAAACCGGGATCCGTTCCAGCCATTGCAGCGATACGTCTCCATGGCGATAGAGCAGGTAGATGGAGCAACCATCCACGAGATTTTCCTCTACAAAGGCGCGACGGTCATATGAATCGCTAAATTCCAGCTGCGCCATTGCCATCTCTGGATCAGCCAGGATTTGCTCGGCTTTAATCTCAAACTCTTTAGATAAAGCATAAGGCCGAAACAAGGTGTGCCCAATTTCATGAAAGGCGGTTGCCAGCATGGCAGCCAGGCTGGAGGTGTCAGCCTGCAACAGACAGATAAACTGATCCTTGCGTTCAAATCCCATTGAACCCATGAAAGCCGAAGTCAGGTAAAACACTGTCTTGACGGACCCTGAACCTGAGAACTTGGTAGCAGTCTCTTTTTCCATGAATTCAATAATGTTGAAATTTGCGACCGTATTGAGCCTTACAGCCTGTTCTACACTCCTGGTATAGATCTCTCTGTAATAGGCGGCGAAAAAGCTATTGTAATACTTACGCAGGAAGTTGGCCAACCTGGGTTTAAATCCCGGCTCCTGTGTAAATTCACCGAGACTATTCATCAGAACGGTATCGGATAGCTGCGAAAAATAAGAAATTATATTACTGACGGTGGCAGTATCTTGCAGGTCCAGCAGCAAATCAATATACTGCCAGGCACTGGCTTCGTAAAAGAAGTAATGCAAGTCTTCTTTCATGCGCGCGTCGAATCCCTGATAGGTCTGCATTAGCCATTGATAATGCCGCTGAGCATCTTTGTTATCGCTATACTCATTCAGGTATACATCGCGCCACAGATCCGCATTAGTGACGTTGGCCTGATAAATTTCGGTAAGGCTGGCAAAGAGCTCCGTTTTTTGGGTTAAAGGGCGCACTTCATAATGCCTGCTTTTGGCAGCCGGAGCAGCCGGAGTCGGAGCTGGCGTTGAAGCTGGCGGCGCTGGTGTCGGTGTTGGTGTCGGCGTCGGAGACGGCGTCGGCGCAGGCGTTGTAGAGGTCGTTGGCGCCGGTGTCACAGTACGAGCCGATTGAGCGGACACTTCATAAACTGGCATCGGCAAGGCCAGAGCCAGTATTACTAAAACACCTACAATAAGCAGACATCTCAGGTAAAGACTTCGCACAGCTAACATCAGTCCCTATCAGAAATATCACTTAATTAATATTTTATCGGATCATCACAGTTAAGTAAAATCCTTTTCCAAACTTGACCCGAATCCATACTTGATTTAAGATAATTACAATGCCTTTAACATTCCGCAAGGTTGCGCAAACTACCTGCAAAACGATCATTTTCCAGGAATCTCTGACGGATTGAGTCCTGGTAACAAAGGAGTGCCAATGGATGTCAAATGCATTTGATGTACTTAAGGAACGTGGATTTGTAAATCAACTGACTCACGAACAACCGCTTATTGATCTGTTTGCCAAGGAAAAAGTGACCGCCTATGTCGGTTTTGACCCAACTGCCGACAGCCTGCATGTTGGACATATGATGGCGATTATGGCATTGGCACATTTGCAGCGTGCCGGTCATCGTCCCCTGGCTGTAGTCGGAGGCGGAACCGCCATGATTGGTGATCCTAGCGGCCGTACTGAATTGCGCTCTATGATGACGATTGAGCGCATCGATGCCAATGTGGCGGCCATCAAGCAGCAACTGGCACATTATCTGGATTTTTCCTCAGGGAACGCCCTGCTAATTAATAACGCTGACTGGATCAGACCGCTCAATTATACCGAATTCCTGCGCGAAATTGGATCTCAGTTTTCGGTTAACCGCATGCTAACGGCGGAATGCTTCAAGACCCGAATGGAGCGCGGCCTTTCTTTCATCGAGTTCAACTATATGCTGCTTCAGGCTTACGACTTCTTAATGCTATACCGTCTTCATGGATGCCGTTTGCAAATGGGCGGTGATGATCAGTGGTCCAATATTCTGGCCGGTGCCGATCTAATTCGCCGTCTGGAATCCGCCGAAGCGTACGGCTTAACCTGGGCCCTTTTGACCACGGCCAGCGGTAATAAAATGGGTAAAACTGCTGCCGGGGCTGTATGGCTTGATCCTGCCAAGACTTCTCCGTACGATTTTTATCAGTATTGGAGAAATACCGAAGATGCTGATGTCGAACGTTTTCTGGCACTCTATACCTTCCTGCCAATGGATGAAGTCCGCAGGCTCGGGGCGCTGCGGGACCGTGATATCAATGAAGCCAAGAAAATCCTGGCTTTTGAGATTACAAAACTGGCCCACGGCGAGGAAGAAGCTATCAAAGCACAAAAAGCTGCCGAAGCTCTCTTTGGCGGCGGCGGCGATCTGAGTCTGGTGCCTACCTCCAAACTTACGGCATCACAAGTCGAAGACGGGATTAACATCTGCGAGCTGTTAGTTATTACAAATCTGGCCCCCTCCAAGAGCGAGGCACGACGCCTGATTGATGGCGGTGGGATTTACATTAACGATATAAAAGTAACAGACTGCAACCGCATGGTCACTCCTGCCGATCTCATCGACGATGCCATCACTCTGCGGAAAGGCAAGAAAACCTTCCACCGGGTGACTGTCTGAAAAACAGCCACAGTGGCGATTGGCGATCGCGACTACGATTGCGGCGCCGAGAAATTTGCCCATTTTACCATTCCATGATAATCTCTTTCAAAGCCCTCATTTTCGAGGGCTTTTCCTATTTCACCCTGCCAGGGGGGATTGCCATTATACGATTCTATTGCGATCCGGCGGTGGTCACCGCTACTACTGACTTTTTCAGCCAGTTTCACCAAAGCTCCGACCGCTGCACTCAGATCCGCGCCTGTCAGCGGCTCCATGGAGACCAGCCGCAATTTGCGTACTCCCCCGGCTCCCAGCACCGGTACGCCTTTACGCAGGACAATAAACTCCGGCTGAAGTGACAACTTGTCCTTCAAGTCGGATCCTGTCATCCAGGAATAGGGGTTGGCCGGATCTTTCCAATGCAGTGCAACGAATTCTGGCATCCCATTTTCATAGTTGCGTCGCAAATTTTCAATGATAGCAGCCTTGGCGTACTGCATACCGCCTAAACCTTCCACAAAATAGCCCCTCCGGATCTTCCCGGAGGCTTCCCAAAATTCCAACAGCGGCGCGATTTCCGTCCAAGAAATGCCTTCGCGGGTGGCGGCATCCCTGACCACCAGACCATAGCGGTCCAGCATTTGCTGTACGATACTTTCTGGCGCTGGCGCTGGCGTTTCAAGGCAATCCGTCAGTGACCAGCGTCCCATTCTGGATAGGATCTGTTGCGAAAGGACGGTCTTTTGCTCCGGCCGGCGTCCTGCCAGAAAAACGGCAGCCGCAAACGTGTCATTCGTAGCCAGACCAAGACCGACCAGTATTTCAAGGGCGTCTAATACTTGCGACAGCCCCATTTTGCTGAGTTGGACAATTTGGGGCAGGAATAACGCGCCCCGCTCCTTGAGCACTTCGGCGACAGCCTGAGCCGCGCTTTCCTGCATCTTTTGCTGGATCAGGGCCGTGTCTTCAGCGATTTCGCGACGCAGCAAAACTGGATTTTCTGCGGATACAAAGGTTACCTGCATCCATTGCCCGGAGCCGCGACCAATCCATTGAAACCGTCCACTGCCGATCAAGGACTCCAGCATGGCTGCATTGTAATCCTTCACACGCATGGGGAATACCCCTCCCCCCCATAGGGAGGGTGGCAGCCACACCCCGGCCAGCCGGCGCATATGATCTGCCAGAGCTTCTGCCCCGGCATCACTTCCGCCAACTCCATGCCAGCGGCACAGGAATCCGGCATATTGTGCGGGCGTGCGCGGCTGAATCTCACGCCGCGCCTGAATCAGGCTACGGCGATGGATTTTTTTCAGTAATTCCGCATCACACCATTCTAGCTCTGATACCTCCCGGGTGAACTCACCACGCTGTAATACCTGATCCTTTTCCAGGGCCGGCAGTATCTCAGAAATGAGCTGTTCTTGATCAAATCCATAGGCTCGCACCAGATCGGTCACTGTAAAAGGACCATGTGATCTTACATAGCGACGAATGAAATTGCGGAGCGCTTCGCTATCACAGGGACCGTCAAATACATTGCGAAAGAGCGGGGCATCTTCGGTCGCAATATAAGCGGTCACTTTTCCCGATGGCAGATTCAGCGTAATGAGCTGTACTCGCCCCTCCGCCAGCAGTTGCGTCAAAAATGGAGCACAGTGTTCTCTAAACTCGGCGGCATGATCGATGGCACTGCCTGTGGCGCCGCCATCGGCAGCGTCCGCGCCACCGGCGGTCAGCTCCCCGTGCTTTAACAGCCAGGCGTGCATCTCATCACAATCACGCGGCCACTTGTTTCGCACAAGGCCTTGAGCCTCCAGAGTGGCGGCAACAACTATTTCGGGGTCCAGTAGTTCCCGAATCTCCTGGGAACCCATGATTTGCTGCAGCATTTCGCGGTTCAGCCCCAGAGCCTGAAAACGACGCTCACCTTTTGGCTGATCGAGTACATACATGTATGTCCCATAAAAGCTGAACTGCAACGTCTGAGTAAATGGCGAAGGAACTGTATGCCGGCATCTGGTTACGGCAATCGTACCATCGCTGATGCCCTGCAAAACCTGCTTAAGTCCGTCCAAATCAAATTCTTGCTGCAGACATTGCCGCATCGTCTCCAGGGCAATTGGAAAATCCGGACACTCGGTAATCACCTGAAGCAGATTGGAAGCTCGCAGCCTGTCCAGCCAGAGCGGGGTGCGCTTGCGTCCATAAGGACCGCGCGGCAGCAGCAGCGCCCGTGCAGCATTATGCCGGAAAGTCAGCGCGAAGAGACTGGAACTGCGTAATTCTGCTGTCAGGACTTCCTCGATTCCCTCCGGCTGCAATTGCGTGAGGTCAAAACGCAACGGCTCGTCTGCTCCGGGACATTGCAGGATCACGCCGCTATCATCATAAAGGCCATCGATTTCAATCCCTTTTTCAGCACCTAGCCTGCGCAGTAACAGGAAAAGCGCTGCATGCACTTTCCCCCCAAATGGCGACAGCAGTACTACGCGCCATTCTCCCAACTCATCTTGAAACTCTTCAATGATCAATCTGCGGTTGCTGGGCAATGTGCCGGTGGAGGCAACTTGTTTGCGCAAATAGGCGCGCAGATTAGCGGCACCATCAGGTTCCAACAGACATTCCCGGCAGGCCCAGTCATCAAAATCCTCACTCTCAAGACGCTGAAAGGCCTCTTCGTAAAAACGCCCGATTCTCTCACCCAGTTCATACCCTCGACCGGTTGTTTCGCCTTTCCAGAACGGAATTTGGGCATCTCCCCTGGAGGCATGGGACACTATCACGCGATCCCGGCGAATTTCCTCAATACACCAGGCGGAAGTACCCAGAAGAAATTTATCTCCTAATCGGCGCTCAGCCACAAACTCTTCATCAAGTTCACCAAGCTTGGTCTGGCTATCGGCCAGATAAACACCAAAATAGCCCCGGTCAGGAATGGTACCGCCACTGGTATATACCAGAAAGCGGCCACGCCTGCTGGCCCGGATGGCGTCGTTAATCTTGTCCCAATAAATGCGAGGCTGCAATTCAGCAAAAGGCTGGTCCTGATAATATCCGGAAAGCATTTCCAGGACAGAATCGAATGCTTCCCGCGGCAGATTACGATAGGGATAAGACTGACGAATCAAATTAAACAGCTCGCCGCTGCTCCAACTGTCTGCACTCACCATCCCGACAATTTGCTGAGCCAGGACATCCAGACAGTTCTCCGGGGTATGGGCTTCTTCAACAATACCTTTGCGCATCTCGTTCACTATGGCCGCACAATCCAGCAAATCTCCGCGCGTCTTAGGAATAATGCGTCCCTTGCTCGGAATACCGACCAAATGCCCGGAACGCCCCACCCGTTGCAGTCCGCGGGATGCTTCTTTAGGTGATTCAAGCTGCACTACCAGATCAATGGCACCAACATCAATGCCAAGCTCCAGTGAAGAAGTGGCTACCAGACATACCAATTTGCCAGTCTTAAGCCTTTCTTCCACTTCCAGCCGCTTTTCTTTGGAGAGGCTTCCATGGTGGGTGGAAGCAATCTTTTTACCAGCCAGTTCATTCAGTTGAGCAGTGACGCGCTCCGCTACTCGCCGGCTGTTTACAAAAATCAAAGTGGAATGATGCTCGTTCACCAAATCCAGCAATTTGCGATAAATCGACGGCCAGACCGAGGCCTCCGGCAAATGCGCCAGATCAGTCACCGGCAGTTCGATCCTCAAATCAAGCTGTTTACGCTGCCCGGTATCGACAATTTCCACCGGGCGAGCCTGCCATCCGCCCGTATCTCCGTCAGGCATCACCCCGCCGCCCAGAAACATGGCGACTTCCGAGAGAGGACGTTGCGTTGCCGACAGGCCAATGCGTTGAAAGGGACGACCGCACAGATGCTGCAAATGTTCCAGTGATAATGCCAGATGCACTCCGCGTTTATTACTGAACATAGCATGGATTTCATCAATGATTACATATTGAACCTTTCCCAGCATCGTGCGGGCGCTGGAAGACAGCATGATAAATAACGATTCCGGAGTAGTAATCAGAATGTGAGGCGGCAATTTTTGCATGGAGCGCCGCTCAGTTGAAGGTGTATCTCCAGTGCGCACAGCCACGCGCAGACGCGGCAAATCAAGCCCCGTCAGCTGTGCTTCCTGTTCGATTCCAGCCAAAGGAGTTGACAAATTTTTTCCGATATCATTATTCAGGGCTTTGAGAGGGGAAATGTAAAGCACGCGCACGCCATCGTCAAGGTCTTCACCTTGTTCCAGCTGCTCATACAGGCGGCTGATGCACTGTAAAAAAGCAGCCAGAGTTTTTCCGGAGCCGGTTGGGGCCAGCAGCAATAGATTAC
>JBMNNY010000042.1:0-14217 GCA_050942765.1 Bacillota bacterium | reverse complement strand
CATTGAAAACAGCGTATTCCTAAAAGCTATTGATCGGTGGGGCCGGAAAGAGTGAAACCTAAATTGGAGACGGCGGAGTCGGCGGCGTCAACAGCCCGGTCAGCACGGGCAACTGATCTGCGCCGCTTTTTTGGTGACGCGAGCGCACTCGCACGGGCAGTACCGGGATATGTTCCACGTCCCGGACAAGCGGAGATGGCTGAAACCGTATGGCAAGCGCTCTCCTCAGAAGCGATTGCCGTTATTGAGGCCGGGACAGGCACCGGAAAATCACTGGCTTATCTGATACCTGCCATTTATTGGGCAGCCGGGGGTGAACGCCGGGTAGTCATCGCCACGCACACCATTAACCTGCAGGACCAGCTGGTTAATAAGGATCTGCCTGCTGCGCTGCAAGCTACAGGCAAAGAGGTTCCCTTCATGCTCGTGAAAGGACGCTCCAATTACCTTTGTCGCAGGCGTCTGGCTGCTTTGGCGGACGATATTGGCCGGCTGCATCCAGCCGACCGGGGAATCTTTCTCGATTTGTGGCGTACACTCGGGACTTGTCAGTATGGAGATCGTGCGGAACTGAAAGTACCTTGCCCGGATGAGTTGTGGGCGGAGTTGAATGCTCAGAGTGAGAGCTGTCTCGGGCAATACTGTCCGATGCAGCAGAATTGCTTCTTGAGGAAGCTACGGCAGGACGTCTCCGAGTGTCAGATAATTGTTGTTAACCATCATTTACTGCTAGCCGATGCTGCAATTAAAGACCAAAGCCAAAATGAAGCGGGTGTCTTGCCTGAATATCAGGCTTTGATCGTTGACGAAGCGCATCATTTTGAGGAAGTGGCTACCGGATATTTTGGCAGGGAAATCAGCTACAGCGAATGGCTTAAATTATGGCGCGAAGTTTATCGACGGGATGGTAAGCAGATTAACGGCTTGCTGGTGCATTTGCGGGAGCGGGAAAGCCGGTCGGGAGACTCCCCGGGACAGGCTGCCAGGCTGGCCAGCATTGATGAAGTCTTTGATTGGTGCAGCCGTGCTTTGGAGGCAGGCAGCGAGTGGTTTGAAACCTTAGCCGGGATGATCGTTTCTGCAGGACAGCGTCAGGAAAGCGGCGAACGGTATCTGCGCATCACAGGAAATCTGGATGATAATCCCAATTGGAATGCAATGCTTTCGATGCTGCAGAATGTCGAGACCATTGCGTCCAAGACGGTGGCGCTTTTAACTGATATCAGTATGAGAGCCATGGCGGACGATCAGCTGGCAGGCCGGGATTCTGACCTCACATTGCCGCTGGCGCTGTCCAATGTGGCGGCACGCATCAAAGCTGCCATTCAAACGGCTGTCGAAGTGATGACCGGTCCACATCAGGGTAAGGCATCCTGGATTGAAATGGTGCCGGGACGCACGTTGACAGTTAAAGTAGTCGAAAGGCCTTTGTCGGTATCGCACCTAATCAGTGAAAAGGTTACCGGACAGGTGGAGACGGCGGTTTTTACGTCCGCAACACTAACAGCTGCCAACAGTTTGAAATACTGGCAATCCAGAGTCGGATTGGATTTGATTCCTCCTGAACGGGTTCTGTCCAAGATTGTTCCGTCACCCTTTGATTACCAAAGCCAGTTGCTGTTTGGAGTACCGGTTGATCTGCCTGATAACCGCGCTGACAATTTCCTGGCAAAAGCAGTGGCATTTCTATATCAGTTGCTAAAAATCACCCGGGGGCGGGCTTTTCTGCTGTTTACTTCTTATCGTATGCTGACCGCCATGTATGACATAATGAAAGAGTCTCTGGCAGAGATGGGCTTGACTCCTTTCCGGCAGGGCGAGTGTGATCGCAGTGTTTTGCTAGAAAGGTTCAAGACCAGCGGAAACGGGGTTCTTTTCGCTGCCAGCAGTTTTTGGGAAGGCGTGGACGTTCCCGGAGAAGCCTTATCCTGTGTAGTGTTGATGAAGCTGCCGTTTGCTGTTCCAACGGATCCGCTGTTTGAAGCTAGATCCGAAGAAATCAGCAGCAATGGCGGGAATCCATTTGCGATGTTGTCACTTCCCCAGGCCGTGCTGCGCTTTAAGCAGGGATTTGGCCGACTCATACGCCGGATTGATGATCACGGAGCTGTGATCGTCCTGGATAATCGGCTGGTGCTCAAGCCATATGGCCGGTTTTTCTTTGAATCACTGCCAGATTGCCGCATGGTTAAGGGGAGTTCCTCCGAAGTATTGCATGTTTTGCGGGATTTTTTCGGTGGCGCAGGCAGAGCCTAGCCAGACGCAAATTATCCACTTAAGCTGGTGATGTATGGCAATACTTGCTTGGTCAAGCATCGTTTGGGGTAGTTTGGCGGAGTTAGCCATACTTAGCATTATTTAATTTAGTCAAATGAAGGCTGAAAGTTCCTGAGGTTCCCTAAGGTAGCCTAAAGGTATTTGGTACCGGTTGGCTTCGTTTGATATAATTCCGAATCGTAGGACAACGTCCTGAATTTCCTATTATTGGAGGATTGGGTCTTGCGAAAAGGAGTCGTTTTTGCCGTGATTTTGGCCGGACTTTGCGGCCAGTCAATGGCAGCGTTCACAATCAGCGATCAGCCGTCTGTTGCTGTTGTGGACCAGAAAATTGCACCTTCAGCACCAATGCCGACTGAAGTGGCAGAAGAGCAATTGCCTGCGCAACCGGCTTACGCCTACAGCCTGCAATCAGCTCGTAGCCTGTTGTCAGGTTCCGGCATGGGAGCTGAATCTGCAATCCGGAAGCTTCCTTCGGTTAAAGACGAGAATGTCACAGACAGGCTAACGCCTGTCTCAAGAGGCATAGCTTCAAATAAAAATAGCACCCCAATTACTGCTGATCCTGAGGAGGTAGAACTGCTTGCCAGAGCGATTTATGCCGAGGCAAGAGGTGAGCCGTTTCTCGGTCAGGTAGCCGTAGGTGCAGTCATCGTCAATCGCGTAAAAAGCAGAGGTTTTCCCTCTACAATCCGAGAGGTCATTTACCAGCCAGGTGCTTTATGTACTGTAAAAGACGGCCAAATTAATCTCAAACCGGGTGAAACCGCGCGACGGGCAGCTAAAATGGCTCTGTCGGGGGTGGACCCAACCAATGGGTCACTGTATTTCTTCAATCCGGCATATGCTACTGCTCAATGGACCAAGAAAAAGCCGGTTGCTGCAGAAATTGGCAATCATGTGTTTGCCAGGTGAACCATCAGAACCATCAGAAGTTGCGTCATTATTCTTAGCTAATAATTCGTAAAAGCAAAACCGCCTAAATCGGGCGGTTTTGCTTTTTTAGGTGAAGATTGGGTGAAGGAAGTCTTAGGCGAAGAGCGTTCGATGATATCCGGATGAGGCCGCTCCTCCTCTCATTGATTAAAATTACCCCATCATATTCCAACAGTTTGCGCATGGCGAGCAACTATCGGATTTTTGGTCATTAATCTCTAAAAGTTGCAGCAAAGCCACTACCCCCTGCGCGGCACAGGACAGAAGATCATACAACGCGTGGCAGTTTCATAAACTTAGACTGTGGTCAACCTGCGTGGGGTCAATTTGCGAGGTGGCCTGGATGCTAACTCCATGGGTTGGGGGTGCCGCAGTTGAAAGTGGTTTTTTTATCCGCCAGAGCGGTGCGCGTTCTGACAATTATCGTGGTATGTTTGATATTGGTGCTAATCAGTGGACGTGTTGCCTTAACAATTGCCAGAAGAGTAATAGGAGTAAAACCAGGTGTCGTGGTGGAAGGTGTGCCTGTCGGGGGTCTGCTGCGCAGTGAATTGATGCCAATTTTGCGTGAGCTGGCAGAAAAGACCAACCGGCCGCCGCAAAATGCGATGTATTATGTCGAAAGCGGAGAAGTCATCGCTGAAAAGCCCGGAGTGATGGTCGATCTTGACGAAACGGCCGATCAGGTCTTAAAAGCGCCAGAGAACGGAGTTGTGCGGCTGACGACCATCGTGATGCAGCCTACTATTACGGCGGAATATTTCAAGCCGATCTATCAGGGCCCGCCGCACCGCAAAGCAATGGCGCTCGTGATCAATGTTGCCTGGGGAGAAGAGTTTCTGCCAGCCATGCTCGATATTCTGGAGAGTAACGGGGTGCAGGCGACTTTCTTCTTTGTCGGTTCTTGGGTCCGCCAGTATCCCGAACTGGTGCGGAAAATTGCACAAGGCGGGCATGAAATCGCCAATCATGGCCTTTATCACGGGCATCCTACGCAAATGGGACGCTCCGAACTGGTGCGGGTGATAACTGAAAATCAGGAACTGCTGGCCCAGGCAGCCGGGCAGGAACCCAGTAAACTCTTTGCACCGCCTTACGGTGAGGTTAATGACAAGGTGGCAGCAACCGCGGCTGAAATAGGGTACCGCACCATTATGTGGACCAGGGATACGATTGACTGGCAAAGGCCGGCTCCGGACACTATTGTGGCACGGGCCACCCGTGAAATGACCAATGGCAATATCATTCTCATGCATCCAACCAGTCCGACGATAGTAGCCTTGCCACGAATCATTAAGACAATCCGGGATGCCGGTTATAAACTCGTGACAGTGTCCGAACTGCTGGATGGCGGCGCCCCTGAGTCATAGGGTACAAAGAACATACAAAGAACCCAGGGGCGCAAAAGGATATCTGGCTATTTAATTTTGTTCCAAATCAGCGAGTCTTCAAGGCCAAGCCGCCACAAGGCTACTCCGCGCAGACCGAATTCCTGAACGAGGCGCATCTTGGCCGCCACACTGTGGCTGTTTTCGTACCAGACGGTGTAGGAGACTCCGTTTTTCTTGTAGGTGAAATAGGGCACCTGATACGTATCGCTCCAGCGTGGCGTAATCCCATAGGTTTTCACGCGGCTCTCGATTTGAGTAAAGGTAAGCGCACGGCCAGTTTTTCCGCTCCATTCATAGCCATAGCCTGCCAGCCCCATCACAATCTTGTTCTTCGGCATAACCCCGGAAGCATAATTGAGAACTTTACGCACCCAGCCCAGAGAAGCGACCGGCCCGGCAGGGCCGTTTTTATAATGCTCATCATAGGTCATCAGGATGGCATAATCCAAATAAGGCGCAATGGCAGCATAATCGTAAGCTCCCGACCATTTGTCAGTGCGTGAATCTGCTGTTTTGGCTGGAAATGCCGCTGTTACCAGATAGCCTTTCGGGCGCAGTGCCCAGGCCAGCTCTCGGAAAAACTGGGTCAGATATGGACGATCCGATGGCCAGACGCTTTCAAAGTCGATATTAACTCCCTGATAGCCGTGCTTTTTCAGCAGGTTTTCAATATTAGTGATCGCCTGACGGCGGTTGGTTGCACTGCTTAGTAAGGTATGGGTGACATTACCGCTGAAACTGGAATCGGAAATATTGTGCACGGATGCGATCGCCTTCAGACCTTTGGAACGGGCATATTGCAGCGGCTCATTATTATGGCGCCCTGAAATATTCCCTTTGGCATCAACGGCATAGAAAAACGGCATGACCGTTGTCATTGTGCTGGAATGGGCAGTCAGCGAATTCATCGCCAGGCGGTCCCCGGCATAACTCTCAACATAATATCCGATTACTTCCATTGTCCCGGACTTTGTACTGGAGGGCATTTCAGTTGCTTTAACGAGCCATTTGGCGATCCACCCGGTTGTTCCCGATGGAAGAACGACATTATACCAGTCACCAGAAACGCCCATAATGCTTAACGTGGTGCCTTTTGACACCGTCGTAATTGCCTTGGAGGATGTGGAAGGACTGGTACGTACCGCTACACTGTCATGGGTAATAGTACCGTACTGCACCTTGGTGCTGGTGTTATTGCCTGCCGACGGGGCTGACACGGCCGGCGGCGTTGCCGGAGCGCTTCCCGGAAGATTGCTTTTATTGCTGGAACTTCCTCCGCTGATGGCAGAAGCTAAATAAAGGACCAGCGCGAGGATTGTGGCCCATATCGTTTGCTGCATTGCGACGCTCCTTTCCTGCAAGGCTGAAAACTCCTTTTGCTGAATTCGTGCCGTGTTATCGTAAACCTTCAAGTATTAACAGGCACGCTTTGGAGAGATTGGTTAATGTGGCAGCGTTTTGCACGCCGTCTTGGCAAATGCAGGATTATTCGCAAGGTCAGCGAATTGACTAGAGATACGTGAAAAAGGGGAGGCTGGCGAGTGTCCTTTCAGCGCTTTACATTACCAAATGGTCTGGTCGTAGTGTGTGAGACAATACCATATGTCCGTTCCGTAACAGTCGGAATATGGGTGAAGACCGGTTCTAAATATGAAAATGCCGGAGAGTATGGTTTGACTCATTTTTTGGAACATCTCCTGTTTAAAGGTACTCAGAATCGCAGCGCCCGCGAAATAGCCGAGCAGATGGATGCAGTCGGCGGGCAGCTGAATGCATTTACTTCTAAAGAATACACCTGTTTTTATGCCAGAGTATTAAGTGATCACTTTGCGTTTGCGATGGAACTGCTCTCCGACATGCTGCAAAACTCCGTTTTTGCTGCCGAGGATTTTGACCGCGAAAAGCAGGTCGTGCTGGAAGAAATTAAGCTTTATGAGGATACTCCGGATGAATTAATCCATGATCTTTGTGCGAAATCTGTGCTTGGAGATCATCCGCTGGGCAGGCCGGTGTTAGGATCAATTGAAAGCATTTCTGCGATTACCAGAGAGCAGACCATTGCTTTCTGGCGTGAGCATTACACTGCGGACAACCTGATCATTTCGGTTGCCGGACAAGTTGATCCGGAGATCGTGCTGCACGAGACCAACCGCTTTTTTGGAGCCATGACCTGCCATGGAACAGGAACATGCTGCGGGAATGGAACCCGGGCCGGTTGTGGTGCAGAGGCTGGTACTGCCTGTGAAGCAGGGGCTGATGTCTGTTGTGAAACAGGAATAGACACCGGCTATGGAGCTGGAGCGAACCTGTTTAAGGAAAAAGACACCGAACAGGTACATATATGTCTTGGATCCGAAGGACTTTCCCGGCGTAATGAAGGCCGCTACGCGGTGCAAGTTTTGGACGCCCTTTTGGGAGGGACGGTTAGCTCGCGGCTTTTCCAGGTACTGCGTGAAGAACGGGGACTAGTTTATTCCGCTTTTAGTGCGCATTCTGCCTATCAGGAACTGGGGCTTTTTTCAATATATGTAGGGGTGAGCAAACCGAACGCTGGTGAAGTCCTTAAGCTGTTACGTCAGGAATTACTGGCTGTCAGACAGGGACAGATTAGCGAAGGTGAAGTCAGCCGCGCCAAAGAACAATTGCGTGGCAGTATCCTTTTTGGTCTGGAGAGTACCAGCAATCGCATGAGCCGGTTGGCGAAATCAGAAATGTTTTATGGCGAAATTGTCCCTGCCGATGAAATAATTGCCCGTATTCAGAGAGTTACTAAGGATGATGTAATCGCCACAGCCCGGCTGGTTTTTGCCAGGCAGCCTTACATATCAGCCATTGGCCAGATCGCAGGTCTAGGCAGGCAGTGGGCGCAATTCCAAAAAGGGTGGTAGGCATGACGACGACAGGGATAACAGACTCGGTTGTAGTACCGGTGGTCAGATTGGAACATGCGCAGGGATTACCATTGCCCAAAGCCATGACAGCTGGAGCTGCCGGTGTTGATTTGCTGGCGGCCATCGCATCGGATACTGTCATTATGCCAGGCAGCAGGGCCCTGATTCCTACCGGACTGAGGATTGCCATACCGCAAGGCTACGAAGGACAAGTCCGTCCCCGCAGCGGGCTGGCGTTGAAATTCGGGGTAACGCTTTTAAATTCCCCGGGCACGATCGATTCCGACTACCGCGGAGAAGTGGCTGTAATTCTGATGAATCTGGGACAAGAACCATTTACGGTTCGGCGGGGGGATCGTATTGCACAGATGATAATCTGTCCGGTGGTTCAGGTTCGTTTTGCGGAAACAGACTCTTTGCCAGAAACCGAACGTTCCGATGGCGGATTTGGGCATACCGGGGTTTCATAGCTACCCGGTTGTCCTTGACAGTTTTTCGGCAGTATAGGAGAATAATAGAATAGATCAGGATCAAACTATGAGAATGGCTGGTGTTGCTAAAATGGCCAAAATTCAGGTGGCGGTATCCGGTGCCGCCGGTAAGATGGGCCTGGAAGTAATCCGGACAATTCTGGGAACTGAAGACTTGCAGTTGGCTGCCGCTGTAGACATGACCAACGTCGGTGAGGACGCCGCTGTGCTGGCTGGATCCAAACCATGTGGGGTTTTGATCGAAAAAGACTTGCCTGCCATCTTTACGAAAAAAGACAGGAAAATCGACGTAGTGGTTGATTTTACCACTCCGGTGGCAGTATTGTCCAATATTAAGATGGCCCTGGAAGGCGGAGCTGCCGTAGTTGTTGGAACAACCGGCATTACGTCGGTCGATTTGGATCAGATTCAGGAGTGGTCGCAGCAATATCAGCATCCGGTTCTGATAGCACCCAATTTTGCCATTGGGGCGGTGCTGATGATGTACTGCGCGGCATTCGCAGCGCAATATCTGAATAATGTTGAAATAATCGAACTGCACCATGATCGTAAGAAAGATGCCCCGTCCGGAACTGCCATTAAGACTGCTGAAATGATTCTGGCAGCCAGGGAACGCAGTCAGGCAAATGGGTCTGCTCCGACGATGGCTGGCAGCGAAAAGATCGACGGAGTTCGCGGCGGTGAATTAGGCGGAATTCATCTGCATAGTGTGCGACTGCCGGGGCTGATCGCACATCAGGAAGTAATCTTTGGAGACCTGGGGCAGACATTAACGATCCGGCATGATTCTACCAGCCGGGAATCTTTTATGCCCGGAGTACTGCTGGCGATCAGGAAAATCCGCGATTATCAGGGCCTGATTTACGGATTGGACAAGATTATGGGCCTATCCGAGCCGGGATAAGCCGGATTAGCCGGACATGGCGCGGATCAGCCAGCAACAGCGCGGATTGGCGCGTAATAGGCCGGGATAAGTTAGTTGGCAGTTAGTCCATGCACCGCAGAGTCAAAGTCACATATACTGACTATGATTGCGGGAGGTCTTAGGAGACCTATGGGAGGAACTCAGAAATGAGCGCCGGAACAAGCACAGGACTTGCTGGTCTAAAAGTCGCGGTAATTGGCGGAGATCGCCGTCAGCTAGCCGTAATCAACGCTCTGCGTAAGATGCAGGCCCAGGTGGAATATTACGCCTTGCCAGCCTGGCCGGAACTGAACGGACTGAGCCGGGCGGAAAACCTGATTCAGGCTGTTAGCAATGCCAATATTATCTTGTTGCCGATTAGCGGAACAGATCCAGATGGACTGGTCCGAACGACTGATAATATTCCGGCTCCGGCATTTACGCGCGACATTTTAGAGCATATCCCGGAAGGCGCACTTCTGGTAATCGGTTCTTTGAGATCCATGATGCGTTCCTGGGTTGAAGAACTCGGTATCAAGGTTCTTGAATATGGCGAAGCAGATGAAATTGCCGTGTTAAACTCGATTCCAACCGCAGAAGGAGCCCTGCAGGTGGCGATGGAAGAACTGCCGGTCACAATTCACAGTTGTTCTTGCTTTGTGCTCGGGTTTGGACGCTGCGGAATAACACTGGCAACGATGCTTCATGCCCTGAACGCCAGGACAACAGTTTTTGCCAGACGTCCTGCCCAGTTGGCGCGGGCGCGTGCACTGGGCCTGGATACCGGGCTGCTTGCCGAACTGCCGGACAAAATTGGTTCTGCGCGCTTAATATACAACACCATTCCGGCAATGGTGCTCCCAGAGGAGCTGCTGGTTCGAACCGATCCGGAAGTATTGATTGTTGATATTTCTTCGGCACCCGGGGGCGTAGACTTTTTGGCTGCAAAACGTCTGGGCCGCAAAGCAATACTATCACTCGGGCTGCCAGGAAAGGTTGCACCGGAAACAGCCGGGAACATATTGGCATCAGCATTGCCTGGCATGATTATGGACGCTTTAGCCTCCCGCTGACAGCAGGAGGTGCTTGATATGGACTTAACAGGCAAGATTATCGGTTTTGCCTTAACCGGTTCGCATTGTACAATCAGTGAAGTCTATCCTCAGATTAGAAAACTGATGATACAAGGCGCCAAAGTTATTCCGATCTTTTCAGAATCAGTGCAGCAAACGGATACCCGTTTTGGGACCGCTCAGGAAAGAAAACTGCAGATTATTGAGTTAACCGGTGTGGAGCCGCTCAACACAATTTCTGATGTTGAGCAGATCGGACCTAAAAAGATGCTCGATCTGCTGGTAGTGGCACCGTGTACAGGAAATACTCTTGCTAAAATGGCCAATGGGATTACGGACAGCGTGGTAACTATGGCCGCCAAAGCGCATCTGCGTAACCGGCGACCGCTGGTAATCGCGCTGGCGACCAATGACGGGTTGGGTACCAATGCCATCAATCTGGGCTATTTGATGAACAGAAAACATGTTTATTTTGTTCCATTTGGGCAGGATAATCCCGCCGAAAAAAATAATTCATTAGTTTCTGCGATGCATCTTTTATGCGATACAGTGCAGCATGCTCTGGACGGTGAGCAGCTGCAGCCGGTTTTGATCAATTATCATTAATGATTTATGGATTTAAGGAGCGATGCCCGTGCGTATCATAGTGCAAAAGTTTGGCGGAACTTCCGTGGCTACGCCTGAAGCACGTCAATATGTTGTGAAACATGTACGCCGGGCTATTTCCGAGGGCTTTTCTCCGGCACTGGTGGTTTCAGCGATGGGGCGCAAAGGTGATCCCTATGCTACTGATACATTGATCGGATTAGCCCGCTCAGTATTAGAAACAGTAAATCCTCAAGAACTGGATTTGATCCAGTCCTGCGGTGAAATCATTGCGGCAGTTGTCATGGCGCAGTCTTTGGCGGCAGCAGGCTTGTCTGCCCGGGCATTCACCGGAGGGCAGGCTGGCATTGTCACAGATGCCAGCTTTACTAATGCTCGCATTATTGAAGTACGGCCGGATGCTGTCAAAGCATGCCTGGAAAAAGGTGTGGTGGCAATTGTGGCCGGTTTTCAGGGAGTTACCAGAGACGGAGAAATTACCACCCTAGGCCGCGGCGGGAGCGACACAACCGCCGCTGCATTGGGTGTGGCGTTAAATGCAGAATATATCGATATATTTACTGATGTCGGAGGTGTTATGACGGCTGATCCGCGTCTGGCCCCGGACGCGCAGATCCTGGGTGACATGACTTATTCTGAGATCTGCGAAATGGCCCATATGGGGGCGAAAGTTGTCCATCCCAGGGCTGTCGAGATTTCGATGGAAGGGCAGATACCGCTGCGGGTACGTTCAACCTTTGACGACAGCACGGGAACCCTAATATCAGAGAGTCGGCCGCGTCCGACGGCAGCTGGCAAAGAAATTCTTTCGGACAGAGTGGTTACCGGTATTGCACATGTTGCGGACGTTTCACTGTTTAAAATTGAATCAGCTCATGACGTTAACAGCAGCGGTCTGGCGCTGAATGTGTTTCAGGCATTGGCGCAGGCCGGAGTCAGTGTCGACTTGATTCATGTATCGCCGGATCAAATTTCATTCATTATTCAGACATCCAGCCACGATCGGGCTTTGGAAATACTGCGCAAGATTGTGCCGGAGATTACCGCCAGCAAAGGATATGCCAAAGTCTCTGCTGTTGGTGCGGGAATGCGCGGCGTTCCCGGAGTGATGGCCCGGGTAGTGCAAGCGCTCAGTCAGGCGCACATCCCGATCTACCAGACTACAGATTCACATACCAATATTTCCTGTCTGGTTGCGGAAAAAGACTTGCAGAGAGCGGTCTGGGCTTTACATGATGAGTTCGGTCTTAATAAAAGGCAGTAATAAAGCCTTAAGCGAAAGGCCAAAGGCGCAGAGGCGTGAACGTGCAGTGGCGCGGATCTATCTTCAAGCAGCGCCAATCAGTGATTAGGAGGAGGGGTTCGGAATGGCACCGGAATTTGGAAGACTGATTACAGCAATGGTTACTCCCTTTAAGAAAGACTATTCGGTGAATTACGATGAAGCAGCTCGTTTAGCCCTATGGCTAGTGGAGAATGGCTCAGACGGTGTTGTTGTGGCCGGGACTACCGGAGAATCGCCCACATTGAAAATGGAAGAGAAGCTTAATCTCTACCGCACCGTAGTGGACGCAGTCGGGGGTCATGCCACCGTAATCGCTGGAACAGGCAGCAATTCATTTGAAGATTCACTGGAACTATCCAAGGCCGCAGAAAAGACCGGCGTGGACGGCATTATGCTGGTGACTCCCTATTATAACAAACCGACTCAGGAAGGTATGTACCGCCATTTCAGGAGTATCGCAGAGGCCATTTCTTTACCGGTAATGCTTTATAACGTGCCAGGCAGGACTTCTGTCAACCTGTTGCCGGAAACGGTGCAGCGGCTGGCTAACGATGTACCTAACATTGTGGCGCTGAAAGAAGCCAGTGGTGATTTGGCGCAAATTACGCGAGCTATTTCCCTTTGCCCGGATGATTTTTATGTTTACAGCGGAGATGACTCTCTGACTTTGCCGGTGATGGCTGTGGGCGGGTATGGAATTGTCAGCGTTGCCTCGCATATTGTTGGTACGCGCATGAAGGAAATGATTGATGCGCATTTGAACGGTGATGTCAGACTGGCTGGACGGATTCACAGAGAACTTTCTCCGATTTTCAAGGCGTTATTTGCCTTCACCAGTCCGATACCGGTAAAAACAGCTTTGAATTTAGGCGGGCATAATGTTGGCCCATTGCGTCTGCCGCTTGTTGAAGCCACACCGGCAGAAACGGAGCAACTGAAGAGCACTTTGAAGAGCATGGGTCTGCTATAATAGGGCTAGTCGGGAAAAACCGGGCGGATTGTCCCGGCACTTTTGCAGGTTGTCCCGGCATTTTTACGGGGCTGTCCGAGCACTGCTCCGGGCATTGCATAGGGCAGCCTTTTAGTTCGCGCGGTTGCGCAAATGTGTGAATCCGTGCACGGTCGTGCGGGCGTGAAATCATGCAAACATGAATCTGCGAGGGGGTGGCCGGCTTGGACAAGGAACAGCAGTATGTTGTCTTGACAGGTGATCTGGTTCGTTCCCGGCGTATTAAGGCCAGACAGGCTGAGCAGGAGCGGGTCCTGAGGGTTATCGACATCATTAATGCAGAATGTTCCGCTTTTTTGGCCGCTCGCTTTTATTTATCTAATGGTGATCAGATTCAGGGTGTCACTGATCAGCCACAGAAAGTCCCGCTACTGCTGCGCAGACTGCGCAGTCTGCTATTTCCTGCCACGATAAGGGCAGGAGTTGGGATGGGGACGGTTACCACCGAGCTGATGCCTGAGAATCCCGGTTGGATGGACGGGCCTGCCTTTCTTAATGCGCGAGAAGCGTTGGAAGCCGCCAAGAACAAGACCAATTGTTTCACTGTGTTTAGCGGTTTAGGAGCTGACCAGGATGCAGCTTTGAATACCATCTATTTGTTGATTGATGCGCTGATGGTGCGCTGGACGAAACGCCAGTGGGAAGCTGTCTCGGCTTACGAAAAGTTGCGCACTTATGAAGCTGCCGGCCAGAGCTTGAACATATCCGCTTCCGCTGTATTTCAGCATTGCGCAGCAGCCCGCCGCGATGCCGTCGCAGCCGGTGAAGCCTTAGCGGAGCGATGGCTGACCAACATCATTTAGAATAGAATGCATCATTTTGATCAAGGTTTTAGCCAATAAGCTTAAAAATAGATATATTAATAACTTTAGCTTAATGGAGGAAACCATGGAATTTCTAAAATTGTTGGTGGCTCATTTTGTAACTGATTTTGTCCTGCAAGGCCGCAGGATTGCCAATGGCAAGTCGGAAAAGTGGCGCTATTTAGGTTTGCATTTGCTGATTCTGACAGTGGTAACCACGCTTGTCTTCTGGCAGGAACTTGGAGATCATTGGGCGCTCTTGGCAGTAACGATCGCCTGGCATGGCATTGTCGATTGCATCACGTCGCGTTTCTTGCGCCGTAGTTTGGCAACGCTCCTAATCGATCAGGCGCTGCATTTGGCCGGTTTGCTCGGAGCCTTGCTGGTATTCGGGCGCATTATGCCGCAAGATGTCATCAATTTGGTGGCGATTATCGGAGATCGTTCGGTTCTGCTGGTGATCTTGACTTATTCATTTTCACTCTTTTTCGGCAGCGTCTTTGTTGAGCGCATTTGTGACTGCTTTGACCATCCGCTGGCCGATGAAGAGG